>JALSLR010000100.1 GCA_026988245.1 Sulfurimonas sp.
TACTTCTTCAAGGGAGTAAACTTCAGTTTTACCAGCTTTAAGTTCGTCAATCCGTTTATCAGAAATCATTTCATCAAGTGTATCAAAATAAATACTTACAGCTTTCTCTATGATATAAGTGCGTGAACGTTCAAGTTCTTGAGCATAAGAGTCTAAATCAGTTAATAGGGTTTCATCCATTCTAATATTTATAGCTTTTTTCATCATGTATCCTTTTGTATCTACATTATACTACAAAGTTTAATAAAATTCAAGTGGAGTCTAACGGCAGCGCGGTGTTCAACCTGTGTTTTGTTATCCTGTTTTTTGAGTAAGTCTTCCACTAGCATACTGATGCAAGATACTAGATACTAATGTTTGGTATGGTAATCCTAGTTCAACTGCACTTGTTTTTAATGCTTCTAAGTCATTTGAAGATAATCTAATATTAATTCTCTTGTCTTTTCTCAGAGTGTTTTTTGCAATATCTTGATGAAACTTTATCTCATCTTTTAGATTTTCAACTGATTCCCACTCATCATTTTCTAATGATTGTAATAGTTCTTGCTCCTCATGGTCAAGTTCATAGGTTTTCATTTTATCCTCCAAGATATTTTTTAGTAAAGTTTCTATTTGGAATAATTGTTTTTAAAAATCTTTCATTTAAATTTTCAACAAAAGGTACAGTGTAAATGTAACTGTTTACATTAATAATTAAGATTTTTTGATTTAAATATTTATCACTATTAGGGTGCTTAATTATATCTATCAAGTCACCTTGCTCAATATGCATAACAATCTGTTCAAAACTTATATCTCTAGTTTCTTTTAGTAATAAGTTTTTTTCTTTATTCCAACTATAAGTAATCATGTCAAATTATAGCTTTTTGTGTGCCTTTTGTCAATAAGTCGGTTTTGTATAGATTGACTTAGACAAAGAATATCTTTAAAAGTCCGTAATATTGGTATTTAAGTGGATTTATTTGGATTGTATTAGATGGTCTAATGGTGGAGCTGTGGAGAATCGAACTCCAGTCCGAAATCCAGCTACACATAACTTCTACATGCTTAGAAAAGTTGTTTAGGTTTAATCTTGCTTCACACTACTTGCAAAGCTACACAAGACGAGCCTCTAGCGTTCTTATTAAGTGGAGACACACTTAATATATATCTGCATTAGGGTTATACCTCGAATCCTATTTATCCAGAGTCCATAGGTGAGGCAGCCCGCCTACACGTCTGAGGTGCAGGGGATAAAACTTATGCTACTGCGTAAGCTGGGCGGTAATTTGTATTGTTTGCGTTTAACAATTGTTGAGCCGTATAACGGAAGTGCTCAGTCCGACATGCTATCATATGCTACTGAATCCCGTCGAAACCAGGTCAGCCCCATTTTGTAATGATGAAATTATATCAAATTTCTGATGTGTTTTGATTAATCATATATTTTTAGTCTATTTTTTGTAATAAAGTTATATTATATAAGCTAATAATAATTATTAAGGATGAAATATGGAACCAAATTTAAATGATATTGATGATTATAACAAGCCATTAAAAAAGTCAAAGCTAAAAGCTATTTTGATATTTTTTGGAGTACTATTAGTTGTATATGGTATAAGCGCTTTGATTCAAAGTAGTATGTGATTTTGGAAGTGGTGGCCTGTCTCGGAATCGAACCAAGGACACAATGATTTTCAGTCATTTGCTCTACCGACTGAGCTAACAGGCCATCTTGTTAAGAGGTCGAAATTATACTTTTTAGGTGCTTAAAATTTGCTTACAAAAAGATAAGATTATTTAATTTAGAGGAATCGACCATTTTTTATAATAAGCAACAACCCTTAGCATCACACCAATTGTAAAGAGTATAAGGACATATAGTGGAGAAGTTATGTCTAAAGTATGCAGTGCATAGATTCCAAGACCCATAAGAAGTGCAACTGTTCCATAAAAACCAGTTTTAAATATGAAGGGAACTTCATTGATTATGACATCTCTCGTGATACCTCCACCAACTGCTGTGATAAAGGAGATAACTAAGACACCTGTTAGATTGAGGCTAGCTTCTATAGCGATAATAGCCCCACTGATGCTAAAAGATATCAACCCAATAGAATCACTTACTATAAAAAAAGCTCGGTTTTCGATTGAGTTACGCTTATGAAACTTAAAAAGTATCATAATTAGCATGATGCTAAGGACTATACTCGCAGGATAGTTATGAGTAAAAGTAAAAGGGGTTTTATCAAGAGAGATATCACGAATGATACCACCACCAAGGGCAGTTAAAAAGGTAGAAATCAAGATGCCGAGTAGATCTAGCTTGTTGCGAATGGCGACAAAAAAACCACTTATACTAAAAGCAATGATTCCTATATATTCAGCTATCTCAAACATTAAAGTTTCTTTATAGCATCTTTGAACTCATCACCGCGTTGTGCGTATGAGCTAAACTCGTCTAGTGATGAAGCTGCGGGTGAGAGTAGGGCTACTTCATTTTCTTTTAGGTTTTTATCTATATGAGTTATCGAATCAGATAAATTTTTACATTTTGTAAACTCTACTGAGTATGATGATGCTAAGCTTGAAAGTTTCTCTTTGTTTGAACCGATATTGTAGATATGAACCCTGCAATCTTTTAAAAATTTAAAAAGCTCATCTAATGCAACACCCTTGTCATCACCACCTAAGATAAGATGTATCTTAGAGTCTTTGTACCTTTTTAGTGCGGCGATGCTAGCGTCTATGTTAGTTGCTTTGGTATCGTTCACCCAAAGTCTTCCCTTAGCATCATGAAGTTCTTCTTGCCTATGTGGGTCGAGTTCAAAAGTGTTTATTTTATCATAATCAATCTTGTCATATAAAATAATCTCAACAGCCATAGCAAGAAGAGCATCTGCTAAAAAAGCACCTTGAAACTTTACTCTCTTGGTATCTATTCCAAAGTGTGATGCTAAGCTACTTTCACCCTCATAAGTAATGAGATGTGCATTTGTGTCTATATCTTTATATTTTGCAGGGATGATGGCTACTTCACCCTCTTGCATCATCCGAATGGGTTTGAGCTTAGCTTCTTCATACTCCTCCATACTGCCGTGCCAGCTTAAATGGTCAGGGTTTATAGGCAAGAGGACATAGATGTTAGGTACCATGATATTGGTGTAGTGGGTTGTAAATGAACTTGTCTCAAGTATCCACATCGTAGCTTCATCTTTCAAGTCGGCTAAAGGTGTACCGATATTTCCACCAGCTTCACTCCCATAGTTCCTTAAGAGATGTTGCATCATCTGCGTAGTAGTAGTTTTGCCATTTGTACCACTTATCCATATTTTGAGAGGAGTTGTATCTGCAAATATATCATACTCACTTTGAAGATTTGTTGCTTGTTTTATAAGAGAATGATATGGTGGAATCCCTGGACTAGGAATCTCTAAGTCTGAGTATTTAGCATTAAATTCACTTGATGGCTTAACTTTAAAACCATTTTCATCTGTAAAAGGTTTAGTACATTTATCATCATAAAAGATAGCATTAGGAAATTTTTTAGCGAGGGCTTTTGTAGTCCCACCGTAACCAAAAAGAGATACACGCATCAACGAATCTTTAAAGAGATAAGAGCAACCATATTTGAAAGTACAGAGATAATCCAAAAACGAACTATTATTTTATTTTCAGCCCAGTTTTTCATCTCAAAATGATGGTGAATGGGAGCCATGAGAAAAACTCTTTTTTTACGAATTTTGTAAGATCCAACTTGAAGGATTACTGAAAGTGTCTCAATGACAAAGATAGAGCCGATAAGAAGAAGTAGAATTTCACTCTTAGAGATGATAGCTAAGTATCCAAGAAATGCCCCGATAGTCAAGCTTCCACTATCACCCATGAAGACTTCAGCGGGATGGCAGTTATACCATAAAAAACCTGCTAGTGCTCCCATGAGTGCTGATGCTACTATAACAACTTCACCTACTGGAAAATTTGGCATAAGAAGATACGAACTTATAGTCGCGTTGCCAGTAATGTATATAATGATGCTAAAGCTTGTAAGTGCAACTATGGATGGAACAGTGGCAAGTCCATCAAGACCATCAGTTAGGTTTACAGCATTTGAAGTAGCTATCATAACAAGCACCCAAAGGATGATAGAGTAGTAACCCATGTCAAATACAGCTGTTTTTACAAAAGGGACAAAAAGTTCTGTGTTAAAGTCTGCAAATAGAGATAAAAAACCAGTGATGACAAAGGCAGCAGAGATTTGGAGTAGCAGTTTAGTTCTTGCTTTTAAGCCTGCGAGGTTTTCATTTTTTCTAATTTTTGCATAATCATCTTGAAAACCTATGAGCGAAAAAAGTATAAGTGTTAAAACTGCTCCAAGAGCAAAGTAATTTGTAAAATCAATAGTGAGAACAGAAGCAGCAATAGTTGCAAATATAAATACGATTCCACCCATCGTTGGTGTAGATACTTTTGCTTTATGACTCTCAGGTGCCCATTCGTTTATAGGTTGGACGCGGGAAGTCCTTTGTGCCCATTTGATAAAGCGAGGTAAAAAAAACATAGTGATAAGTAAGGCTAAGAAAAATGACACACCTGCACGAATAGTGATGTACCCAAGTAAGTTAATATCTAGTAATTGATGTAAATAATATAACAACGATAAAGCCCTTTTAATTATTTAAAGCTGGATTATAGTATAATTTTACTAAAAATGAGAATAGGAACTAATTTGTCAAAAAAAGTAGTATTAGTTATCACCGATGGTATAGGCTATAGTGACAAAACTGAACATAACGCATTTTATAATGCTAGCAAACCAACTTATGATAAGCTTTTTGCAAAAACGCCACACTCGTTGATAGATACTTTTGGCTTAAGTGTAGGTCTTCCTGAAGGACAAATGGGTAACTCAGAAGTTGGTCATATGTCTATAGGAAGTGGGAGAGTTTTGTATCAAGACTTAGTAAAAATCTCTTTAGCGCTTCAAGAAAATAGATTAAAAGACAATAAAGCATTAGTTTCTTTATTGGGAAAGTCAAATAGATTGCATCTTATAGGGCTTATGAGTGATGGTGGTGTCCATTCTCATATAGACCATTTTATGGGTTTAGCTGACCTAGCAGCATCACAGGGTAAGGAGGTGTTTTTACACCTTATAACTGATGGTCGTGATGTTTCTCCCACTTCAGCACAAAAATATCTAAGCATAGTAGATAAACATACAAATGCTAATGTAAAAATAGCTACGATAAGTGGGCGTTTTTATACAATGGATAGAGATAATCGTTGGGAGCGTATAAAAGATGGCTATGAAGCTATTGTTGAAGCTAAACCAAAAACTACTTTAGACCCACATAGTTACATTGGGCATTCATATGGGCTTGGTGAGACTGATGAATTTGTTCAACCTATAGCTTTTAAAGGTTATGAGGGGATGCAAGATGGAGATAGTGTTTTAACTATAAATTTTAGAAGCGATAGAATGCGAGAAATGGTTACTGCCATTGGTGATGAAAGTTTTGAAGGGTTTATAAGGGTCAGTAAAAAAGTAAATCTTGCAACTATAACTGAGTATGATAAAAGTTTTTCATACCCAGTACTTTTTAAAAAAGATGCACCAATAAACACACTTGCTGAGGTTATCTCAAATGCAGGACTAAGACAACTTCATACAGCCGAAACAGAAAAGTATGCGCATGTGACTTTCTTTTTAAATGGTGGCATTGATGAACCATATACAAATGAAACAAGGGTCCTCATACCCTCTCCTGATGTAAAAACATATGATATGCAACCAGAAATGTCAGCTTCAGAAGTTGGTTCAGCTGTATTAACTGCGATGGATGACGAGTATGATTTTGTAGTAGTAAACTTTGCAAATGGAGATATGGTGGGTCATACTGGTGATTTTGAAGCTGCAAAAGTGGCTGTTAGTACAGTAGATACACAACTTGGACTTATCTTGAAAAAAGCAAAAGAACAAGATTATGCAGTTGTTATAACATCTGATCATGGAAACTGTGAGGAGATGCGTGATGAGCAGGGCAATATTTTAACAAATCATACCGTTGGTAAAGTTTGGTGCTTTGTTGAAGCTGATGGTGTGAGCAAGGTAGAAAATGGTGGCTTAAACAACATCGCCCCAACAGTGCTTACCCTTATGGAACTTGATGTACCATCTGAGATGGATCACTCTTTAGTGTAGAAATTCCAAATCAAGTTTGGAATGACGATATTTATATATGTCGTCATCCTGAACTTGATTCAGGATCTAATTTAATATTGGAGAAGAAAATAAAATGAAATTTACAGGTAAAAATGTTCTGGTAACAGGTTCAAGTCGTGGGATAGGTGCTGAGGTTGCAAAAACCCTCGCAGGTTTTGGTCTTAAAGTATGGGTAAACTACAGAAGTGGAGCAGAAGCTGCAGATAAAGTAAAAGAGGAAATAGAAGCTGCAGGTGGAAGTGCCGCTGTTATCGGTTTTGATGTAAGTGATGAGGCTGCATTTATAGATGCGCTAAAGCTTATAAAAGAGAGTGATGGTGAACTGTCTTATCTTGTAAATAATGCAGGAATCACAAATGATAAACTAGCACTTCGTATGAAGATGGATGATTTTATGTCAGTCATCAATGCAAACTTAGCATCATGCTTCATAGGATGTCGTGAATCTATGAAAATGATGCGTAAAGCAAAATTTGGAAGTGTTGTAAATATCGCTTCTATCGTTGGTGAAACAGGAAATGCTGGACAAACTAACTATGCTG
>JALSLR010000101.1 GCA_026988245.1 Sulfurimonas sp.
AAGAAAAATGTAATTGATGCAGGGAGTTTACTCCGACCATTAAAAGAAGCAAGTATAGATATACAAAATATATGGTTAACACATTCTCATCTAGACCATATAAGTGATATTGCATATATTCTGGATAATTACTTTTCAGAGAGAAGAGTAACTCTAAATATTATAGGTTTACCCGACACACTTAGGGCAATTAAAAATAACTTTTTAAATAATGCAATATGGCCAGATTTTTCAAAGATACCTTTAGTACTGTCAAATCATATGGCTATTAAGTACATGGAGATAGAGCTTGGTAAAGTATATGGTTTGGGTAATGGAGAATTTATAGAGGCATTTCCTACAGACCATACAGTAGCAAGTTGTGGTTATATATATACAAAAGATGAAAGCAGTATATTGATAACAGCAGATACTTTAGATATGACTAATGTATTTGATATAATAGAAAAAAGAGAGGATATACAATCTGTCGTCTTTGAATGTTCCTTTCCATCCTCCATGGAAGAACTTGCTATCAGTTCAAAACATTTAACTCCTAAGTTATTATTTAAGGCTATGGAAAATTTAAAAAGAGATGATTTTAGTTTATATATCAATCATATTAAGCCTGCATATATAAATACTATTACAAAAGAGATTGAGGAAATACGCGGTAAATGGGAGCCTAAAATATTAAAAGATGAAGATGTAATAAATTTCTAACAAATACACTTGACATACAAAAGGTATTTGTCTATAATTCTGTTTCAATTTCGATGCTGGCATAGCTCAGTTGGCTAGAGCAGTTGATTTGTAATCAACAGGCCCGGGGTTCAAATCCTCGTGCCAGCACCATTGAAATAGAATATTAGAAACAGTGTTAGACCAAATAATAAGATGGTGGGATAGTCAAGTGGCCAACGACGGCAGACTGTAAATCTGCTCCCTATGGGTTCAGAGGTTCGACTCCTCTTCCCACCACCACTTTTTGATAACTAATGCGGGTGTAACTCAGTGGCTAGAGTTCTTGCCTTCCAAGCAAGCTGTCGAGGGTTCGAATCCCTTCACCCGCTCCATTTAGACAAGTTATCAAATATTTTGGAAGCTGAAGTACAATTTCACAATTAACTTCTTAATGTATAATATGCAAATATCGTATATAGCTTTTTATCTAATTTCCTAACTAATATATTTAATTACAAATGTTAAAAATCATACAATTATTGCTTAATATATCCTAATGCTGTCGTGGCTCAGGGGTAGAGCACTTGCTTGGTAAGTAAGAGGCCGTGGGTTCAAATCCCACCGTCAGCACCACGAAATAGAAAATTAACCTATTTTTAAGCAATAATTGAATGATTTTTGGGTATAATCCCGTTTCAATTCACATTTAAAGTCGGAGGACACTATGGCAAAAGAAAAGTTTGAGCGTAATAAACCGCATGTAAACATTGGTACAATTGGTCACGTTGATCATGGTAAAACAACATTAACAGCAGCGATTACTGCAGTATTAGCAGTAACTAATGGTGCAGAATTAATGGATTATGATGCAATCGATAATGCACCAGAAGAAAGAGAGCGTGGTATTACTATCGCTACTTCACACGTTGAGTATGAAACAGATATCCGTCACTATGCACACGTTGATTGTCCAGGTCACGCGGATTATGTTAAGAACATGATTACTGGTGCTGCTCAAATGGATGGTGCTATTTTAGTTGTTTCTGCAGCTGATGGTCCTATGCCACAAACTCGTGAGCATATCCTTCTTTCTAAACAAGTTGGTGTTCCATA
The DNA here is from genome assembly GCA_026988245.1 of Sulfurimonas sp. Classification (GTDB taxonomy): domain Bacteria; phylum Campylobacterota; class Campylobacteria; order Campylobacterales; family Sulfurimonadaceae; genus Sulfurimonas. The sequence continues at coordinate 1,777 of JALSLR010000101.1, forward strand.
TATCGTTGTTTTTATGAACAAAGAAGATATGGTTGATGATGAAGAACTTATGGAATTAGTAGAGATGGAAATCCGTGAACTACTAGATATGTATGACTTCCCAGGTGATGATACTCCTATCACAGCTGGATCAGCTCTTAAAGCTCTTGAAGAAGCAAAAACTGGTACTCTTGGTGAGTGGTCAGACAAAATCATTGAACTAATGAAAACTGTTGATGCATATATCCCAGAACCTACTCGTGAAACTGATAAAGATTTCTTAATGCCAGTTGAGGATGTTTTCTCAATCTCTGGTCGTGGAACAGTTGTTACTGGTCGTATCGAGCGTGGTGTTATTAAAATTGGTGAGCCAGTTGAAATCGTTGGAATCAAAGACACTCAGACTACTACTGTAACTGGTGTTGAGATGTTCCGTAAAGAGATGGATCAAGGTGAAGCTGGAGATAACTGTGGTATTTTAATCCGTGGTATCGATAAAGAAGCTGTTGAACGTGGACAAGTTCTATGTAAGCCAGGTACTATTAATCCTCACACTAAATTTACTGCAGAAATCTATGTTCTAAGTAAAGATGAAGGTGGACGTCATACTCCATTCTTTAATGGTTACCGTCCTCAGTTCTACGTTCGTACTACTGATGTTACAGGTGCAATCACTTTACCAGAAGGTACAGAGATGGTTATGCCAGGTGATAACGTAAGTATTACTGCTGAGTTAATTCACCCAATCGCTATGGAAGAAGGTACTAAGTTTGCAATCCGTGAGGGTGGTAGAACTGTTGGTGCTGGTGTTGTAGCTAAGATTATTGCATAATTAGGGTTTCCCTAATTATCAATAACCAACTAAAGGTTAATTAACATGAGAGAAGCAATTCACTTAGGTTGTGAGAAATGTACTAGACGTAATTATCACACAACTAAAAATAAAAAAGTTCACACAGAAAAATTTTCAGCACGTAAGTACTGTAAATGGTGTAAAGAACACACAAATCATAAAGAGATGAAACTGTAATATCAGTTTCTCTTTTTTTTAGGCGCATAGCTCCAATGGTAGAGCACCGGATTCCAAATCCGGGTGTTGCGGGTTCGAGTCCCCCTGTGCCTGCCACACATTTCTTATCAGTGAAACTATAAAGTTTTACTGATGAGAAATGATATTTAAAATGATGGAAATAATTAATGGAATTAAGTAAACACATTCACAATGCTAAATTAGAGTTAAGTAAGGTTATCTTTCCTACAAAAGGTCAAGTGAAACAAGCTTATATCTCTGTTGTAATAGTTGTTGCAGTTATCTCTGCATTTTTAGCTTTAGTTGATTTGATGATGTCTTCAATCATGTCAGCTATTTTAGGATAGGGAAACTCATGGCACATCAATGGTATTCAATACAAACATACGGAAGTGAAAGAAAAGTTCGCGAAGCTATCTTTATCATGATAGAAGAGATGGGACTACAAGGACACATTACAGATGTAATTGTTCCAACCGAAGATGTTATCGAAGTGAAAGATGGCGCTAAGAAAATTACAGAGCGTTCATTGTATTCTGGTTACGTATTTGCTAGAATTGACTTAAATACAGAGATTCAGCATATGATTCAATCCATCCCAAAAGTTTCTGGCTTTATTGGTGAGGGAAGTCTTCCAACACCATTAAGTGAACATGACATTAATAATATCTTAGATAAAGTTAATAACCGTGCAGCTCCAAAACCTAAAGTTTATTTTGAAACAGGTGAAACTGTTCGTATTAACGAGGGCCCATTTGCTAACTTTACAGCAACTGTAGATGAGTATGATTTAGAGCATGGTACTCTAAAACTAAACGTATCAATTTTCGGAAGAGCTACTCCGGTAGATATCTCTTATACGCAAGTTGAAAAAATAATTTAATCTTAAACAAGGAAAACAAAGATGGCTAAAAAAATTGATGGTTATATCAAGTTACAAATAGACGCTGGAAAAGCTAACCCAGCTCCACCAGTAGGACCAGCTTTAGGACAACGTGGTGTTAATATCATGGAGTTTACTAAAGCATTTAATGAAAAAACAAAAGACTTAATGGGGTTTAAAGTACCAACTGTAATTACAGTTTATACTGATAGAAGTTTTACTTTTATCACAAAGCAACCACCAGCATCTGCTCTTTTAATGAAAGCTGCTAACCTTAAAAAAGGTACAGATAATCCTCTTACGACTAAAGTGGGAAAATTAACTAAAGCACAATTAATGGAAGTTGTTGAGCGTAAAATAGTTGATTTAAATACTAACGACAAAGATGTGGCTATGAATACTTTAGCTGGGACTGCTCGTTCAATGGGTATAGATATAGTAGACTAGTCTACGATACCCTAAAGTGTGAACCACAGCACTTCATAAATTTGTGGAAGAATTACAAATGGAGAATTTGAAAAATGAGTAAAAGATATAAACAATTACTAGAAAAAATAGATGCTACTAAGTCTTATGGTGTTGAAGAAGCTACTACAACTCTTAAGAGTTTAATAAGTGCTAAATTTGATGAAACAGTTGAGATTGCTCTTAACTTAAATGTTGATCCTCGTCATGCTGATCAAATGGTTCGTGGTGCTATTGTACTACCACATGGTACAGGTAAGACTGTTCGTGTAGCTGTATTTGCTAAAGGTGTTAAAGCTGATGAAGCTAAAGCTGCTGGTGCTGATATCGTGGGTACTGATGATTTAGTTGCACAAATTAAAGAGGGTGTTTTCAACTTTGATGTTGTTGTTGCTGCACCTGACTGTATGGGCCTTGTTGGACAAATTGGTCGTATTCTTGGGCCAAAAGGTATGATGCCTAACCCTAAAACTGGTACAGTTACTCCGGATGTTGCAACTGCAGTTAAAAATGTTAAAGGTGGACAAGTTAACTTTAGAGTAGATAAAAAAGGGAACATCCATGCTGGTATCGGTAAAGCTAGTTTTGAAGCAAAACAAATCCAAGAGAATTTAAACTCTTTAATGATAGCTATCAATAAGCAAAAACCAGCATCTGCTAAGGGGCGTTATATTAAATCTGGTGCGCTAAGTTTAACTATGAGTCCATCTGTTAAGCTAGATGTTCTAGAATTATTAGACATTAAACAGTAGTACAATTTAAATAATTTTTAGTGTACCACTTTTATGTGGTGCATTCTAAAGTTACTTGATAATGTAACTGCATTTTATGGACTAGAGATATAGGAGCTTTAAAGCTTAATTTTGCACTTTGTGTGATACCTATTGAAGTGTTGTCTGGAAAGGAGATATTCTATGACAAAAACACAAAAAGCTGAAATTATTGAAACCTTGACTGGCGAGTTTAAAGATGCTCAAACTGTAATCTTTTGTGATTATAAAGGTTTGAGTGTTAGCGAACTTGAAAGTTTAAGAAATAGTGCGCGTGAAAAAGAAGTTAAAGTACAAGTTACTAAAAACTCACTTGCTACAATTGCACTAAAAGCTGCTGAGTTAGAAGGTATTGTACTTAATGATACTAATATTCTAGTTTGGGGTGATGATTCTGTTGCTACTTCTAAGGTAGTTTCTGAATTTGCTAAGGGTAATGAAAAATTTGTAATTAAGTCTGCTTACGTTGATCGTGAGGCTACTGATGCTGCTAAAGTTGAAGCATTTGCTCAACTTCCAGGACGCGAAGAGCTTCTTGGTATGCTTGCAGCTACTTGGATGGCACCTGTTGCTAACTTTACAATTGGACTTAACGCTCTTAAAGAGAAAAAAGAAGAAGAGGCTGCGTAAGCAGTTAACTATAAATAATTAAAAATTAAAGGATTACACATGGCTGTAACTAAAGAAGATGTATTAGAATATATTTCAGGACTTTCTGTTTTAGAACTTTCTGAATTAGTAAAAGAATTTGAAGAAAAGTTTGGCGTATCTGCACAACCTGTTGCTGTAGCTGGTGGAGCTGCTGCTGGTGGTGATGCTGCTGCTGAAAAAACTGAATTTGATGTTGTGCTAACTGATGTTGGTGCTAAAAAAATTGCTGTAATTAAAGCTGTTCGTGCTCTTACTGGTCTTGGACTAAAAGAAGCTAAAGAAGCTTGTGAAGGATTACCGTCAACTATCAAAGAAGGTGTTGATAAAGATGCTGCTGAAGAAGCTAAAACTGCTCTTGAAGAAGCAGGTGCAGTAGTAGAAGTTAAATAATTTTCCCCTTCGGGAAAATTTATTAGAGAGGATTTTTCCTCTCATTTTTGGGCGCTTTAGCAAAGAGATGAAGTCTCTTAGCTAAAGTGCCCTTATGTCGTTAATAAGCACTATAACAACAAAGCTCAATTATGAGCCCCACAAATCAATTCAAGGACGCTTGAATTTGATAACTAACTTATCGAGGTTGCCTATGTTAAACACTTTATATTCCGGAAATCGTCTTCGTGTAGATTTTGCCAAAACCCCTCAACAGATTGAAGTTCCAAACCTGCTTCAACTCCAACAAAGTTCATATGATAATTTTTTAATGATTGATGAAAAAGATAGATCACTGAGTGGTATAGAAAAAGTATTTCAATCAACTTTTCCTATTCATGATTCACAAAATAGACTTACAATTGAGTATGTTGGTAGTGAAGTTACAAAACCAAAATATACGGTTAGAGAATGTATGGAGCGTGGACTTACTTACTCAGTAAGTTTAAGAATGAAAACTCGTCTTGTTTTATGGGACAGAGATGAAAACACTAAAGAGAAACTTGGTGTAAAAGATATCAAAGAGCAAAGTATCTTTGTTCGTGATATTCCACTTATGACAGAGAGAACTTCTTTCATCATTAATGGTGTTGAACGTGTAGTTGTAAACCAACTTCATCGTTCACCAGGTGTGATTTTTAAAGAAGAAGAAGCTACTACTGTAGGAAATAAACTGATTTATACTGGTCAGATTATTCCTGATCGTGGTTCATGGTTGTACTTTGAGTATGATCCTAAAGATATTCTTTATATGAGAATTAATAAACGTCGTAAAGTTCCTGTAACTATTATGTTTAGAGCATTAGGTTACTCTAAACAAGATATTTTAAAACTATTTTATCCAATTCAGACAATTACTATGAATGACAATAAATTTTCTCTAGATTTCAATCCAGATGATTATGCAAATCGTTTGACATATGATTTAGTAGATACTAATGGTAAAGTTTTAGTTGCAACTAGTAAAAGATTAAGCGCTAAAAAAGCACAAAAATTAATTGACGATGGATTAACAACTGTTGAATATCCTCTTGAAATTCTTTTAGAACGTAATTTAGCGGAGCCAATTATAGATCCTGAAACTGGAGAAGTTTTATTTGATACTATGACTCATATTGATGAGACTAAGCTGAAAAAACTTTCAGAAATTGGTGTTACAGAGTTTAAAATTGCAAATGATTTAGCTGAAGGTGTTGATGCTTCTATTATCAATGCATTTAATGCTGATGCAGATTCTCTTAAACTTCTCAAGCAAACAGAAGAGATTGAAGATGAAAATGATCTTTCTGCGATTCGTATCTATAAGGTTATGCGTCCAGGTGAGCCTGTGACTGTTGAAGCTGCAAAAACATTTGTAAATCAACTTTTCTTTGATCCAGAACGCTATGACCTTACTGAAGTTGGTCGTATGAAAATGAATCATAAACTTGATATGGATATTCCTCATTATATCACTGTTTTAACTCATGAAGATATTATCAAATCTGTTAAATATGTTATCAAAGTTAAAAATGGTCAAGGCCATATTGATGATAGAGATCACTTAGGTAATCGTCGTATTCGTTCTATTGGGGAGCTTCTTGTAAATGAACTTCATAATGGTTTAATCAAGATGCAAAAAGCTATCCGTGATAAACTTTCTACAATGAGTGGAGCTATGGAAGAGTTAATGCCTCATGACTTAATTAACTCTAAAATGATTACATCTACTGTTATGGAATTTTTCTCAGGTGGACAACTTTCTCAGTTTATGGACCAGACTAATCCACTTTCAGAAGTTACTCACAAACGTCGTTTATCGGCACTAGGTGAGGGTGGTCTTGTAAAAGAGCGTGCCGGATTTGAAGTGCGTGATGTTCACCCAACTCACTATGGTAGAATTTGTCCTATTGAAACTCCAGAGGGTCAAAATATTGGTCTTATCAATACTCTTGCTACTTACTCTAAAGTAAATAGTCATGGTTTCATTGAAGCGCCATACAAAATCATGAGTGAAGGCAAAGTGACTGATGAGATTGTATATCTTACAGCTACTCAAGAAGAGGGTGTTAAGATTGCTGCTGCATCAAATAAACTTGACGAAAATGGTCAGTTTATAGAAGAGTTAATCTCTGTTCGTCAAGATGGTGAAATTTATCTACGTGACCCTAGCGAATGTGAGTATGCAGATCTTAGTTCTAGTATGGTTGTTGGTGTAGCTGCATCACTTATCCCATTCTTAGAACATGATGATGCTAATCGTGCTTTAATGGGTTCAAATATGCAACGTCAAGCGGTTCCATTGTTAAGACCTTATTCTCCTATGGTTGGAACAGGTGTTGAAAAGCTTGTTGCTCGTGATGCATGGGAATGTGTAAAAGCTAAGCGTGGTGGAAAGATAGAAAAAGTAGATGGAAAACACATCTATGTTATGGGTGAAGAAGATGGTGAAATCTATATAGATTATTATCCATTAACAAAAAACCTTCGCACAAATAATAATACCTCGTTTAACCAAAAACCAATCGTAAATCTTGGTGATATTGTAGTTAAAGGGCAAGTAATAGCTGATGGTCCTAATATGGATCAAGGTGAGTTAGCCCTTGGTGTGAATGCTATGGTAGCTTTTATGCCTTGGAATGGGTACAACTTTGAGGATGCTATCGTTATTTCTGAGCGTATGATTCGTAAAGATCAATTTACTTCTGTTCACATTTATGAAAAAGAAGTAGAAGCTCGTGAGTTAAAACATGGTGTTGAAGAGATTACTCGTGATATCCCAAATGTGCGTGATGATGAGTTAGTTCATTTAGATGAATCTGGAATTGTGAAAATAGGTACTACCATTAAGGGTGGTATGATTTTAGTTGGTAAAGTTTCTCCAAAAGGTGAAGTGAAACCAACTCCAGAAGAACGTCTTTTACGTGCTATTTTTGGTGAAAAAGCTGGACATGTTGTTAACAAATCACTTTATTGTCCCCCTTCTATGGAGGGTGTGATAGTTGATGTTAAAATCTTTACAAAAAAAGGTTATGACAAAGATGCACGTGCACTTGAACTTGAAAAAGAGGAGCGTGACTACTTAGAGCGTGAGCACTATGATAGACTTCTTATGATAGACAAAGAGGAGATGCTTCGTGTAGCAAAACTTCTAACTCGTGAAGCACTCGTAAGTGATATCACTATTGCTGAGACATCTTACAAAGCTGGAGATACTATCAATGGGGATGATTTAGCTGAAGTGAATCGTTTTGCTATGAATGCTATTGTAAAATCATTTAGCCAAGAGATACAAGATGAGTACACAAAAACGAAAAATTATTTTCAAAAACAAAAGCGTGTTTTTAGAGATGAGCACGAAGAGAAACTAACTATACTAGAAAAAGATGACATACTGCCAAATGGTGTTGTTAAATACGTAAAAGTTTATATCGCAACAAAACGTAAGTTAAAAGTTGGTGATAAAATGGCTGGTCGTCACGGAAATAAAGGTATCGTTTCAACTATTGTCCCTGAAGTTGATATGCCTTATATGGAAGATGGACGTTCGGTTGATGTATGTCTAAATCCACTAGGGGTTCCATCTCGTATGAATATTGGTCAGATATTGGAGATGCACCTTGGTATGGCTGGACGTGAACTTGGGAACCAAATTCAAGAACAGTTTGAGACGAAACAAGCCTCATTTGTGAAAAACCTAAGAGAAAAAATGATTGCTATTGCTGACGTAGCGGGTATGATGAATGCGCTTAAGGTTATTGGTGATATGAGTGATGAAAAATTCTTACGTTATGCTCGCGACTGGGCTAAGGGTGGAGTTCGTTTTGCTACACCAATTTTTGAGGGTGTAAATCAAGCTGAATTTGATAAGCTTTTTGCATTAGCGAAGATGGATATGGATGGTAAGACAGCTGTTTATAATGGTCTTACAGGTGAAAAAATCAAAGAACGTGTCAATGTTGGGTATATGTATATACTTAAACTTCACCACTTGGTTGATGAGAAAATTCACGCACGTTCAACTGGGCCATACTCACTTGTTACACAACAACCAGTTGGTGGTAAAGCACTCTTTGGTGGTCAGAGATTTGGAGAGATGGAAGTATGGGCTTTAGAGGCTTATGGAGCATCTGCAGTTTTAAAAGAGATGCTTACTATCAAGTCTGATGATGTTGATGGACGTGTGCGTGCATATAAAGCATTGACAAAAGGTGAGCTAGTTCCAGCTTCTGGAATTCCTGAAACACTATTTGTATTAACAAAAGAACTTCAAGCACTAGCACTTGATGTAGAAATTTTTGACGAGGTTGAAGACGATGAGTAAATTAGTACCTATTGAAGTAACAGAAGATAATAGACCAACAGATATAAAACAACTTAAGTTTAGCCTTGCATCACCGGAAAAAGTGATGTCATGGAGTAATGGTGAGGTTAAAAAGCCTGAAACTATTAACTATAGAACGTTGAAGCCTGAGCGTGATGGTCTCTTTTGTGCAAAAATCTTTGGACCTGTTCGTGATTACGAATGTTTATGTGGTAAATATAAAAAGATGCGCTATAAAGGTGTAGTATGTGAGAAATGTGGAGTTGAAGTAACATCGACTAAAGTTCGTCGTACTCGTATGGGTCACATCGAGCTTGTAACTCCAGTTGCACATATTTGGTATGTTTCTTCATTGCCATCTCGTATCGGTACTCTTCTTGGAATTAAGATGAAAGATTTAGAACGCGTACTCTACTATGAAGCATATATAGTTGAGAGTGGTGGTGAAGCGTATTATGATGCTGAAGCGAAAACTCCAGTTTTGAAATATGATGTTTTAAATGAAGAGCAGTACAGAACATTAGTACAGCGTTTTGATGCACTCGGTTTTAAAGCTCGCATGGGTGGAGAAGTTGTTCGTGATTTACTTGAAGATATTGACTTGGTTGATGCATTTACACAACTTAAAGAAGATATTGAACTTACTAAAAGTGAAGCGAAGAAAAAAACTATAGCGAAACGTCTTAAGGTTATTGAGTCATTTTTAAATAGTGGGAATAACCCTGCTTGGATGATGCTAACAGTACTACCAGTCCTTCCACCAGATTTGCGTCCACTTGTATCTCTTGATGGTGGTAAATTTGCAGTAAGTGATGTAAATGATCTTTACCGTCGTGTTATTAACCGTAACCAAAGACTTAAACGTCTTGTTGAACTTGAAGCTCCAGAAATCATTGTTAGAAATGAAAAACGTATGCTTCAAGAGTCTGTTGATGCCCTCTTTGACAATGGTCGTAGAGCTAATGCCGTAAAAGGTGCTAACAAGCGTCCTTTAAAATCACTTTCAGAAGTGATAAAAGGTAAGCAAGGGCGTTTTCGTCAAAACTTACTTGGTAAACGTGTTGACTTTTCTGGACGTTCTGTAATTGTTGTTGGACCATCTTTAAATATGGATGAATGTGGATTACCTAAGAAAATGGCTCTAGAGTTATTTAAGCCACATTTGATTGCTAAGTTAGAAGACAAAGGGTATGCAACTACTGTAAAAGCTGCTAAGAAGATGATAGAAGAAAAAACAAACGAAGTTTGGGAATGTCTTGCCGAGATAGTTGATGGGTACCCAATAATGCTAAACCGTGCACCAACACTTCATAAACTTTCTATTCAAGCTTTCCACCCTAAACTTATTGATGGTAAAGCTATTCAGCTTCATCCATTAGTGTGTTCAGCATTCAATGCCGATTTTGATGGGGATCAAATGGCTGTACACGTACCACTTTCTTCTGCTGCAATTGCAGAAGCTAAAGTGCTTATGCTTGCATCTATGAACATCTTACTTCCTGCCTCTGGTAAAGCTATTGCTACACCTTCACAGGATATGGTTCTTGGAATCTATTACATCACTTTAGAAAAAAATGGTGTAAAGGGAAGTAATAAACTGTTCGCAAATGTAGATGAAGTAAATATTGCATTAGAAAACGAAGCGCTAGATATTCATGCAAAGATTCGTACACGTGTAGATGGTCGTATGATTACTACTACTGCTGGTCGTATGCTTTTAAAAGCAATATTACCAGACTTTGTTCCATCTGAATTATGGAACAAAATCATGAAGAAAAAAGCTATCAATGCGATAGTTGATTATGTTCAAAAACATGGTGGTATAGGTGTTACTGCAGGTTTCCTTGACCGTCTTAAAGATTTAGGTTTTAAACATGCAACGGAGTCAGGTGTATCTATCTCTATTGATGATATTCGTATCCCTGATGCTAAAGAAGCAAAAATAGTAGAAAGTAAAAAGAAAGTTATTGAGATTCAAAAACAGTTTGAATCTGGATTATTAACTGAACAAGAGCGTTACAATAAAATCATTGATGTTTGGACAGATACTAATAATACAGTTGCAACTCAAATGATGGATTTAGTTGAAAATGATAAGGGTGGATTTAATTCTATTCATATGATGGCTGATTCTGGTGCTCGTGGTTCTGCTGCACAGATTCGTCAGCTTGCTGGTATGCGTGGTCTTATGGCTAAACCATCTGGCGATATCATTGAAACGCCAATTATCTCTAACTTTAAAGAGGGACTTAATGTTATTGAGTACTTCATTTCAACACACGGTGCTAGAAAAGGTCTTGCCGATACTGCACTAAAAACTGCAAATGCGGGTTATCTAACTCGTAAGCTCGTTGATGTTGCACAAAATGTGAAGATAGTTGAGCATGATTGTCATACTCATGAGGGTATAGAGATAAGTGATATTAGTGATCAAAACACACTTATAGAATCACTAGAAGATAGACTTTATGGTCGTGTTCTTGCTGAAGATGTTATAGACCCTATTAGCAATGAAATTCTTTATGCTGAAGGTACATTAATTGATGAGATTAGTGCTCAAGTTATCTCTGAAGCTGGTATCAAAACTGCACATATAAGAACGCCTACAACTTGTAAAAGTGAAGGTGGAATCTGTGCCTTGTGTTATGGTGTGAATCTTGCGACTGGTTTTATAGTTCGTCGTGGTGAAGCTGTTGGTATCGTTGCTGCTCAGTCTATTGGTGAGCCTGGTACGCAACTTACGCTTCGTACATTCCACGTTGGTGGTACTGCATCTTCTACTGCTCAAGAGCGCCAAGTTCTTGCGAATAAAGAAGGCTTTATCCGTTACTATAATCTTAATACTTACAGGTCAAAAGATGGGAAAAATATCGTTGCAAATAGACGTAATGCAGCGGTACTCCTCGTTGAGCCTAAAATAAAAGCACCACATGCAGGAACATTAAAAATTGAAACTATTCATGACGAAGTTCTTGTAACAGTTGAAGGTAAAAAAGATACAACTCGTTATACTTTACGTAAAAATGAGATTGCTAAACCAAATGAGCTAGCTGGTGTATCTGGTCAAATTGAGGGTAAATACTATTTTCCTTATGATAGCGGCAGTGTTATAGAAGAGTCTGAATCAATTGTTGAGACTATCAAAGATGGTTGGAATGTTCCTTCTCGTATCCCATATGCATCAGAGTTACTCGTTGAAAATGGTGCGCCTGTTACACAAAAAATTCTTGCAAAAGAAGAGGGTACTATCAAATATTCACTTTTAAAAGGTGATTTTTTAGAAAAAATTGATGGTATTAAAGATGGTTATTTAGTGGAAGAAAAAGGTCTTTTTGCGCAAGTAATTGATGCAAATAACCGTGAAGCTGTACGTCACTATATAGCTCGTGGATCAGTTATCACCGTAGCAAATGATGCAACAGTTGATGCTAGTACTATTATTGCAAAACCAGCAAATGATGAGTCTGTAGTTATTGCTGAGTGGGATCCATATTCAAACCCAATTATTTCAGAGGCCAACGGTGTTGTTAAGTTTGAAGACATTATTGTTGGAACTACTGCTACTGAGCAACTCGATGAGTTAACTGGTAAGACACGTCTTATGATTAATGATCATATCTCTTCTGAGTATAAACCAACTGTAGTACTAGCGACTGAAGATGGCGAGCTCATGCGTTATGCAATTGAGTCAAAATCTTCTATCTATATCGAAGATGGAGCAACTCTAAAAGTTGCTGATATCATAGCAAAAACACCAAAAGCACTTCAAAAATCATCAGATATTACAGGGGGTCTCCCGCGTGTATCTGAACTTTTTGAAGGTCGACGTCCAAAAGCTACTGCGCTTATCTCTGAAATAGATGGTAATGTAAGCTTTGGAAAAATGCTTCGTGGTAAAGTTCGTATCGTAGTAACAAGTGATATAGGCCTTGTTAAAGAGTACTTTGTAGATAAATCTCATGAGCCTGTTGTGGCAGCAGGTGACTTTGTTCACTCTGGTGAGCGTTTAACTACTGGTATCATCTCTTCGCATGAGCTACTACGTATTATGGGTGTGAAAGCACTTTATAACTATCTTGTATCTGAAGTGCAACAAGTATACCGTTCTCAAGGGGTAAATATTGCAGATAAGCACATTGAGGTTATTTTTACTCAAATGCTTAGACAAATTAAAATTGTAAAATCTAATGATACTAAGTTTATCGAGGGTGATTTAATTTCAAAAGCTAAGTTTAAAATTGAGAATGAAAAAATTACTAGACTTGGTGGTAAACCTGCGATTGCTGAGCCATTTTTAGTTGGTATTACACGTGCAGCTGTTGCAGCAGATAGTATCATCTCTGCGGCATCTTTCCAAGATACAACGAAAGTTCTTACTGAGGCAGCTGTGTCTGCTAAAGTTGATGACTTAAATGACTTAAAAGAAAATGTAATTATTGGTCGTACTATTCCTGTTGGAACTGGTATATACAAAGATCAAGCGATTACTTTTCATACACAAGAAGATTAGTACAACTGCTTTTAGTTGATTTGGAATTTGTCGATATAGTTACATGATGAATGTAACTTCGGCACATACCAAATTAAACATACTTCTCAACAATACAAACAAGGCGCTTGTCCAAGTGCTTCTTGATGCCACAAAAGATGATTTGAAATCTATCACAAAAGATACTAAAGATTTGCGCTCAATCATGGATAAAATACTCAAACAAACTAAGACAGCAGAAAGTTCCTCTAACAAAGCTATGCTTGATTTAGTGAAAAATAATCCAACTTTAAAAAATCTTGGTAGTCCATCTACAACTATAAAAGAACTTCTAAATACTATGAAGTCCGACAAAAAACCACTGCCTGTTGAAAAAGTACTCAAAGAAGTTTTGATAGACATTAAAAATATAAAAAATCAAGATGTAAAATTTAAGTTAAACAATACGGGTGTATTTTTAGAATCTAAACTTAAAAATGTAAATAATCCTCAGGTAGAATTGAAAAACAATCTTAATGATTTAAAAGAGATACTACAGCAAAGTAAAGTATCTGAGGTAAAAGAGGTATTACAAAAAGTAGAAGTATTGCTTCAAAATAAGCTTGTTAAAAATGCAACAAATGTAGACTTGAGTAAAGAGCTAAAACAAAACCCTAAGTTACTAGAGAGTGTAGCTAAAGAGGTTAAAGTCTTAGTGCAAAACTTAGATAAGCTTATACAAAAATCAGATGGAGTGCATAGTACTACAACAAAGATTTTGTTAGATAAATTAGAGTTTGCAATAGATAGTACAAAAACTAAGCTCATAGCTAAGGAGTTACCTCTAAAGCAAGATGCTCAAGTCAAACAAGATACTCAAGTTAAGCAAGATATACAGGTCAAACAAAAAACACAAGTTAAACAAGAACAAACTATGGCTAAAGAGATAGATCTAAAGTCAGCTCCAATGCAAGTTAAAGACCCAGTTGTAAAACAAAATGTACCCTTGAAAACACAAGAGTTACACACTCTTAAGATAGGTGCAAATGAACAAAAAGTACAAAATATTTCGCCTAAAGAACTTATAGCTGAAAGTAAAGTACCTATGACTACAAAGCTAGTTGAAAACGCTACGATTAAATTACCAATTGTTAAAGAGGTCTTACAAGTTCTACAAGGTGTATTAGATAAGAGTCTAATCTTGGAATCAAAAGCTATTTTAAAAGTGGTTACAAGTACTTTGAATACACTTGAAAATGTAAAAGAAGTCACTAAAGAGTCCAAACAAGACTTAGGTAAAATCATTCAAGATACTAAAGCATTGATAGCTAAGGCTGATGTAATTAACTCTAAAGATATTATTACAATATTTGCAAAGTTAAAAAACCTAACTAGTGCTAACTCCTTAAATGTGCAAGCCAACGTAAAAGAGATACTTAACAATGATTTGAAATCAGCTTTACTACAAACTACAAATGAGTTACAAAATTCATCACATCCAAACAAAAATGATTTAATCAAACAGATGGATAAGTTGGTGCTACAAATTGACAGTTATCAACTTGTTTCACACCTTAGTAATGGTACAGCTGTCTATTTACCAATAACTTGGGATCAGTTAGAGGGTGGTGAGTTACAGATGCGTCAAGATAAAGAAAAGTTTTATTGTGATATAGATTTAAATTTAAAAGATTATGGTGATGTGAGCTTAAAGCTTACTTTATTTGAGAAAAATCAAATCAATATACATCTTTATAGTCCAAATCAAGAGTTAAAAGAGCTTTTCCAAGAAAACCTTAGTATCTTAAGAGCAGGGATGATACACTCTCAAATAGTTCCACGAGAGATACGTTTTCATGATGGCTTAGAAAAAGCATCAACTTCTTCAAGCCCTTATCAAGGTGATGATGATTTCAACATCGGATTTGAGGTCAAAGGATGAGAGAAAAAGCGGTCGCACTCAGGTATGATAAGGAACAAGAAAATGCCCCACGGGTACTTGCAAAAGGTGAGGGTGAGACTGCTAGAAATATCATTAAAATAGCACAACTGCATAAGCTACCTATCAAAAAAGATGCTGATTTAATTGAGTTGTTATCAAAGGTTGAGATAGACAAAGAGGTCCCCCAAGAGTTATATAAAGCGGTTGCGGAACTTTTTAGCTATATATATAAGATAACTAATACTATGGAAGAAGTAGATTCTGAATCGAGTTCAGAATGACGGGACTTATAACGTCGTTCCAAGGAAGAAGTAGATTCTGAATGGAGTTCAGAATGACGGGACTTATAACGTCATTGCAAACTTTAAAATGTCATTGCAAACTTTCAAGCGTCATTCCAAACTTGATTTGGAATCTACTCAAAGAATGCCATAGGCTTAAGCACCAAGGGCATGATTTATAGTATATCTCATATCATCATCAAGGTTCTCCATAGAACTTAGCATCCATCTGAGATAACCTGCATCTTCTTGTGCAACTTCACGAACTGTTTTACCCTTATGTTTTCCAAATCTAAACTTTTCTATTAAGATGGGTGTATTTGTTAAATCAACCATTTTATCTACTGGGTTTTCCTCTGGAAATATCTTACTAACAGCTTTGCGTAATTCTGAAAGAAAAAGTTTTAAAACTAAAACATCCCCTATAGCATCATGCGCTTTGACGACGATTCCAAGAGCTGATGCCTCTTTTTCTTCAAGTTTATAAAGTCCCATCTTGTATCGAAAGTATTGAAGTCTGTGTGCCTCTTCATCTTTGTATATGTGTTTTGCAACTCTGAGCGTATCTATCACTTGCATCTTTGTGTTAAAACCCTCTTTCTCAAGCATACCTAGGTCAAAAGGAGCATTGTGAATAATCATGTAGTTATCTGGAGTATTGAGTTCTTGAAGCCTTTTATATGAAGCACTAGAGGCTATTGGAGGTTTACCCTCTATCATCTCTTGCGTAATGCCATGAACTTCCATCGCTCCAAACTTGATAGGTATATCGCTAGAGAAAAATTCATTTTGAACCTCTATCTCTTTTGCTCCTAAAACTACGTAGCCTAGTTGTATAACTCTGTCTTCTTCGGAGACACCTGTTGTTTCTGTATCTAGTATGATGTATTGTTTTGCCATTTTTTCCCTTTTTAGCTTTGTAAGAAAGAATCTTCCATATAGTAATGCTCAACATCTAAAAAATCTTGATGTAGCTCTATTTCTAAAGTATTTGGAGTGAACTTATACTCACAAAAGTTTATAAACCTCATTGGGTATACTTTATTTCCCTCTTTAAAGTTCCTCACACACAAAGGCTCATTGAGCTCTATGAGTAACCCTTGTAAGTAAGATACAGAATCATTTGAAGGTTGTAGGTGAAACAGCTTGAACATTGTAGTAAGTTGTAGTGACATCTCTAACTCTTTATCATTGAGAAGGTAGGTGTTATAGATGGCCCGAGCTAACTTTAAAACATCATCACTGAATGGTTCACTTAACAATCTTTGTTTTTGAATCTCTTCTTTTTTCATAACTATTATTTTATCGTTTTTGAATAAATGTAGCGTTAAAAGTATAAGATGAGTTTGCTTTTACTACTACACTAAACTCTACAAGGTTCGCATTGATAAATGTATATTTTTGAGAACTCTCTAGTGTAGAATTATTTCTATTTGAAAAGGGAATGTGCAGTTTAAATTCTTTATCATTTTTTGAGTTATTATTTACTTTGTATTGTATCTTAGTAGTATACTTTTGTTTAGTTATAGAGCTACTTTGAAGCGTACTATCAACGCTACTATCAAAATCATAACCAAGTTTTAAGCTGATTTTTGTGTTTTTTGGAGTGTTTTTAATGCTTGATTCACCTAGTAATACATTGGTATTATTCAATCTGGAATAACTCCTTAGAATACCTTGAGGTAAAGGTTCTTGAATGTTTTTCAATTCGATAATTTGAGATACATCGTGTCGCATACTAGCTTGTTGATTGTGTGGTGATGCTAAGGAGACACTATAGAGCTTGTTAAGTTTAATATTTTTAATATTTATAAATTTTAATTGCGTTTTTTCATTGTTTCTAAGGGTGACTTTAAAAGGGATTTGGTAGAGGTGGTAACCACCATATGCTTTTTGCTGTACTGATGTGTTTACGCTCATGCTCATCATTTTATTGTACCTTGTCGTTGGTCTTGCTTGTCTGCTTTGTTGAAGTTCTCCAGCTACAACAAAAAGTTCTGTCTCTTTATATTCTTTTCCTGAATGGTTATCTATGGTGATATAGCCACTTAAACTAGCCCTTGTGCCTTCTAGAGACAGTACATAGTTACTATGCCATGAGATATTATTGATGAGGTAGCTTAGCTCAATGTCAGTTTCTATATTTTTTTTAGTGTGTACATTCCAAATGAGTGTTGGTTGCGTAAGAAAGGAGTTTGGAATTTTTTTTAAGATAAGTTGGTTTTTATCTACTTGGACTATGTCACCATTGCTTTTTTTCACAAGAGCAAAATTACCACTGTGCGAAAGAAGGGTGACTTTTTTCTTTTTGATGTAGAGTGTTTTATTTATGTTGGCATCTAAAAGTTTATGAAAGCTAAGTTTATCATAACGGTATTGTTGCGAGAAGAGTTGTATATCTTTGGGAAGACTTAGGTTTACCGAGTCAGTATTTATACTGTTTGCAACACCTCTATAGACTATCTCTTTATCGGTTGCAGTAAGATAGAGTGTGCTCGTTTCATGAACAAGACCAACTCCGCCATTGTAAACTACAAGAGAATTTTTTATTGGTAAAATGCCTGCCGCAAAAGTTAATGATGCTAAGAGAGTTGATAAAAGAAGTTTTTTCATGAAGATTCCTCACTTAAGTATAAGTTATAGAACATAATACTATATTACACTTATAGAAAAATATAAGGTATATGTTTTGAGAGTAGTTTTTTTGTTTTTATTGGTTTCATGTTTAGTTTATGCTACACAGATACTCCAGACTCCCATAAAGTTTTCTCAAAAGCGAATTGAGTTAACCAAAGAGTATATTAAAATTCATTACAACAAAGATGTGAGTAACATAAAAATAATTCCTAAAATCATCCTTATCCATCATACAGCTATCGATGATTATAAAGACTCACTCAGTAGATTTCAAGAGGAGGTCTTACCATCTGTGAGAAAAGATATAGCAAGTGTGACCCCTAGTGTTAATGTAAGTAGCCATTTTATGGTTGAGCCTAATGGAACTATCCATAAACTCATGCCTCTAGATTTTATGGCAAGACATGTTATAGGGCTTAACTATAACTCCATAGGTATAGAAAATGTTGGGGGAGAAAATTCTAAGGATAATCTTACACAGGCACAACTAGAAGCAAATATATTTTTAATAAAATATTTAAGAGAAAAATTTCCTACGATAGAGTATGTTGTTGGGCATTATGAGTACAGATGTTTTGAGGAGAATGAGCTGTTCTTAGAGTTAGATAAGGGTTACCGAACTCTAAAAGATGACCCATCTGAGAGATTCATGCGATTACTCCATCGTGCTAACCCAAGATTAAAACATGCACCTTGTAAGGTTTCAAATGATAACTAATCCGCTTCTTTACCTCTTTATTTTAGCTATAAGTGCTACTTTTTTTTATGTACTAGAACAAGGCACACAACTCAAAATATTTAAGTTTATTCCTAGCATTGTAATGCTTTATGCTTTTGTAATGGGCTTAGCATCACTAGGAATTTTTGAGTATAATCAAGAGATAAATGCCATATATAAACTTACAAAAACAAATCTACTCCCTGCTATGATATTTCTGATGTTATTGCAAGTAGATATACGACTTTTTTTTAGATTAGGCAATAAACTTATTTTGTCTTATGTTCTCGCTGTTGTATCACTTGGATTTGCTTTTTTTCTTGTTAGCATCATCTTTAGTTTTGATGAGGGTATGGCTGGAGCTTTTGGGGCATTGGCTGGGTCGTGGATGGGTGGTACTGCAAACATGGTCGCTGTTGGTTCTGCTCTTGGTGTAAGTGATGTGGCCTTTGGTTATGCCCTCATTGTTGATAGTTTTAACTATACTTTATGGGTAGCCTTGCTTTTATTTTTAGTACCATTTGCTAAAATCTTCAATAAGTTTATTGGTTCGCAAGGTGTAGATGCAGTATTTGGCGATATTGGCTGCGCATGCACCATTGGGGCTAAGCGGTACTGGCTTTTGATAATTCTCTCTTTGATTGTCTCCTTTATCTCTCAATTAATCGCTACAAAGCTTAGCATCATCAGTGCTACTACTACTATGGTTATTATGGCAACGCTGTTTGGAGTCTTAGCATCATTCACAAAACTACGAGAGTTCAATGGTTCGAGTGAGGTCGCTTCAAGTATGCTCTATATGCTTATAGCTCTCATAGGTTCTAAGGCTGTGTTTGAGAGTTTTTCTGGAGTTGGTACTTATGTATTTGCAGGTTTTATTATTTTACTTATTCATGCAATAGTTATGATGCTAGGAGCAAAGCTATTTAAGCTTGACCTCTTTAGCATCAGTGTAGCCTCTTTAAGCAATATAGGGGGAATAGCCTCAGCCCCAATTCTCGCAGCTACTTACAACAAGTCCCTTGTGAGTATAGGTGTAATGATGGCTATTATGGGTTATATCATAGGTACTTTTGGGGGACTTTTAGTTGGAAATATCTTAATGGGGATAAGTAGATGAAGATAGTTGAGATTAGTTCACAAATACAGAGGATACCTCTTGAGACACCTTTTGTGACAGCACTCCGACGCGTAGAAAATGTTGCGTTTGTCAGAGTACGAGTTAAAAATGATCTTAAGGCTTTAAGTTATGGTGAAGCACCTGCTACAAAAGCTATAACGGGTGAAGACCTTGTGAGTATTACAAGTGCAGTTGAGCAAAATAAAGCCTTGTTTTACAATCTTTCTCCAGAGGAGGCAAGAGATCTTTTAGATACTCTAGAGATTGGTTCCTCCGCAAAAGCTGCCCTTGATATGGCTTTTTGTGGTTTTGAGAAGCCTCCCTTTGATTTTAAAAATAAAACTACAAAACTACAAACAGCTATCACCATCTCTTTTAATAGTACAGATGAGATGCTTCAAGATGCTTACAAAGCCCGTCGTAATAATCATAAAATACTAAAACTAAAATTTTCTTCAGACATTAATCATGCGATAAAAACAACAGTAAAAATTCATGAAAAGATAGAGGATGCAAAACTCCTTATCGATGCAAATCAGGCTTGGAATTTAGAGGATGCTAAAAGATATTTAGATGCGATGAGCGATGGAGAAGTAGAACTAGTGGAACAACCTCTTGGAGCTAAAGATATCCAAGGTATGAAACTATTAACTCATTATTCTAGCATACCGATAGTGGCAGATGAATCTTGTTTTACATTAGCAGATGTTAAAAATGTACTAGAGAGTTTGAGTGCTGATATTATCAATATTAAACTTATGAAATGTGGCGGGCTTATAAAAGCTCAAGAGATATTAGAATATTGCAGGGAAAAAAAAGTAGCTGTTATGATGGGAAGTATGCTCGAAGGTCCTGTGTCCATAGCTTATGCATGGTCCTTAGTGGAGCAATACGGTGATGTTATAAAGTATGTAGACTTAGATAGTCCACTTCTTTATAAATCAGATTAAAAAAATTCTATTTCTCCATCCTGTGCATTTTTATCATTATACTCGGCATGTTCCTCTAGCATTTTATCTATAATGATGAAAAATTTATCTGTAATTTCTTCAAGTTTTGTGTACTCTTGTATAAGTTCTTGTTTAAACTCATAAATGGATGAGTTTTTGAGTATCTCACTGATAGCTTCAATAGCTTCATGGTAAAGAAGATGTTGTGTTTTTGAATTATGGAAACTTTGTGAGTGATTAAATTCGCTTATGCCTGTTGAGTTATACCAAAGAGTATATTGACACTCCTCTTCTGCTATAAATTCTTTATGTTCTTCCTTTTTGATATGTTCGAGTACATCTGCTTTTAAAAGTGTATGTACGATTTTTGTGAGAACGACAAAGTTTTTATTTTTCATGTATCTTGAGGAGCTTAGGACAGATTCACTTGTTTTGCCAAATCTCTCTAGCGATGATGAAAGGGTATGGACATTATCTGTAGATATTTCAGCTATTTCAGTGAGAGACTTAGAGTTTTCATACATAGACATAGCTTCTTGTTGCAGGGTAGATATGCTTATACTTATCTCATTTGTAGCTTTTTGTGTACGTTCTGCGAGTTTTCTCACTTCATCAGCTACAACTGCAAATCCGCGACCATGTTCACCTGCACGAGCTGCTTCTATGGCAGCATTAAGAGCGAGGAGATTTGTTTGTTCAGCTATGTCTTTGATAAGGTCTATGACTGATGTAATCTCTTCTGTTTTAGTATTTACACCAGAGACTGCTTCATCGTTTTGAACTATAATTTGACCAAGCTTATTAAAATTTTCATGCATCACTTCCACTACAGATGAGTTTGAACGAGACAAAGAGGCAGATTCTTGAGCTTCAATGGCAAGTTGTGTAAGTGTTTCATCTGTCTCACTTATTTGTTCTTGTATTACTGAAAATTGTGCAATTAAACCTTTGCCAAGATTTTGAATATCACTTACAAATTTTTCTTTAACAACTGCAGCATATTCCATCTCCATAGCGTGGATACTTTTGTTGATAAGTGATGCAGTATCCACAAATGCGGAATTTAATCCTGTAGAGCAAATTTTTCTGAAGTATTTATGTTGCGATGCATACTCTATGGAGGTATTTATCTCTCGAGTAAAACTCTCTATCTGATCAAAAAGATCATTTATCCCATAGCCAAGTTCAGCTAACTCCCCTCCTGCATCGATAAATAGTTCTCTCGCTTCAAAGTTTCCTTTTTTTGCTTCTTCAACTATGTGTAATGATTCTTTAATGGTTCTTTGTGTAATACCAATTTGTTTATAGGCGTAGATAGCTATCACTATATTAAGGAGGTTAAACACCAAAGTAACGGTGTTAAACTCTAAGAATATGGCTGATACTAATAACCCGAGGGAGATAACTCCTAAGTGGGCATAGTTAGCTAAGTGTATTTTAGAAAGAGAGGATAAATTCTTCATATTCCATCTCCTTTTCATTAAGTAGAGTTTGCATTAAAGATTCACTTGCATCCATTCCTCCATGTTTTTCAGCTTCAAGTAACTTTTTATAGAGGGGTTTGACAATCTCTAAAGCTTCTTTCGATGGTTTTCTTCTTGCTGAATGGTATCCTATAATTTTGGAGTTAAAATAGGAGGGTGTTATATTTGCAAATACCCAGTAGAAAGAACCATCGCTAGTGATATTTTTAACATAGGCATGTATCTCTTGTCCATTTTGAAGGTATTGCCAAAGCATCTTAAAGATGATTCGTGGCATATCAGGATGACGATTGATGTTGTGTGGTTGACCAATAAGGTCTTTTTCTTTGATATTGACTGCTTTCATAAAATCACGGTTTACGTAGGTGATTTTCCCTTTTAAGTCTGTTTTTGAAATGAGAAGAGTATGCGCATCAAAATTGACTTCATTATTATTTGCAACTATCTTCAATGAGTTTTCCTTTTTAATTATTTATGAAAGTATTATACATAAAAAACGGAGGAAAATACTTATATATTTTTGTTATAATCTTTTTATGAATATAGACAGGTATAAAAACAAAACTATTTTACTTTTTGGTCAACCTCGTGCTTTTAATAAAGAGGAGTTTGAGTCCCAACTTCAAGTACATCAAATAAATATTGTGTACGAATTTCAAGAGAGTGTAAGCCTTGTTATAGATGGAAAGATGATGACGCCTTATGAGGAGATAGAGAGTGAAAAAATATATAATTTAAATAAATATGACTTTGTTGAGATAGATATATTTGAAAGTGCCTTAGCATCATGCTTAGATGAAGATACCCTACTTATGAGTTTAAAACTAAGTGCAGATAAGGCACGACTAAAAACCTTTATACAAAATGGCAAGATAAGTGATATATTATTTTTTAAAGTCCTCAAAATGTATAACTGGGGCGATGACGATTTCTTTGAAAATGATGATAACCGCGATGTTAGTTCAGCCTTTATACTAAGATTTTACGAAAACATAGAGAGAAATCATAATGTTCAGTATGCAACTACAGGTTTTGTACACCTCATAAAACAAAGTAAAAACGCAGCACTCTTAGATGTTATACTCTCTTTAAAACCCATAAAGCATAACCCGAAAATGAAGATGCAACTTGCTCAAAATGAATTTAGCTCTAGTAAAATACAAGCTAAACTAAAACAAGATGAGAACTATGAAGTCAAACAAGCACTTTGTTTTAATGCAAACCTTGATATAAAAATAATAAAAGAGTTTTTAAAAGATGAAAAATTAGGTGCAAATATAGCCAAAAATATAAAATTAAATGAAGAGTTGTTTACGCTTCTAAGTACACAAAAAACAGCCTTAGCCTTAAATGAAAGCTTGAGTTTAGATATGCAAGAGCAGTTGCTAAACTTGAAAAACAAAGATGTTGATTATGCCTTGTCTTTAAATGAAAACATAAGTAGTAAAACTTTAAAAATCTTACTTAAACTCCAAGATGAAAACATTAAAACAGCCCTTTATGAGAACAAACAAATGCCAAAAGAGTTTTTACAAGAGGCATACGATAACAATCTGTATGTTGAACAACTTGCAAAAAATGAAAACACATCTATAGAGATTTTATACCAACTTCATTTAGATAGCAGATATGAGCGTTTTGTAAAACAAAATGAAAGTTTTGCCAAAAACATTCAACAACACAATATAGGATGGCTTTAATGAAAGCAAAAAATTTAACAAAAATTATAAATAAAATGTCCGAAGAAAAAATACCAACTTTCATCTGGGGTGCTCCTGGTGTTGGAAAAAGCTCCATAGTAAAACAAGTCGCTCTTAAAAAAAACATAGGTTTTATAGATTTGCGTTTAGCTTTGATGGACCCAACTGACTTAAAAGGTATACCCTTTTATGATGCTAAGGAGCATTCTGCACTTTGGGCACCTCCCGCTTTTTTGCCTCGTGATGGAGAGGGGATACTCTTTTTAGATGAGCTAAACTCTGCGGCACCATCTGTGCAAGCTTCAGCATACCAGCTTATACTTGACCGCCAAGTTGGGGAGTATAAACTACCAGATGGCTGGAGCATCATAGCGGCTGGAAATCGTGAGAGTGATAGGGGAGTGACTTATAAAATGCCATCCCCTCTTGCAAATAGATTTGTCCATTTTGAGTTAGAAGTGAGTGTAGAGGACTGGAAAGTTTGGGCATATGAGCATGAAGTTTGTGAGTCAATCATAGCTTATATCTCTTACAAAGAGGAGCATCTTTTTACTTTTGATGCTAAGAGGGATGCTAAGAGTTTTGCAACACCAAGAAGCTGGGAATATGTAGATAAAATACTAAAAGCTGAGATAGACCAAGAGCTGATTTTAGAGTCTATAAGTGGGGCAGTTGGAAGAGAGGTTGCGGTTGGATTTTTGAGTTTTTTTAAAGTTATGTACAAGTTTCCAGATCTAAAACAAATAGTAAATACAGGCAAGGGCGAATACTCTGGTGAGATAGATGTTCTTTTTGCATTAAGTTCCGCTCTTGTTAGTAGTGTTTTAAAAGATGAAAACCGTTTGGATAATGTTTTAACATATACTCTTGGACTAAAGAGTGAGTTTGCAGTGCTTATAGTCAAAGACTTACAAAAAAATGGCTTCACTATGGAGAAGTCAAAAATATTTAAAGAGTGGGTTAAAAAATTCTCTTACCTTTTAGAGTAGTATATGATGCTAAGAGATGAAAAAATATCGCGTGCAAAAGCTAAACTTTTAGCAGATTATCCCTTTTTTGGTACCTTAGCATCAAGGCTTGAGGTGGTGTTAAATGACGATATACAAGCATTTACAAGTGACGGTATTAAGCTTGAATATAACAGTGACTTTTTAGATGAGGTAAGCGTAGAAGAGTTAGAATTTGTTTTTGCAAATGGCGCTATGCATGCATCTTTGGAATATGAATCTCGTCAAAATAACCGAAGTAATTGGCTTTGGCAACTCTCACGAGATTATGCTATAAACGATATGTTAGTTGAGAATGGTTTAGAGCGTCCATGGCAGGCTAACTACTCTGAGCGTTTTAGTGGACTCTATGCTGAGGAGATATATGCCGAGCTTCAAGCAGATATCATCCGTGATGCCGATGAGTTACCACCCGAAGATGGAGATGATGCACAGAGTGAAGATAATGTAGATTCCCGGGTCAAGCCCGAGAATGACGAGAAAGTCAAGCCCGAGAATGACGAGAAAGTCAAGCCCGAGAATGACGAGAAAGTCAAGCCCGAGAATGACGAGAAAGTCAATCCAGTGAATGACGAGAAAGTCAAGCCTGAGGACGACCACTCCGTCATTCTCAGCTTGACTGGGAATCTCAACGAACAACTTTTTGAAGAGTTCACAAAATCTACCCTAGAAAAAGAGGAAAAAAATGCTGAACTACCAGCATCATTAGAGAGATTTTTCAACATAGACTTTTCTAGTAAATATGATTGGCGAGAGGAGCTTAGGGATGCGATAGACAGATTTGCAAAAGATGATTATAAGCAGATGCCACCTAATAAAAAGTTTTTATCACAGGGGATATATCTACCCTCAACTACCAGTGAGACATTTCATCTTGTTATAGCCATAGATAGTTCTGGTTCTGTTGATGATGAACTTTTAGATGAGTTTTTATCTGAGATAAATGCCTTGATGCTAAGTATACCCAAGTATCAGATTGAGATCTTAGTATGTGATTATAAAATTCGTCTTCATAAAGTTTTTTATAGTGGTGAGCCTTTAGATATAGAGATTATTGGTGGTGGTACTACGGACTTTAGACCTGTTTTTGAGTTTATAGAGGAAAACTTTTTTGATATAAAATTACTTGTATATTTTACAGACTTAGATGGTATCTATCCAAAAGAGATGCCAAACTTTGATGTGAAGTGGATAAGCCCTTACTCAAACACTATCTGATTTCCACCATTACCCTTGGCTTTATAGAGCATCATATCTGCTTGAGCCAGTGTTCCATCTATCCCCTCTGCTTCATCTTCATAAAGTGCTGCACCTATAGAGATGCTATAGCCCGAAGTTGCAGACTCTTGAAGTAGTGCCTCGCAAAGTGCTTGTGTCTCATCTCTTGAGGTATCCTTGAGCGCTATGCAAAATTCATCTAGTTCAAACAAAGCTATGAGGTGTTTTCTATGAATAGTAGTTCGAATAATTTCAGATATTTCAACAATTTCATTTTCTGTAGCATCTTGTTTATCTATACCTAGTATGACGATGCTAAAGAGCTCGTTATTTGAGATTGTCTCTGCTAGATGACTTGCTATGTTTTTGTAAAAGTATTTTTTATTGTAAAGACCAGTTAAAAAGTCACGGTCAGAATTCTTAATAGTATTGATATTTTCTATAGCTTCAAGGGCATTGTTGACACGGCAAGAAAATTCTTCATTGGAAAATGGTTTTTTGATGTAGTCATTTGCACCATTTTTTAAAAAAAGTGAGTTTATTTCTGAGTCCTCATTAGAGGATATAGCTATGATGCTAAGGGCAGTTTTTTTTCTTGTTTTTCTTATCTCTAGCGTGAGTTCCATTCCATCCATAACAGGCATATTATAATCAGTAAGCACGAGTGAGATATCTGGATGTGTCTGCAACATCCCTAAGGCTTCTTCCCCGTGTGCTACCGTATAAACGTTAATAAAAAGATTTTCAAGCATCATTTGCATCTGTTTACGAAAGACCATAGAGTCATCTACAACAAGAACCTTATGCTTTTTGTTTTGTTGGAGTCTTCTTATGGTTGCAATGATGTGACTGACATCATTTTGTCCATTTTTGATGACATAGTCAATAACTTTTTTATCAAGCATCTTTTTACGAAACTCTTTATCTGCATTTGAGGTAAGGATGATGATACGTGCATTTTTTTCTAAAAGATACTCAACAACCTCTCCATTTGGTGCATCTGGAAGGTTTAAGTCAGTGACAACTATGAAATGTTGGTACATTTTTAAAAAAAGCTTTGCTTCACTAAGTTTATACGCTACATCAACTTCACAGCCAAGTTTTATAGAAAGCTTGTTTACTAATGCGTTTGCTAAAGTTTTATTGTCTTCTATGACTAAAATTCTATTCATTTTTTTGCCTTTTGTATCTGCTATTTTAGTATAATATTTTTATGGATATATTAAATAGTGTAATTTGTAACTTAAAAGAGAAGAAAAATGTTTTTTTAACAGGTGGCGCTGGTGTTGGTAAAACCACAATAACCCGCGAAGTTATACGTTCCTTTATGGATGATGCTAAGAAAGTTGCAAAGTTAGCATCAACTGGTATGGCTGCTACGCTCATAGATGGTCAAACACTTCATAGTTTTTTGGACTTAGGTATCTGTGACTCTATAGAAGCATTAGAGCGTGATGCTAAGTATGAAGCAAAGAAAAAAACTAAAAAACTCATAGCACAGATGGATTTGATAGTTATAGATGAGATATCTATGGTGAGTGATGCCTTATTTGAGATGATAGAATTGCGTTTATCTCAGGCTGATTTTCAGGGTGTCATCTTAGTTGTAGGTGATTTTTTGCAGTTACCACCAGTAGTGCGTGGGGGAGGGGAGGTTCGTTTTGCTTTTGAAGCTAAGGCATGGGAGAGATTTGCTTTTATAAAACAAGAACTTACGCACATATATAGAACGGATGATGTTCGCTTTATAAAACTACTTGGTGAAGTTAGACGTGGTTTTGTAGATGAAAATGTCCATAACCACCTCAATGAGTTTATAAAACCCTTACCAGAGGACTTGAGTGAATTTACCTATCTTTTTGGAAAAAATATCTCAGCATCACAACATAACAAAGCACAGTTGGATTTTGTTGAGGGTGATTTGTTTGTCAAAGAAGCGCAGGTTATAAAGCACCTGAAAACTTCTAAAGATAGTGAGATAGAGCGTTTTATGAATGATGCTAGGATAGATAAGGTTTTAGAGTTAAAGATAGGGGTACCTGTTCTTTTTACAAGAAATTCATGGAACTATTTTAATGGGGAGAGAGGGAAGGTGGTCAATGTAGATGCAACTTACATCTATGTGCAAAAGAGTGATGGTGTCATCATAAAACTAGACTCAGTTGCACAAAGTAAAAGTGTATGGAAACAAAAAACGATAAATAAAAAGCAAGAGATGGTGGAAGATGAAATTTTTAGTGTTTATCAATACCCCATAAAGTTAGCGTATGCGATAACTATACATAAATCACAAGGGATGTCGATAGAGGATTTGATAATTCAGACAAATGAGATATTTGCCCCAAGTCAATTTTATGTAGCCTTGTCTCGAAGTTCAAAGCCATCACGATTAACGCTTATAGCACCATCAAGACAATGGCACAGCATTGTCTATGTTGATGCTAAGGCTTTAGCTTTTGTAGCGGACTAAAGTTCTTTTTCGTGTTTTGCTAAGTACTCAGCTACACCTTCGGTATCAGCCTTCATACCTTCATCGCCTTTAACCCAACCAGCTGGACATACTTCACCAAACTCGTTAGTAAAAAGCATAGTATCAACCATACGGATCATCTCATCAATGTTTCTTCCAAGTGGTAAGTCGTTGATAACTGCGTGACGGATAGTACCATCAGCGTCTATTAAAAATGAACCACGTAAAGCAACTCCACCATCAAGTAAAACATCATAAGCACGAGAGATATCTTTTGTAAGGTCAGCTACTAGAGGCATATTTACACGACCGATTCCACCCTCAGCTACTGGAGTCTCTCTCCATGCAAAGTGAGAAAACTGGCTGTCTACAGATACACCGATAACATTGATACCTCTTTCTTTGAAGTCTGCCACTCTATGAGAAAAAGCGATGATTTCTGATGGACATACAAATGTAAAGTCAAGTGGATAAAAGAATAATACTGTACCTTTTTCACCATAGTTCTCGCTAAGTTTAAAATCTTCTACGATAGAGCCATCTGCTAACACTGTTGTTGCTGTAAAGTCTGGAGCTTGTTTTGTTACTAACATATAATTTCCTTATGTTGTTATAATTTTAAGATGTGTAATTTTAACCAAATTGTATTAACAATTATTGAATCTTTTTAATAATCCATATCATTAAAGTTCTATTCAAATACTACACAGTTGCGACCAGCATCTTTGGCCATATAAAGTGCATCGTCAACTCGCTTTAAAAGGCTTCCTTTTGTATCGTCTTGTAGAAATTGAGTTATTCCAATACTGATGCTAAGATGAGAAATGGTGTGAAAGTTATAATGATGGATAAAGAGGCGAATTTTATCTGCAACACCTAAGGCTTCCTCTTTTGATATGCGAGGAAGAATGAGCATAAACTCTTCGCCACCCCATCTTCCAAGGTGGTCACCCTCTCGTATTTGTTTAAGGATGAGTTCACTGATTTCTTTGAGTACATAATCCCCAATATCATGGCCGTGCTCGTCATTGATTTTTTTGAAAAAATCTATATCAATCATGAGAAGCATAAAATCATCATTGTATCTATTGTATTTTGCGATGCTTGAATCTAGTTCTTTGTGAGTATGATGTCTGTTGAACAAACCAGTTAAGTTATCTGTAGTCGCTAGTCTTTTAAGTTCCTTTTCTAGTTTGATACGCAAGGTGATATCTTGGGAGGTCGCTATAAAATGTTCAATATTGCCTTTTTTGTCTAAAATAGGGGTGATTCTCATCTCTTCATGATAAAGAGTTGCATCTTTTTTACGATTTATAAATATTCCAACATAAGTCTTAGCTGCAAGGATCGTATCCCACATGTTTTTGTAAAACTCTTGAGGGTGTTGCCCTGATTTGAAGATTCTATTGTTTTGCCCTACAAGTTCATCTTCTTTGTATCCTGTATGGCGCAGGAGGGCTTCATTTACATAGGTGTTGATGCCATCTTTATCTGTAATTCTTATCATCTCATCTGTCTGTTCCATAGCTTGTGCAAGAAGTTTGAGTTTTGCTTTGTTTTGTACTATGTCAGTGACATCCATTATCGTACCTAGTCCAGCATAAGAGCCTTGATAAAAAATAGTCTGTGTTAAAACTCTCATAATATGCCTTGAACCATCTTTATGATAAGTTGTTAAGTCATTATAAGTATGAGGGAACTCTTCCCCTTGAAGTCGTCTTCGCATATTATCATCAATCTCTTTATGGAAGGATTTATCTATGAACTCTCTAGGAGATTGCTTGAGAAGTTCCTCTCGTGAATACCCAGTCATCTCACAAAAAGCATCATTGACATAAAGGTAAGTCTTTTTATAGATAAACAGACCCATAAGTGAGATTTCAGCAATTTTACGAAACTTTTCTTCGCTTTCTTGCAGTTGTAAGATATGTTGCCTATTTTGAGAGATGTCAAAGACAGTTCCAGTGATAGAGATAGGCTCACCATTAGCATCAAATTGAACACTTCCTGAACCTTGCACATAGCTTCTTGAACCATCTTTTTTAATAATTTCATGTTCTATAAGGTATGGTTCTTTTGTTTTTATAGAGTTGTCTATGAGAGACTGAATGATTAACTTATCTTTACTGCTAAGATAAGACAAAAAACTATCGAGTGTTGGTGTAAAAGACTGAACTTCCTCTCCAAAGATTCTAAAAACTTCATCTGACCATTTTATAGTGTTATTTTGTATATCCCATTTCCAGCTCCCTATATGAGCTACTTCTTGGCTATTGTTTAACTCTTTTTGTAGTTGCTGGTAGTGTGATTCTTCTGAATAAATTTGTGTAGACATAAGATGTCCTTTCCTTCTCTGTATGATTATGGCACAAGAAAGATAAAAAATAATTAAAAGTTATTAAAAAAAGATAGAAATTACTTTAAGGGCACCTCTAAAAACCCTTGTATCCTCAGCATTATAGCAGATATGCTAATACAAGGCGAAAATTCGCAGGAGCTACTAGTAGCTTCAAGAGTTTTTAACGCAGTAGTAGTGT
>JALSLR010000102.1 GCA_026988245.1 Sulfurimonas sp.
CCACCATATACACTATGCTCTAACTCTTGGCTTATTTTTTTATGAAAAAGTAGCTTTTTTGTTTTTAGCTCGGTTATAGCTATGGCACTATCATCACAAGAACTCTCGATGCTAAGAATCATACTAACTCTTCTACAGAGGTAGTTTTTACTTGACAACTATCAGAGTAAGGGATGTTTACTCTAAAACAGGTATTTTTACTCATCTCATCCACTATAATCTCTCCATTGAAAATACTGTTAACAATTTGTTTAGACATGTAAAGTCCTATCCCAGTCCCTTGTTTTTTTGCCTTCGTTGTAAAGTAAGGGTCAAACACCTTTGAGCGGACACTCTTTTCAATCCCTACACCATTGTCACAACAGCTGATTTGAATCCCTTTTGCAATAGCTTTTATATACAAAATAATCTCTTTATCTACTTGGGAGTCATCTTTTGCATCCTTTGCATTACTTAAAAGGTTAAGAAGTACTTGAGAGATAACGGGTATTATCTTTATATGTTTTAAATTTTCAGCTATCTTGAGTGTTAGTTTGATATCGCAAGATTCTATCTGTGCCTTCATGATACTTTGAACCTCATCTAAAATATCCCCTAGTTCTCTTGCCTCATTAGGAGATTTTTTTTCAAAAAAAGACATAAAATCATTGATAGTATTTGAGAGGTATTTAATGTTTTCTTCCATAATATCAAAGTTTTTTTCGCGCTCCTCTTCAGAGGCACTAAAACGGGAAGATACTATAGCTAGCCCTACATTGTTGAGTGGCTGCTTCCATTGGTGTGAGATATTAGCCATCATCTCACCCATAAGTACAAACCTAGCTTGTTCAAAAAGCATTAAGTCTTTTTTCTTGTTTTTTTCTATCTCTATTTTGAGATTTTCCTTATACTTTTCCAAACGTGTTGAAAGGTTTAGTATCATATATATACTCGGTGGCACTATCAAAAAAGGCACACTCACTGAAGCTATAAAACTTGAAAGATTATAAACACTACCAAGTGCGCTTTTTAAGGCATAGACCAAGATTATCGATACACCAATAGAGAGCATTGTGATGATAAACACAAGCTTGTTAACATTTTTAGAAGAGTGAAAAGGACTTAGTTGCTTAAGCATTTTCTTATCTCTTCATCTAGCGCAAAAACATCATCAACATTTTTTGGCATAGTTGTAAATGTATTGTGTGCCTTAAGTATCATTGAACTTATCTCCATAAAGCCTATCTCTTTGTTGATAAACTTCTCTATGGCAACTTCATTTGCCGCGTTGATAACTATACCAGCTATAGGGTTTTTAAGTAACTCTTCTCGTATCTCCCACACTGGGTATCTATCTGTTTTTATCTCACGAAATTCTAAAGAGCCAACCTTGAGTAAATTAACATTATTTAAAATCTTTTCATCCATCTTAGCATCAAGAGCGTAAGCTATAGGTAGTTGCATAGAAGCATTTGCAAAGTGTGCAGTAGTTGAGCCATCTTTAAAGTCTATCATGGCATGAATGAGCGACTTAGTCTCTATGATAGCATCGTAACTACCCTCACCAAAGAGCCATCTTGCTTCTAAAAGTTCAAACATCTTGTTCACCATCGTTGCACTATCTATGGTTATCTTTTGCCCCATAGACCAGTTGGGGTGTTTTTGCGTGTCTGCTAAAGTCGCATTTTGAAGTTTTTTAAGGTCCCAGTCACGAAAGGCTCCGCCACTCGCAGTGATGATCATCTTCTCTATTGGTCTCTCTTGAAGCAGATACCAAAGCCCAAAGTGTTCTGAATCTATCGGCTGGATTTTAGATGTATCTATAAAAGCACCACAAGCAACTAAAGACTCTTTATTTGCCAGTGCTACTCTCTTACCAGACTCTATGGCTACAAGTGTTGGACGCAAACCTAAAAAACCAACATAGGCATTGACCACGAGTGAGCTCTTAGCATCAGCTATGATGCTAAGAAGATTTTCTTGCCCTGCGTAGACATTGTTATGATTTACATCTTTCATATCTTCTTTATTGGCTATCACTACAACTTTTGGTTTATGCGTTTGAATCTGCTCATTTAAAAGTTTTATGTTTGACCCACAGGCTAAGACCTCAACTGCTATATTGAACTTTTTAGCTATCTCTAATGTGTTTATACCTATGGAGCCTGTAGAGCCAAGAACTACCATCTGCTACACTAATCCACGAAGAAGCACTAGCATCACGATAGAGCCAAAGAGGTAACCATCTATACGGTCAAGCACACCACCGTGGCCAGGAAGAAGAGTTCCACTGTCTTTTACCCCAGCTGCACGTTTTAAAGAGGACTCATACAAATCACCAAAAATAGAACTTATCGAAACCGCAATAGAGATAATAAGTGAAGTCCAAAGGTCAACGAAAGTTAAACCCAAAAACATCCCACTCACAGTAGCTATAGCGATACCTCCAACGACACCCTCCATAGTTTTGTTTGGACTTGTTTCACAAAAAGGAGTCTTGCCGATGCTTTTACCAACTACATAGGCACCAACATCAGTCATAGCTACAGTGATAACGAGCCAAAGAAGAGTGATAACCCCATACTCTTGATACATCGTAAAGGTAAAAAGTATCCCAGCGGTAGGATAGATAAAAGGGAAGAAGTGTTTCCAGTCAATGTTTTTGTTAAAAGCAACTGCTGAGGCATAAAAAACACCAGCTAAAACAAAGAGGTCATCACCATAAGGGTATATTCCAGCGAGAAGCCAGATCCCTATAGCGTAAGGGAACATGGAGTTATCAGGAATATCAAAAAGCCTGTTTGCTTCTCTAAATGCTAGTAAGTAGATAGCACCAAAAAAAACCCACATTAAAAAAAAGTTGTCCAACCAACCTATGAAAAGCACTGCAAATGCAAGCCCTAAACCTGTATAAATTCTCTCACTATGACTACCAAACATTCAAACTCCAAAAATAAATTATCTAATTATACTGTAATATCTAATTTATACGCACTCTCAAGATTTTGAGGTTCTTTTTCTTCCTCTGCTGAGTCTTCATGCTCAGCTCTAGCAGTCTCTTGATCTGATTCATTTTTTTGGTGTTCACGGTCTGGGTCTACCTCTTGATTCTCCTCAGTAGGACGTACTTGAAGAACTTTTTGGTCTTTTTCATTTACGGCAGCTTGGGCGACCATATTTTGAAAATCTACACGATTATTATGAGAATTAGCAACAGAGGCAACGCCAGCTGTTTGCTGATTGACAAATATCGCTTGTCCAACTGCTCCAATACTCATAATTTACTCCTTGTATCTATCTCTATCGTCTTGTATTTGTTATACAAAACATTGGCACCATGTTGTATGGTAACCTCACGTCTAGGAGTATAATCGACCAAATATCTATCTTTTGAAGTCGTTGTAAAATCTACACAGAGTCTTGCGGCTGATTCTATAATGTTCATAGGGAGACTTTGCTTGTCTGTAGTTATGAGGACATGAGTAGATGGCTGGTCACGCAGATGCAACCAAATATCTTTTGCCCTTGCATTTTTTAGCACGCTTATGTTGCCTTTTTCATTTTTACCAAGTTGGACTTTATAGCCCTCTATCCAAAACACCTCTATACTATCATCTGTTTTAATTTTTTTGTTTTTGAGTTGTTTTGGAAAGAGCAGTTCTATCTTTGCAACATCCTTAGCATCGTCGACTGTACTCATGAAAAGTTCCGTATGTTTTATCTTTGATGCTAAGGAGTCTTTTTGGATGTGCAAAGAGAGGGCTTTTTGTTTTGCTTTTTTGCTTTTTGTGAAAAAATATTCCGATATATCTGAAACATTACTGAACTCTTTGTCTAGTTTCACTTCTACGATACCACCATCATAATCATCAAGTACCAAGTTCTTTACATAGGGCTTTATCTTGTGCATATTTGAAAGTACTAGGTTTCCATAGTGCTCACTGCGTGTTGCTTCAAGTTCTAACTTCTCTTCATCGTCAAGGTTTTTATAGAGTTTGCTTAGTTTTTTGAGCTTTTTGTTTAAAAGCGCTCTCTTTTGACTCTTTAGTGCATCTAACTTTCCGCTTTGCTCTTTTTCATAAACGCCATACAAAAACGCTTCCACATCATCAAGCGGATACTCCTTAGCCACAAAGGGAGCATTTGGTACATCTAAAAGTTTTTGCCCAACACGCACCTCACGAAATGATGAAAACAAGTCTACATGACGAAGCGCTTCTAAAACAAGGTTCTCCTCATCTAAGATGATAATGTTAGTGTACTTGCCAGTAAACTCAAACTGCAAGTAGGTGACTTCTTCTTTATAAGCCGAAGCCACGGAGGTCTTAAAACGAACTATTTTGTCATCATTGAGAAGTTCTACACTTTGAACTTGCGAGCGGTTAAAACGCTTTGCCAAAACAACATCAAAAGGAGCATTGTAAACCTTACTTCGAGAGTAGGACGCACACTTAAACATAGAAGAGTTTGAACGCGTCATGTTAAAGTAAATCTCATCATCTTTATCAAATGCAATTTTAACGATGCTGTCACTCACTCTATAAATAGCAGAGATTTTTTTGAAGTTTTGTAGGTAAGTGACAACTTGTTTTAGGTGTGAAAGTTTCATAAGGGTATTTTAACGAAGATTTTAGTTATCTTAGTTATAATCTCGAAAATAAGTTAGGCTCCTAATTTGCAGGAGCACATTTTGTAAAAATGATGCCCGAAAAATTACAATAAATGGGTCTAACGAATGAGAGGATAGACAATGCTACCACGTGGTTTTGGTAAAGGTTACTTTACACTAGCAGCTATACAAGCTTTTGTATCACAACTCAAAATCATTGCCGTGTCTACCTCTGTTTCTACTCTTAGTGGAAAACCCCTTACTATCAAGATAGCTTCACCTCCTACTACATAACTCATACAAAAACTTCAATAACTTAAATATGCATTCCCGTGCAAAGCATGGGAACGAGAAAAAACAAATATATCGTCATTCCAGGCTTGACCTGGAATCTAGTTTTTAAATCAAGCAGAGATTTACTCTAAAATACAATAGGAAATATATATGCAAAACACAATAAAATTATCGATAATCTCAGTCGCTCTTTTGAGCTCACTTCAAGCACAAGAAGTTGCACTCGCGCCCTTAGAGGTAAGTGCCTCTTTAGGTACTAATGTTGAGCAAAAAGACTTAACAGACAGCATGACTATCATCACTAAAGAGCAGATAGACGAAGCGAGAGTCACTAACCTTGCTGATGCACTTAACAGACTTGGTGGTATCTCTATGACACAAAATGGTGGAGCTGGGAAAGCTACATCAATGTTTGTTCGTGGTATGGACACAAAACGCTTACTTGTTCTCATAGATGGTGTTCGTTACAACAACCCAACTGCCATAGGTGCAGCAGCTGAGTTTTCTCAAATCATGCTTTATAATGTAGAGCAGATAGAGATCATCAAAGGTGCACAGTCTGGCGTATGGGGAAGTGATGCGAGTGGTGGTGTCATCAACATCATCACATCGAGTGCACAAAAAGGACTCCATGGAGTTGCAAATGTAGAGGGTGGCTCTTTTGCTACAAAAGTAGCTTCACTGCAAGCTTCTTATGCAACTGAAGATTTTGACATCCTCATCGGTGGTTCTTACTATGACACAGATGGTTTCTCAGTAGCCGAGCCAAAACAGGGTGATGCAGATTATGGCAAAAGAGGGGATGAACTAGGCTTAGAAAAAGACTCTTACCTCAACCAATCACTTAACGCAAAACTAGGCTACAACTTCACGAAAGATGACAGACTTCAAGCGAGTGTGCAGACTATAGACTCAACAGTAAACTATGACTCAGGTGCAGGAGCTTCAAATGACTCCCCTATCCCAAATACTGTCCTTACAAATCGTTTCTATACACTAGACTTTAAACATAAGGGCTCTATGAACGACATAAGCATCAACTATAACCTTTCAACTTTTGATAGAGTAGTAACTTATGTTGACTACTACACAAGTGCAGCAGCAACCTCAAACTATAAAGGCTCTGTGAGTGAGTTCAAAGCTGATGATAAAATATCATATATGAAAAATGCTTTTTTAAGAGTAGGTGCATCGTATCAAAAGTTTGAACAAGAAGAGATTACTGCAAACACTACAAAAAATTTCTCTGCAATATCTGCCTTTTTGACCAACTACAACAAGTTCACTCAGGACACAATACTTACAGAGTCTATTCGCTATGACAAATACGACAACCTAGATGATGCCTTTACTGGAAAAATCGGTGCAAAACAATTTGTCCATAACGACATCTACATCAGTGCAAATGTTGGAACTGGTTTTAATGCTCCAACACTAGGACAACTTTATGGTCAGTGGGGTGCTAACCCTGACTTAAAACCTGAAACTTCACTCACTAGCGACATCACTCTAGGAAATGACACACTATGGATAACAGGATTTTATAATGAGATTACTGACCTTATAGAGTACGTATACGACCCTGTAACCTTTGCTGGTGGTTATGAACAAATTGCAGGCAAGTCAAAATTTAAAGGTGTTGAGTTAGGCTACAAAGACTACTTCTTAGATGCACTTGGTATCAACGCAACATATACCTATGTAAAAACTGAAGATGCTGATGGTAAAGAGCTTGCACGTCGTCCTAAACATCAAGTAGATGCGAGTATGATTTACTACATAAATGATTCAGTTGATGTAGGG
>JALSLR010000103.1 GCA_026988245.1 Sulfurimonas sp.
TCAAGCTTATGCACGCATGAAAGTAAAAAAGTGGCCAAATAAACGATGCGTGAGGTGGCCAAGTGTTAATGCGCGCACTGGCCAAGTAGTAACGCGCGGGGTGGCCAAATGTAATGCGTACCTACATACAGAAAGTCGAGAGTATGGAAAAAAAGTTTTAGCTAACTATGTAATGTATAAAAAAATTCTTAATGAAGAAATTTCTATTATTGATCTTTTTGATAGTTTAAAAGAGCCGAAAAAGACTGATCGCTTTCGAGTTTCAAACTAAGGGACTTTCCTTCTTTGTCGAATGATACTAAATAATATCTATTCCATTTATTTTTTGAACCACTAAGTTTATAAAATCTATTGTTACTATCTAATTCTTTTAATTTAAGTGGCTGTTTATCGTTCAATAGAATACTTAATGTGTTATTGTTTTGAGTATTTGGATTAGATATAGTTTTGGCATTTTTGAGATAAATATAAACGAAGAAGTATTCATTTCCATTATATGTATTAGGATACACTTTGTTGAGATATATTGCATTAAAAGCACCTATAATTTTTGTGTTTTTAACAATCTTTGTTCTTTTGAGAGAGGTAGCACTTAATTCTTGATTTGAATCCATTGAAAAATCAGAAAAAGCATTTTTGTGAGAACAGGAGTTAAGAAATAATACCAATAATAAAGTCATAAAAAAATTCATAGTGAAATTATAACTTATTAAACAACTTTTTAAGTGAGTATTTTGTATAATCTCATAAAAGTTACAGGGTAGGAAAGCAAGGTAGAATGAAAAAAAGATTAGCGATTGCGTTTACGGGACCATCAAATAGTGGTAAAACTACTCTAATACTTAAAGTTGCAAGAAAACTCATCCATGAGAAAAACTTTGAAGTAGCTATCATTAAACATGATCCAGGAGATAAAG
Source organism: Sulfurimonas sp. (assembly GCA_026988245.1). Classification (GTDB taxonomy): domain Bacteria; phylum Campylobacterota; class Campylobacteria; order Campylobacterales; family Sulfurimonadaceae; genus Sulfurimonas. The sequence goes on from JALSLR010000103.1 coordinate 918, forward strand.
CAAGATTTGATGTTGCAGGCAAAGATAGTTATAAGTTCAGTGATACTGGAGCAGAGGTTATTGTCACCTCTCCTACTCGCACAACATATTTTTCTCAACGCCAAAAAGAGCTAGATGAGATGATAAGACTTTTAAATGATTTTGATATTGTACTCGTTGAAGGTCTTAAAAATTTACCGCTACCTCGTATAGGAATTTTTCGAAATGAATTAGATAGTGAGTATTTTAATTACATGAATGCTTTAGCTATAGATGAGAGTATAGATGTGTCAAAATATAGTTTGCCAGCAAATATAGACATACTAAATCTCAATGATTGCGAAAGTGTAATTGCATGGATACTTAAAAATGCCAAAGAAGTTTAAGGATAAATAATGACTGATATATTTGAAGCGATACAAAAAACTGCTAAAAGAATTAAAAATGCGATAGATGTTAAAGATTTTGGCTACTCATCACAAGAGAATAGCTCTGGAGAAACACAACTGCAGCTAGATATAAAATGTGACATGATTATAGAAGAAGAATTTTCTCGTGTGTCTTCCATACACACTATTGCTAGCGAAGAGAAAGAAAATGAGATGCTACTTAATGAAAGTGGTAAATATTTTATTGCTTATGATCCACTTGATGGCTCCTCTCTCGTAGATGTGAACCTTAGTGTTGGCTCTATTTTTGGAATTTATGATGGTGCTTTTGGCGCTGAATATATGGTGGCTTCTTGCTATGTTGTCTTTGGACCAAGAGTAGAGATGGTGTTTGCTCATAACAAAACAAAAATGCACTTACTTCAAAATGGTGAATTTGAATTTGTTAAAGAAATTCGCTTAAACGAAAAAGGAAATCTAAATGCTCCAGGAGGGACTCAGCAAAATTGGCCTTCATATCACAAGGAGATGGTAGAGAGTTTCTTTTCCGAGGGTTATAGATTAAGATACTCGGGAGGAATGGTGCCAGATTTGCATCAACTGCTTTTAAAAGGTGGTGGACTATTTTCTTATCCTGCCACTAGCGATAAGCCAGATGGTAAGCTTCGTAAACTTTTTGAAGTTTTTCCATTTGCTTTTGCATATATCAAGGCCGGCGGCGAAGCTATTGATGGCAAAGCTGATTTATTGAGTCTTGGATGTAAGCATATCCATGATACATCACCATGTTTCTTTGGCTCTAAATATGAAATTGAAAGAGTAAAAGAAGTTTATGCAAATAACTAATGAAATTGAGCTAGATAAGTTCGAGATTCATCTAGATGCAATGATAAAAAAGCTTCAAGTATGTCAAGACGAAAAACAATTAAAAACTTGCAGTGATTGCGAGGCATATCTGTCCTGCGAACTAAGAGAAGATTATGTTAAATCTGTTTACAATTCCATGTCTAAAGGTGATACAGGTGGGTTCGAGTTTTGATTGTTGCGATTCATCGCTTTTTATAATACTAAATAAAGGATTTTTTTGAGTAAATATATAACTACCCCCATCTACTATGTTAATGGAGAAGCACATATTGGACATGCGTATACAACATTTATAGCTGATACGATAGCTAGGTATGAAAGATTAAAAGGAGAGCGAACTTATTTTCTTACAGGTACAGATGAGCATGGTCAAAAAATTGAAGAATCAGCGCAAAAAAATAATAAACCTACGCAAGAATTTGCAAATGAGATTAGTGCTACCTTTAAAAGTCTTTGGGATGAATTTGATATCGGCTACGATAAATTTATCCGCACAACCGATGAAGATCACAAAATAGGTGTTCAAAAAGCTTTTGAAACAATGTATGCAAAGGGTGATATATATAAAGATTTTTATGAAGGACATTATTGTGTAAGTTGTGAAACTTTTTTCCCTGAAACTCAACTTATAGATGGTGAGTTTTGTCCAGATTGTGGAAGAACTACTAACGTTGTGAAAGAAGAAAGTTATTTTTTTAGGCTCTCCAAATACGAAGATAAACTTTTAGCTTATTATGAAGATCATCCCGACTTTGTTCTTCCTCGCTCACGTATTAACGAAGTGAAGAATTTTGTTAAAGGTGGATTGCGTGATCTTTCTGTTACTAGAACATCTTTTACTTGGGGTGTAAAGATGCCAAAATCATTCGATGACGACAAGCATGTTATGTATGTATGGCTTGACGCCTTACTTAATTACATTACTGCGCTAGGGTATGGAAAAGATGAGGCTAATATGGACTATTGGCCAGCATCTATACAACTTGTAGGTAAAGATATATTGCGTTTTCATGCTATCTATTGGCCAGCATTTTTAATGAGTCTTGAGCTTCCATTACCGAAGCACATTGGTGCACATGGTTGGTGGACCAGGGATGGTGAAAAGATGAGTAAATCAAAAGGAAATGTGATAGCTCCAAAAGAAGTCGCTGATGCTTATGGTGCTGAAAATTTAAGATATTTTATGCTTAGAGAGGTTCCTTTTGGTCAGGATGGTGACTTTTCACAACGTGCATTTATCGACAGAATTAATTCGGAACTCAGCAATGATTTAGGTAACCTACTAAATCGCATTATAGGCATGAGTGGAAAATACTCCGAGTTTAATATAAATAGTGTTGATGTATTAAAGTATCATAAAAAAGAGTTAACAAAAATGAATGAAGTGCTAGATTCTCTTGATGTTCTCATGGAAAATCTACAGACTCATCGCTACTTAGAAGAGCTTTGGAAGCTTTTTGCTATAGGAAATAAGGCTATAGAAGAACATGCTCCGTGGGTTAAGATGAAAGAAAACAAAAAAGATGAGGCTTTAGCTACGGTTGCGTTAATTGCAAATATACTAGCACGTGCATCAGTAATGCTTCATCCCGTTATGCCTAACACAACAAATACAATAGCAGATGCTTTAAATTTTGAAATAAATAACAATAGCTATAAAAAGTTTATTTTAGATAAAAACATGCTGGAACCTTTTGTTATCAAAAAAGTTCCACCACTTTTCCCTCGCGTTGAGGAACTTTTAATACCCGAAGCTCCTAGAGCAGAACCAAACAGTTTAAAAGACACTCCAAAAGAAAATAAACAGGTTTTAGCAGAAGAAGATAACCTTATAGAAATAGGTCAATTTTTTGAAACATCTTTACAGGTAGGAACTATCGTAGAAGCCCTAGAAGTTCCAAAAAGTAAAAAGCTGCTTAAGCTACAAGTTGATTTAGGTGAAGAAAATGTAAAACAAATTGTAGCAGGGATTAAAGAATTTTATACGACTGAGGATTTACTAGGGACTCAGGCTTGTGTAGTAGCAAACCTTAAGCCTGCAAAATTAATGGGAATGTTAAGTGAAGGTATGCTTTTAGCTGCAAAAGATGAAGATGGACTATGTTTAGTGAGACCGGAAAAATTCAAAAAACCCGGAACGCCTATTGGATGAGACTTGAGAATCTTTTAGCTCTAACAGGAGCAAAACTTGTCAACAATCCTTGCGTTAATAATTTTGAAGGTATTATTTTTGATGCTAATAAAATTAAACGAGGCGACCTTTATGTTGCCTATGATATCGCCGAAGTAAATATAGCTGTACAGAATGGTGCTTACGGAATCCTTTATGATACTCAGCTCAGCGTTACAGATGAAGAAATAGCGTGGATAAAGGTTCTAGATGTTGATTTAGCTCTTGAAAAGCTTCTTAGGTTTAAATTGATAGAAAATGACACTATTGCATATGAGTGTGATGAAATAGTTTTAAAACTAGCATTGCAGATAAATACAAACAAGAACTTTTTGGTTGTAAATGAAAAAAGCATAAGGACTTTTAGACAGTTGTGGAATATTGAGCCCAGAACGATAATATTGTTTTGTCCTGCTCTTTATAAAGCCAATGTCTTTGCATATATTAAAAAAATCTATACAGATTCAAAAAAGCATATAGATATTATAGAGCAAACCCTGTTTGAAACTTCATTTATATACAATAATAAATATTATGAAAGGCAGTTGATTTCGCCTTTTTTTATTCCCTATCTTGAGACATTATTTCATCTATATGATACCCTTAATATTAATTTTAAATTGAATAAATTTACTTCTATAGATAATTTTGAAGCTATTTTTACAAATAAAAACTTAGAAATAAAAGATTTTGGAGCAAGTGATAAGGTGCTTATTTTTGAAAAAAATAGTTCTTTGATAGATAAAGAGATAAGCTTCTTACAAAAAAATGCTTCTTGGGCAAATATCATATACTTAGTGCCCAACTCCGTGCATTTACAAAATAACACTAATGCTTTTTCATATACAAAAGAGAAAGATATTATGGATATATTAAAACGTGAAAAATTTCATTTTGCCCTGGTTGTTGGTGTGGATAAATCAATATTAAATACGCAAATCCAAACCCAAGAACAACTTTTGTTTGATATATAAGGACTCAAAATATGAATCGTAGAAATTTTTTAAAAGCTAGCGCATTGGTCAGTGGAGCAAGCTTGACATTTGTTGGTTGTAATGAATCCAATAGACAGGCTATAGACTATACTAAACATCCTTCTCAAGATTTAAGTACACATGATGTTAAGCGTATAAATATTAATAAAAATAAAAAAACTATTATAAAGCTTGCTACAAGTTGGCCTGCTCATTTTCCAATAATGGGGACCGGAGTAGAGAAATTTGCTTCAAGAATAAAAGCAGTAAGTGGTGGGTCTTTAGAAGTAAAAATTTATCCAAAAAATGTTCTTATACCTGCATTAGCTGTTTTTGATGCAGCATCAAGTGGACAAATAGATGCTTTTCATTCTGGACCATATTATTGGAAAGGAAAAAACTCTGCATTTTCACTCTACAGTGGTTTTCCGTTTGGTTTTACTGCTGAGGAAATTAACTCATGGATGCTTTTTGGTGGTGGATATGATCTTTGGCGAGAACAATATGCTAAGTATAATCTCTATCCTTTCATGGGAGGAAACACAAACATACAGATGGGTGGGTGGTTTAGAAAACCTATCAATTCCCTTGAAGATATGCATGGCTTAAAGATGCGTATTCCCGGTCTTGGGGGAGAAGTATTTTCGAAGTTAGGGGTTAACCCTATTTTACTTCCTGCTGGCGAGATATACACATCACTAGAACGGGGAGTTATCGATGCAACAGAATGGGTAGGGCCTGCTCTTGATATAAAAATGGGATTTTATAAGGTTGCACCTTATTATTATTCAGGTTGGCACGAACCTGGTTCAATTTTAGAGCTTACTTTTAACAAGCAGTCTTGGAAGAAGCTCTCAGATGAACACCAGATCATGGTAGAAATGGCTTCAAATGAGATGAATTCAAGTATGACATATGAATTTCACTCTAAAAACATATATGCCTTACAAAAACTTCAGGGGCTTGGAGTCAAGCTTCAAAGATATCCTGAAGATGTTATTGAAGCCGGAAAAATTGCACTTCAAGAAGTTTTGATGCAATTAAGTGAAAAAAATAAAGATTTTGATATTGTAAATAAGTCTATTGAAAAATATTTGAAATTATCTAAAGAATGGAGCGAGGCAAGCTTAACTCATTTTTTAAATATTAGATAAAAATTATACGAGATAAAGTTCTTTTGGCTTCCTCAGCATGAGGCAGATAGTTAAATACGAGCTGGTGGAATTCTTTTGAATGGTTCATGTGTACTAGATGTGCTAATTCATGAACTACTACATAGTCTATACAGATTTCCGGTGTTTTAATTAACTTTTTATTTAAGGTTATCCTTCCCTTATTTGTGCAACTGCCCCATCTGTTTTTCATTTTACGAAATTTTAATTCATCATAGTGGAGATTCATGGTTTTTGCAAAAAACTCCACCTTTTGTGTCAGGTATTCTTGTGATTGTATTGAATCAATATCATCAAGAGTAAGTATGATTGGTGGATTTGATTCTATATGATATATTTTTTTTCTTATCCATGATTCCCTATCGGTTAAAAGTGTATTGATGAATTTTGAGGAGACTTGAGGTGTCTTTAAGACTATATTTGCTTGTTTATCTATACTTATATAACTATTTTTTAATCTTGGATTGCATATGTGGGTAATAGATAAACCATTGTAAAAAATATTACTCGTACTCGATAACATCTCTAACACCAGCTTTTTTAAAACCATTTAATCTGAGTCTACAGCTGTCGCACACTCCACACGCTTTATCTTCATTTTTGTAACAACTCCACGTTAAATGCAAGGGGACATTGAGCTCAAGAGATTTTTGCACTATTTGAGATTTGCTCATATCGACCAATGGCATATCGATGGTTATATGTGTGCTTTCCTTTGTTCCTAGATTAATACTCTCCTGCATGCTTTGTATGTAGCTTTTTCTACAGTCAGGATAACCGCTACTGTCTTCCTCTACAACACCTATGCTTATAAGAGATGCTCCTTCTTTTTCTGCTAAAGCAGCTGCCATGCTTAAAAATATTCCATTTCTAAATGGAACATAAGTAATAGGGATACCCTCTTCTATTCCATTGGTTGGAATTTTTATACTTTTATCTGTAAGAGCTGAAGCACCAAGCTTTGAAAAAAAATCTAAATCAAGCTTGTACCTGCTATGTACATTTAGCGCATTGCATATATTATCGAAACACTCAAGTTCTTTTGTTTGCGTGATTTGATTATAATTAAAATGCACAGCTATAATATCATATTTGTTCTTTTTAGCCATATAAGCACTAAGAGTAGAGTCCATGCCACCACTCATTATGCAAACGGCTTTTTTACTATTTAAATTCATAATGAAATTTTAACATATATTTTTAATGTTAATTAAAAGAAAATAGCAATACAATAAAAGATAATAATTAAAAGGAACATATTATGGAAGTATCATCATCAAGTACACCAACAGTAGGTCTACCAGAATCAAAAAGTCCGCTACAAAAGTCCACAGAGATACCAGCTCAACAAGTAACAAAATTACTTGAGGGACTAGAGGAACAAACTAGACAGACTAATGCTCAAAAAACTGGCGTAGGAAACAGCATAAATTTAACTGCATAATCTACACAAATAGACCAATCTAGTCTATTTGTAAACTTCATTTGATATAATCATCCTTATGATTGACTTAATAAACAACACGTCTTTGCAAATAAATGAAGATATCTTAAATAATATACTTGGCTTTTTAACCACAAGGGATGTAGAATTACTTATCGTTAGTGAGGATGAAATTCGAAATATTAATTTACAACAGAGAAATATTGATAGATCTACAGATGTGTTAAGCTTTCCTCTTCAAGAGATGCATTATGCCCCATTAGGTAGTATAGTTATTTCTGAGCATCATATAAAAAAGAAAGCTAAAGAACTAAAACATACTCAGAGTGATGAATGCTCGCTTTTATTTATACATGGATTGCTTCATCTACTTGGTTTTGATCACGAAGTTGATGATGGTCAAATGAGAGACAAGGAAGAAATATTGATAAAAAAATTTAACTTACCAAATAGTTTGATAGTAAGGACACAGGGATAATCATGGACTTTATAATATTTATACTAGCAATGTCGGCACTTATATATGGGGCTGATTTTATCATAAAAGAGTCTGAAAGAATTGCTCTGCATTTTAATATTTCCCATTTTGTTATTGGTGCAACTTTAGTGGCTTTTGGCACATCTTTGCCAGAGATGGCTGCATCAATGATGGCAGCAAGTGCTGGTAAGAATGATATGGCAGTTGCTAATGTTATAGGTAGCGTTATATTTAATATTACCTTGGTTCTTGGAGTTGTTTTTTTAATCGCAAAACAAATGAATCCTAAGCGCGATTTATTCGCACAAGATAGTGCATGGGTAGTTATACCTGTTATCTTATTTTTCATAATGATTCAAGATGGTGAAATAGGAAGAGTAGATGGATTGTTGTATTTGCTTCTAATGGCTTCCTATATACTATTTTTATTTGCTGGTTCTAGAGAAGATCTTGAGGGTGAGATAGATCCCACTCTCACACAAGAAAAGTTTCAATGGGGTAAAACTATTCTGTTACTTGGCATTGGCTTTCTCTTTACTATTGGCGGGGCAAGTTTTGTTGTTGAAAGCGGAGCGAATATTGCTAGAACTTTTGGAGTAAGTGAATGGCTTATAGGAATATTTTTAATCTCCTTAGGCACATCCCTTCCGGAACTAGTAGTCTCTATTGTTGCTATAAAAAAAGGAAATGCCGAGATGAGCATTGGAAATATCATTGGTTCAAATGTCGCTAATTTTTCTATGGTTCTTGGAGCTGCTTCCCTTGTTAGTCCATTGAATATTGACTTAGCTGTTACGAAATTTGATATGGTTATAATGGTGAGCGCATCTCTTGCCTTGCTATTTATTCTGGCAAATAAACTTTACAACAAAACAGCTGCGATATTTTTACTTATTATCTTAGCTTTATTTATTCAAAACAGTTTTTAGCTATTTCTTTATATATTTTAATTCTAAGAGTTTGTCATAAATTCTAGAAACAATTTTTCCAGCAGCTGTCCCTCCGTGTCCCCCATGTTCAACCATAGCTAAAACCACGTATTGAGGATTGCGATATGGACCATAGGTGCTAAACCAAGCATGTGAGCGAGTATAATATTCCATCTCATGCTCTAGTTTACGACTCTTGATGTCTTGTAGAATTCCTACAACCTGAGCAGTACCAGTTTTCCCTGCTATTTTTACTTTAGAATCAATGTAGTGTGAAGCCGTTCCCTTAGGATAATTACAAACTTCATACATAGCCCTCTGAATAAGGGGAATTCTTTTTTTCTCTAAATCACTTAATACATCTTTAAAGATAGGCTTGATGACCTTGTCGCCAATCTTTTTTGTCACATAAGGTGTTGGAAGCTTTTTTGTAGCCATAAGTGCGGTAAATTGAGCAATTTGTATCGGTGTCGATAAAAAATCACCTTGACCAATAGAAGTATTTACTGTTTCCCCAATATACCATGTTCGGTTATATTTTCTACTTTTCCATTCGCGAGATGGTACAGTACCAATAAATTCATTTGGTAAATCAATTCCCGTTTTCTTGCCTAGGCCAAAACGCATAAGCCCATCACTCATTTTTTTTATGCCCACTTTTAAACTTCCTTTATAAAAGTAATCATCACAGCTTTCTCTTATCGCTTTTGTAATGCCTGTTTTATGGTGTCCACCTTTTCTCCAGCATCTAAATATTCTCTTTCCAAGAGGCATCTCTGCTGTACAGTAAACACTGGAATATGGCTTTAAATCCGTTGTTATATAAATTAACCCCAAACCTGTTTTAATAATAGAACCAGGGGGATATAGCCCGTGAGTTATCTTGTTTGTGAATGGCTTCTCCAGGGAGGTAGATAGTTTTTCCCACATCTTATGAGATACACCGGAAACAAAGGTGTTAAGAGAATACTCCGGAAAACTACTAGCCGAAAGTATCGCTCCGTCAACTCGCATAACGATTACAACGCCAGACTTTTTAGCAAACAATTTTGATATATACTGCTGAAGCTCCATGTCTATATTGAGAGTAAGCTTCCTATCTTCTTTCGCTCCTATGTATGAGAGTTCTTCAATTTGTTGATTATTTGCATTAACTTTAATTTTTTTCTCACCTGTTTCACCTTGTAAGTAAGTATTGTAATATTTTTCTATTCCACTTTTACCAACATAGCCAATCAGCTTCAAGACCTTGTCTTTTTTAACATCTTTTTCATTAGCACGAGACACATAGCCAATCATGTGTGCTGCCGTTGCTCCATAAGGATAATATCGCTTAGGTGCTGGTAGAATTTTAATATGCTCACGTAAATTTAACTGTGTATAGATTGGCATAATCTCTTGATAAGAAATAAAATCAACAATAGTTATAAAATCATGATTATAGTATGAGTCATATTTTTTATATTGCTTTATCATTTTTTTTGCACTAAGTTTTGGTAAAAGAGAAGTTAGCTTTTCTATCTCTGCATTAAAAATAGCAAGATTTTTTTTCTGTCTTAAATGGGGCTCTATCTGTATTTTAAACCCAAGCTTATTAATGGCTACTGGACGATGCTTAACATCTTCTATTTCTCCTCTGACCGGTGCTATCTTTTCTGTTTTTATAGTATTGTTGTGAGATAGTTTTTCATAATAGGTATTTGATTCTATGGCTAAAAAGAATACTCTTGAAATCAATGCTAGCCACATTAAGGCAAAAGAAATTAAAATAAATTTTATTTTCATAATATACTCACAACTAAAAATTCTATAATTATATAGTAAATAACATAATAATTAATACTTGGCATTGTAATTAAAAAAATACTACTAAGCATTAAACCAAAAAAATAAAATCCAACATATGCGAGGAGCACTATAGATATCTTAACGCAAGGAGAACAAGAGAAATTTTGCTCTAGTCTTGGCAATATGTATTTATATACTAAGGCAAAATAGATTACTGCACTAAAAAGATTGTAACCTTTTTCAGATTCAAATACTATAAGGCAAAAGATAACTAAAAAAGCATATAGTGAGTTGTCGTGCTTTAAAGCATTTATAAATAAGAAAAACAATACGCCAAGCAAAGGGGGTAGAAAAAGATATATGCTACTTAAGCTTTCATACAGTACAAAAAATACTACATATATGAAAGGGCTTAAAGATGTTTGATAAGAGAGACTTCGTTGCATATCGGAAAGTGTTTACATTTAATACAATCAGCCCAGATTTTGTGTTCTGGGAGGGACTCTTTTGAAATTTCTATAAAACCGAGACGTTCAAAAAAAGATTGTTTATACGTGAGTACAAGAACTTTTTGTAAACCTAAGGTGTCTGCTTCTTCTAGCGCAGCGCTCACTAGGCCTTCGCCTATTCTTCTTCCTCTAAGACTATCTTTAACTATTAAAGAACGTATTTCAGCAAGAGAGGGTGTGTGTATATGTAAAGCACAAAACCCAACAAGTTTGCCATCCATTAAGGCTAAGGTGTAAGAGCGTATATTTGTTGCTATTTCATCATCTGTTCTTACTAGTATTATACCTGAGTCTACTTCTGGATTCACTAGCGTTTGCATCAAGGAGATATCTGCCAACTTTGCCTTAATATACTCAATGTTCATTTATCTCTTCTTGAGTTGTTTTCTTTAATATATCGAAAATAATTTTATTTACTTTTTGTAAGCCTCTTTTTTTTGAACTTGAAACCATGATGGCTTCTGGAAACTCTTTGCGAAGTTTATTTTGTTCTTTTTGATTTAGTTTGTCTATTTTTGTAAAAACTTGAAGTATAAATTGTGTCTCATTTGAATTTTCAAGTAAAAAGTCACTTACAGACCTATCTATGTCAAGATGAGGATGCCTGCTATCAATAAGATGAATAAATATCTTTATATTATGACGATTTGCAATATAGTCAGTGAGATTTTTTTCCCAATCATTTTTTATACTTTTAGATACTTTTGCATAACCAAAACCTGGTAAATCAACAAATTTTGCATCTAGTTTAGTAGAGTCTTCTCTATCCATTATCGTTATGTCAAAATAATTAATTAGTCTTGTTTTTCCAGGAGAAGAAGAAACTTTTGCTAACCCTTTATGGTTAGTCAGAGCATTTAGTAAAGAACTTTTTCCAACATTGGATCGTGCCATAAAAACAACTTCATCTTGATACTCAGAAAATGGTGCCATCTTGATGTTTGGTGCAGAAATAATAAATTTTGCTTCTACTACGTCAACCATTATTTTTCCTTTTCTTTCATATCAAAGATCATTATTACAGGTTTATCTGACTTACTATTTGCATATGCTTTTCCATCTATTGATTTAAGAACTACTTCATCGCCTATAATCTCTTTTTTTTCACCTATTTGCCTAAGGTGGACATCCCTATAAAAATAATATTCTTCTTTATTGGGTAGGTATATTGTTTTTTGAGCCTTCCCTCTATATATCGAACCCTCTTCTGTCGTAATGAAAAATGAAACATTTCCTTCCGCGACATATTTAATAGGTTGCTGTTCTTCGTCTGTGTAAACTGTTACTATAGAAGCATTAAGTTCATCGTGTTCTTTAAGTATGTTTACGTTTCCTTTAAATATTGCAATACCTTTTTTTTGATCGCTGTTAAATGTTTTGGCTTTTATTTTTAGTTCTTGTGCGCTTAGTATAGTAGCTATTAAAATTATTAAAATTATTTTCATTATTTCTCTTTTATTTGATAAATTGCATACACATTTTCAGACTTAATTGTTTGAGATAGATTGTTATATTCTATATTGTCTCCATAAACAAGGTTTCTATTCATGTTTGCAACATAATCTACTTCTGAATATACAGTACCAATTTTTTTATTATACACTGCTTTTTGTGAAAAATATTTTAAACCATCTGCCCTTGTAAAAAAGACATCTTTATCAAGGTAAACTACATCTTCTTTGTAAAGTCCATTCTTAGCTTTTAAATTTGCTCTAAACTCCTTAGAATTATCTGTGTAGTCTATATTTTTCACATTGTATCTATCTGAATACCTTGTGGCAGATGTTCCTTTCATTAAAGTCGTTAAGCTAAATTTATCTAGCTCATAAAGAGTGAATACTCCTAAGCTAAATAAGGGCACCTCTTTTGAATTTATCTTTTTAATTTTCATGGGCTCAAATACAAAGTATATCATTGCTAAGCCAACAGAAATTAAAGACAATAGATGATTTATGCTCATTTCCAAACACCTATAAAATCTTTTTCTTGATCGTTTTCACTTACTAGGATATCTATCATTTCTCGCACAGCCCCATCACCACCTTTGTTATTTAAAACAGTGTCAACTATATCTTTGATATCACCTACTCCGTTATTTGGAGTAAAGCTTCTTCCTGAGGAAGTGAGCATTGCGTAGTCATTTAAATCATCTCCAATAGCAGCTACCTCAAAATTTCTTACAGATAAATTATCCAGTAACTCCTTAAAAACTTTTTTTTTATCTTTAATTCCTTGATAAATATGTTTAATTCCAAGCTCTTGAGCTCTTTTTTTTACCATAGTTGAGTTTTTTCCGGTTATTACAGCTACTTCATTACCAATTTTTAGCCAAGTAGTTATACCTAAGCCATCTTTTACATTAAAAGCCTTGCTTTCTATGCCATTAGCATCATAAGTTAGTTTTCCGTCTGTTAGACAACCATCAACATCTAGAACTATTAATTTAATCATAAAACATCTTTTGTACTTGGTATACCAATGCGCTCATTTTTTATTGTCGCTCTACGTATAGCTACGGCAACAGATTTAAAAGCCGCCTCTATAATATGGTGCTTATTTGAACCCCGTTTTTTAACTATATGTGCACTTATTCCTGCATTTAAAATGAATGCTCTGAAAAACTCTTCTACCAATTCAGCATCAAACTGCCCCACTTTGCCAGTAACTCCTAAGGAATGATATAGGTATGGTCTATTACTTAAATCTAAATCGCACTCTACGCAAGCTTCATCCATAACAATACTTGCACTACCAAACCTTTCAACTCCCTTAGCTGGGTATATAGCTTGATTAAGAAGTGAACCTAAAACTATACCAACGTCTTCAACCGAGTGATGGTCATCAATATGAGTATCCCCAATACATTTAACATCTAAATCAATCAAAGAATGTTTAGAAAAGCTCTCTAACATATGGTTTAAAAAGCCTACTCCAGTATCTATCGTGCTTTTTCCTTTTCCATATAATTTCAATGATATAGTGATGTCAGTTTCTTTAGTTTTTCTTGTTTTATTTAACATTAATTATCCCTTACAATAAATGAATTTTGAAAGATGCTTGTTGATTTATAGTCTCGAGCTTCTTTTTCACTTTTAAAACCGCTAAGCCATACTTTAAAAATACGAGAATCAACTGTTTGAATATCTTTTATGATTGTTGTGTAGCCATCTAGTCCATCATGCTTTTCTTGAACACTAAGTGCTCCTTCAAAACTAGAGAATGAACCTATCTGAATCGCATAGTTAGCCACTTGCGTTTCCTGTGGTACTGCTTTTAAATCTTTTTGTTGAGATATAGTTGTTTTACCTTTTATTTCAAAACCTAAAACTTCTATTTTAACAGGGGCTGTTCCTTTTTCTACCATTTTAATTTTATGTGCGGCAGCATTGGACAAATCAATAATTCTTGTAGCTACAAAGGGACCCCTATCATTTACTCTTACTATTGTTACTAAGCCATTAGACTTGTTTGTTACCCTTACTATCGTGTTCATCGGAAGAGTTTTGTGAGCAGCCGTCATATCATGCATATTGTAAGTTTCACCATTTGATGTTAGCTTACCATGAAAGTCTGGACCATACCAACTTGCTATACCACTAAATTCATCACCAACATTAACAACAGTTGGATAGTACTTTATACCACGAACAACATAAGGTTTCATAGTTGGATGAGAGTAGGTTTTTCTATCCATAGTTGCCGAACGATTGCCTGTGCCATTTGAGTAGCTTCTCTGTTCTTCATAATGTGAGTATACTTTTGTTCCTCTCGTACTACAGCCACCCAGAAGAAGCATAAGAACTGTGCTTAAAAAAAAACTTTTATTCATATATTCTCAGTTTTTCACCAATTTTTATAAGGCTTCCTCGCATTCTATTGTGATACTTGATGGTTTTTATAGTAACTTTATGCGCTCTTGAGATAGACTCTAGAGTGTCACCTTTTTTTACCTTGTAGTAATACCTATGGTCTATTTTTCTAGGTTTAACTTTTGTAGTAATAGGAATGATTAACTTTTGTTTTAACTTTAATCTTGAATGCTTTAGGTTATTGAAGTCCATAATAATCCTATATGGTACACGATATTTTTCACCTATATAGCTTAAGTTATCTCCACTTCTAACAACATGAATTTTATAAATATTTTTAATATCACCCTCTTTGTAATGCTGTTTAAATTCAGCAAGCTTTACGTAGGGTATATACACTTCGTAGCCTTCTTTATAAGGAGGTACAAAGTCATATCTTAGGTGTCGGTTGAGCTTTTTGAGTGTTTTAAGTGGTATATCAATAATTTTTGCTACTCTCTTCAAAGATTCTCCGCTTGTAAGAGTTATGGTAGACATTGAGTATGCATTTGCTCGGTTAAGTAGGTGTCCATATTCACTATTTAACAAAAACCTATCATCGTTACCAAGAAGAGCAAGCGCAATTATTTTTCGTATGTATCTTCTGCTTTCTCGTGGTATATATGCTTTTTTAGAGTTTAGCAAAACATTTAAATCATCTGTTTTTGCTCTTTTGATACCTTTGCTTAGTCTCCCCCCACCACAATTGTAAGCAATAGCAGCCAGGTACCATTTTCCAAATCTTTTATGCAGATGAGACAGATATTTTGCGGCTGCCTTTGTGGATTTAATTGGGTCGCGCCTTTCATCTACATAGTCATCAATCTTAAGTCCGTAACTTTTTGCAGTTCGTGGCATAAACTGCCAAAGTCCCGATGCTTTTCTTCTAGAATATGCCCTATTTGAAAAATTTGATTCCGCCATTGCTAAATACAAAAATTCTGGTGGAATTTCATACGCAGCTAAAATATTTTTAATAGTTGGTATATAGATAAATGCTTCATCCATTGCGCGAAAAAAATGTTTATTTTTATAAATGGCCTTTTTGCTGTTTCGAAGTTTGTTGACAACGGGATCAAGTAAAAAAGAAGCTTCTATATCAAAAGCATCTAAAAGTTCAACCTCTTTTGTTGTATTGAATGCATAATTTAAATTAGCTATGAGAGTAAATGGAATTATTAGAAGAAAAATAAATTTTGTCATATGGCTCTTTAGTGTTAATTTTAAGGAATTATTTTATCTAAATAAAGATTAAACAAAGGATAAGTCTTAAAATTTCAAGCTATATTAAATAATTTTAAAGCATTTTTTGTTGTAATTTCATTTATGTTTTCTTCTGAAACATCAAGTATTTCAGCCATTTTAGAGCCTATATGCGAGCAATAGGATGGCTCGTTCCTTGTTCCTCGAAATGGAGCAGGAGTAAGGTATGGAGCATCTGTTTCGATTAGTAACTTATCATAGGGAATCTTTGGTAAGACATTGACAAGTTTTTTGGCATTTTTAAAGGTTACTACCCCTCCTATACCAAAATAAAACCCTTCATCTGCTAGACTTAGCAACTGCTCATCTGCATTGAAACAATGAAGGACACCACCCACTTCTCTAGCATCATATTTTAGCAAAATCTCTTTAGCATCACTAGAAGCATCTCTGATATGTATAATAAGTGGTTTTTTATACTTTTTAGCTAACTCTATTTGTGCTATAAAGATTTCTTTTTGACGTTTTTTTTCTTGTTCTTTTTCTACTCTTGTACCCTCGAGTCGAAAATAGTCAAGACCACATTCGCCTATAGCTACACACTTTTTATGATTTATATATTTATTAAAATAGGAGGTGTTAAAATTTTGTATGTCATAAGGATGGGCACCTATAGCAAAATATATATTAGGATAGGTTTCAGATATTTTTACTGCCAAATCTAAGCTTTTAGGATCAGCACCAGGAATAATGAAACGCTCAACTCCATTATTTATAGCTTTTTGAATAACTTCATCAAGATCATCCATATACTGTTCATTGTCTAAATGTATATGTGTATCAACTATCATCCGTTTGCCTCAAGTAATTCTTTAGCAAAAAGCTTTGCTTCGTTTGTTATATTTGCCCCAGAAATTATTCTTGCAATTTCATCTATTCTTTGCCCTTTTGAGAGTTCTTTTACAAATGACTCATCATTTTCTTTATGAATGAGGAAGTGTTGGCTACCCATAGAAGTGAGTTGTGGTTGATGAGATATTACAAGTATTTGAAAATGTTTGGCAAGTTGTCTTAAAACTTTTGCTACACTCATCGACTCTTCACCACTTAGATTAGCATCAATTTCATCTAGCATTAACACACCTCCATTACTAAGCATTTTTTCGGACTTTAACGCAAGCACAGCAAGGCGGAGCCTGTTAAATTCTCCGGTACTTATTTTTTGAAGCTGTGTGCCATTAATCTCAAGATTAATTCCATCTTTACCTATCTCAGTATACGGCATAGTATTTAAACGTATTGTAGCATCTCTGAGATAAAGCTCACGCAAATATTTATTGAGATCTTTTTCAAATAAACTTACTTCTTTTAGTCTCAAATCAGAAAGCACCTGAGCTAAAATTTCAATATTTTGACTCAATTGAGATACTCTTTTTGCTAAATCATCTTTTGTTATTTCTATGTTTTCATATTTGGCAAGTTCTTTTTTCTTCTCTTCTAGGTAGACTAGAGATTCTTCTATGGAACCATATCTTCTTTTGAGTTCATTGAGCTCCTCAAGCCTATTTAAAACTTCTTCTATGTCAATCTCATCAAGTGCTGAGAATTTTTCTTGAGCATTCTCAAGAGTAGCTCTTAGCTCATTCATGGTGTCGTTAAAAAATGAACTCTCTATATCTAAAGCTTCCAAGGCAATATAGACATAGTGTTCACTGTCAAATAGAGTGTTAGCTGACTCGAGAGACTCTAAAACTTTTTCTTTTTTTGAAAGTTCTTTTTTTATTCGTAAAAGGTCTTCATCTTCACCAATCACCGGGCTGATTTTTTGAATTTTTTGAATTTCAAAATTTGCAAAATCTTTCAATTCTATTATTTTTCTCTCTTCTAGTTCTAATTCTTGAAGTTCTGAGAATAGTTTTTTATGCTCAATGTATTCTTTTTTATACTGTTTTTTTATTTCTAAAATTGATTTGTTCTTATTGTATATTCTTTCATCAATCATATCAATCAAATTTTCATTTTCAAAATCACTAAAATCTTTCAAGCTTAAGTGCTTTAGGTTTTTCGAAGCAACCTCCCTCATAGCTTTTTTAGACACACTCTGGTTGTTAATGAAATATCTTGATTTTTCTTTTCTTATATGTTTAAAAATATTTATATCTTCACATTCTAGTCCAAATTCTTCACCATTAAAGCTCCAAGATGTTGTTGCTTCACATACTGCAGCTTCAGAATTTTCAAGACCAAAAGAAGATAAAATGGAACTCATCAGTATAGATTTTCCACTACCACTAGGTCCAGTAAAAACAATCAAACCATTACTCAAAGGAAGATTTACTTCCTTAAAGCTAAGGTAGTCTTTTAGGTAAAATCTTTCTATCATTATTCGCCCCAGCTTAATTTTTCTTTGAGTACATCAAAGTAGTTAAATTCTTCTCTATGTATGAGCATGACACGTTTTTTGGATAGTCTCATGTGCAAACTTTCTCCTAGTTTCAATTCATGCTTTTCTTGCCCGTCGACTATTATAAGTGCTTTTTCATCTGACGTACGCATCTCTATAGCATACTCACCAGGCAAAACAACTGGACGTTGAGTAAGCGAATGCGGACATATGGGAGTAAGAGCAAACACATTAGTTAAAGGAAACAAAACAGGTCCTCCTGCTGCTAAATTGTAGGCTGTTGATCCTGTTGGCGTGGATAATATAACACCATCTCCGTGATATGTGTTAAATGCTTTTGAATCAACAAGTGTTTCTATATGAATCATACTCGAAATAGACGAACGAGTCAAAACCACATCATTAAAAGCATACATACTTATCTCACTCTCTTCTTTTTTTATAGTTGCTTTGAGTATTGCTCTTTTATCTATACGATATTTTCCATTAATCATATTCGAAACAAACTCATCAAGTTCACTCAAATTTACATCTGCTAAAAACCCAAGATTACCAGCATATACACCTAGCACAGGAATATCGAAATCAAAAGATCTTCTCACTGTGGAGATAAGAGTGCCATCTCCACCTACAGTAACCAAAGCATCACATTCTTGGCAAAGTTTAGAAAACTCCACACCCTTTTCAGAAATCATTTTAGCACTCTGAGAATCAATATCCACACAAATATCATACTTGTTAAAAATATTTTTTAGTTTAAAATAGCTTTTTCTAAGTTCTGGAGTGGATGGTCGAAGCACTACTCCGATTTTTTTAATATTTAAATCTGTCAAATTAACTCTTTATTAAAAAATTTTCTTTATTATACAATTTTATCATTAAATAGTAGAAAATATGGCAAAATGTCATACTTTAACAAATAGGCTTCTATTTTATGAAACAATTAATATTGCTTTTATTTTTAAACATCTCTATTTTTGCTCTGGAAATAGATGAGTTTGCTTCGCATCTGGATTATCAAAGAGACTATAATACCGCTTTAGCGCTAGCTAAAACAAAAAATAAGCCTTTAATGCTAGTAGTTGGAACAGACTATTGTCCTTGGTGTAGAAAGTTTGAACGTAAAACTTTAAAGTATTCAACAGTTGCCATTATAATAAATAAAGAATTTATAGCTATCGTTGTGGATAAAAATAAAGATAAAGGTAGCTATCCAAGTAAATATTCCTCTCCAATCACTCCTGCTGTATTTTTTATAAATCCAAAAGACAGCTCTACTATTGGTAAAAGTGTTGGCTATATAAGAAAAAAAGATTACGTAGAAAAGCTAGAAAGTATCCTTTTTTTATTTTCTAAAGAGGGTAGATGATGAAAAAAATATTTTTATCTTTAGTTATGCTTTACAGCTTAGTATCTGGTGCACTCATCCCTTACACATTAGAAAATTTAAAAAAAATAAATCTTTATTATATTGACAAATCAGGATTGTTTTCTAAAAAAGATCAAGAGCTTATAAAGTCTGAAATACGAAACAAACTTATTAAAAATGGATTTGAACTACACGCCGACGATCCAAGTACTTTAGTAATTATCATCAAGACTATTAATACTGATGATACGTTAGTTGCTAGTATCTCGCTACTTGTAGGTGAAGAGGTTATAACAAAAAGAGAAAAAAATATTGAGACTATGGCTTTGACCTTTCATCTCAATAAGTTTATAGAACTTGATGAACCTACAATAGAGATAAAGGAGTCAATAAACTCTATGCTTGGGGATTTTATAAAACTTTACAAAGAAGATATGGAGTAAAAAACTATTTAAAAAGCAAGTGATAAGCCAAACTAAGGTATAATCGCGAAAATTTTTTATAGGACTCTATATAACATGAGAAGTCATTATTGTACAGATTTAAGTGAAACAAACGTAGGCCAAGAAGTTACATTAACTGGTTGGGCAAATAGTTACCGTGATCACGGTGGAATTATTTTTATAGATTTAAGAGACAAGAGTGGTCTAGTTCAATTAACTTGCGACCCTGCTGATAGCGCAACCGCTCATAAAATTGCAGACGAAGTTCGTGATGAATTTGTTCTCATTGCTAAAGGTGTTGTAAGAGCCCGAGGGGAAGGTTTAGTAAACCCTCGACTCAAAACTGGAGCAATAGAGGTTATGGTTACTAATCTTGTGATTGAAAATAGATCAGCACCAATCCCTTTTACTCTAAGCGATGATAATGTAGGCGAAGATATTAGGCTTAAATATAGATACTTAGAATTACGTAAACCTGCTATGTATGAAACATTTCGTCTACGTTCAAAAGCTGCAATTGCTGCAAGAAACTCTCTTGATGCTAATGGTTTTTTGGAAGTAGAAACACCTATACTTACTAAATCAACTCCAGAGGGTGCGAGAGACTATCTAGTACCCTCTCGTGTTCATGATGGAGAGTTTTACGCTCTTCCTCAATCACCACAACTTTTTAAACAACTTTTAATGGTTGGTGGATTTGATAGATATTTTCAAATAGCGAAATGTTTTCGTGACGAGGACTTAAGAGCAGATAGGCAGCCTGAATTTACTCAGATAGATGTTGAGATGAGTTTTTGCAATCAAGAAGATATTATTAAAGTAGCTGAAGATTTACTTGAGTCAATGTTTAGAGCATGTGACATAGAGGTAAAAGCACCTTTTAATCGCATCAGATACAATGATGCTATGGAATGGTATGGTTCAGACAAGCCAGACCTTAGATATGACCTTAAAATGGTAGATGTTATAGATATTTTTGAGCGATGCGATAATGAAATCTTTACAAGTATAGCTAAAAAACCACATACTAATCGTATTAAAGCGTTAAAAGTACCTGGTGCTGATTTAGCTTTTTCAAAACGTGAGATGAAAGGTTTTGAGGATTATGTTCGCAAATTTGGTGCACATGGTCTTGGATATTTTCAAATGAAAGAAGATGGACTCAAAGGTCCATTGACTAAATTCTTTAGTGAAGAAGATATAGCCCTTATTATAGAGCGTACGCAACTTGAAGTTGGTGATGTTGTATTTTTTGGTGCAGGCGATAAAAAAACAGTAATGGATTATATGGGACGCTTTAGAATCTTTATCGCTGAACATGAAAAAATGAATCTTGTAGATAAAGACGCTTACGAATTCGTATGGGTTGTTGACTTTCCTATGTTTGAGGTTGAAGATGGTCGGGTAAAAGCCCTGCACCACCCTTTCACACAACCAGTTGATACAGATAAAGATGATGTAGAAGAGATAGAATCTATCGCTTATGATATTGTTTTAAATGGTACAGAGCTTGGCGGAGGATCAATTCGTATCCATAAAGAAGATGTACAAAACGAGGTATTTAAACTACTTGGAATTGGTGAAGAAGAAGCGCAAGAAAAATTTGGTTTTTTACTTGATGCTCTTAAGTTTGGGGCACCTCCTCATGGTGGATTTGCCCTTGGATTTGACAGACTTATGATGCTTATAAGTAAAAAACCTAGTATTCGAGATGTTATAGCTTTTCCTAAGACGCAAAAAGCTTCTTGTGTGCTTACAAGAGCACCTAGTGAAGTTGATAATATTCAACTTCGTGATTTACATATTCGACTTAGAGAACAAAAAAAGTCATAATGAAGAAGCTTTTTTTAATTATCGGAGCGCCTGGCTCTGGTAAAACAACAGATGCAGAACTTATAGCAGAGAAAAACGAACAAATTACTCACTACTCTACTGGAGATATGCTACGAGCAGAGGTTGCAACAGAAAGTGAGTTAGGAAAAGAGATAAATAAATACATCTCAAAAGGACTTATAGTTCCTATAGCTGTTGCTATTAAAACAATTACAACAGCTATAAAAAATGCTCCCACTAACACTATTATCATAGACGGCTATCCAAGAAGTATGGAGCAACTCAATGCTTTAGATGAGTTCTTACTAACAGATTCTGGTTTAGAACTTTCTAGTGTTATAGAAGTACGCGTGAGCGAACAAACAGCACGAGATAGAGTCCTTGGGCGCAGTCGTGGTTCAGATGACAACAATGAAGTCTTTAACAACAGAATGAAAATATATACAGAACCTCTAGAAAATATTCAATCTTTTTATGATGCTAAGAATATATTAAAAATTATTTCTGGAGAAGGAACTATAGAAGATATAGTTGTAGAAATGGAAAACTTTATAAAATCTAAAATTTAGCTCTTAGCATCATAATGATGCTAAGAAAGTAACTTCTAGTTAAGCTAACTGAGAAACAATAGCTGTTTCAACATCAGCTATATCTGCAGTACCATCAACCCTAATATAAGTTAAACTATCAACTTTACTAGCTTGCTCTTTATAATAACCAATTAATGGCTGCGTGAGATCATGATACACTTTAAGGCGATCAAGCACTACTGACTCTTTATCATCATCGCGTTGCACTAAATCCTCCCCAGTTTCGTCATCTTTTCCTTCTGCTTTTGGAGGATTATAGATAATATGGTATGTCCTACCGCTTGCTAAGTGAGCACGACGTCCTGCCATGCGAGTAACTATTTCACTATCTGGTACATCTATCTCTATCACTGCATCTATTTTTATTCCTGCATTTGTTACTGCATCGGCTTGAGGCAGCGTTCTAGGGAAACCATCAAGCAGGTAACCATTTTTACAATCATCTTCAGCTATTCTATCTTTTACAAGACCAATTATAATCTCGTCAGTTACAAGCTGACCTGTGTCCATCGCTTTTTTTGCTAATTTACCCATCTCTGTACCAGCTTTAATTGCTGCTCTGAGCATATCTCCAGTAGATATCTGAGGAATGTTATATTTTTTAGTTAAAAATTGAGCTTGTGTACCTTTTCCAGCACCCGGTGCACCCAGTAATATTATGCGCATTGATATATCCTATTTATTTTTTATTCATTAGATTATATATAAAATGAAGTTAAAAGACTATAAATTATTCTTCATCTTGCTGAGCTTCAAGAATATCATCTATCATCTCTTTACATTCATCTTCTTGCATCTCTCCAGTAGCTATATCATCTAAGACATCTTTTAAATCATCTTTAAATTCACGAAGCTCTTCTATTTCATCTTTTTGTTCATTATTTGCATTTTTTTCACCAGCAATCTCTTCAAATATTTCATCTAAACGATCATCAATATCTGGAATAACTTCTTTAGTTAGTAATTCTTCTAGTTTTTGAGTATAAGACATATGTTTCCCTATTTTATTTGATTTTCCTAATAATAGCAAAAATTTTTATATTTAAATTAATGTTATAATTATTCTTACCGATATTAAACAAAAGTAAGTAAAAGCCAAGGAATTACATATACTTAGTTTGGCTATTACCATTAATTTTTTTACATCACAAAAAGGGAAATCATGACATTAGCTAGAAATAATCATGTTTTTAAAGGGCACAAAGCTCTTTTAGGAAATAAGTATGTAACTTATGGTGAAGTAGAGCTTCCAATTAGGTATGAACAATACTCTAAATCAGAGAATGGTTTTGATTGGGGTGCGAGCAGTTCAGGATCTCAACAATTGGCTTATTCTATTCTTCGCCAGCTTACTGATGAAGAATTTTCAAAGCAAAATGTTACAAAGTTTGTTAAGGACGTAGTTAGCTCTCTTAATGCAAGAGATTGGGTTTTAAGTGCTATGGATGTTCAGGAATGGATTGAAAATAATTCCAACAAAGATGAATTAATACAAAAAGAACCTATAAAAACCTCTAATTTAGTTTTAAAATCAAAACATAAAAAAGTTAAAAAAAATGTAGTTAAAGATGTGTGTAAAGAACTTAGTATCACACAAAAAGAGTTAGCACATATACTTGAAGTTCCAGAAGGAACTATAAGCAGTTGGGCTGTAAAAAATGAAATTCCTCGTCTTGGAAAAAAAGCAATAGAATTCTACATACAAAACACAAAAAATTTAAAAATTGTTACAAGTTATAAAAACTTTATTAATCTTATAAATGCTTCTTAGTTAATACTCGCTACGAGTGTTAACTTTTCTAAATCTTGGGGTGATATATTTTTTTCTTTAGAAAAATTTTCGATTTCTGCTTCATCAAATCTTTCTATAGATAGCACAAAATTAAATATCTCTCCTAGCCTACCTCTCTTGTGCAGCAAGGCTTCTCTTATTTGCTTATCTACATTCATCTCTTTTAAAACGGCTCTCAAAGAAACATGGAACAAAACATTCATTAAAGAAAGTACACCTACAAAATATGCTTCTGACACTAAATCTTTTGCTATTAGCTGAGAAATATATTCCATAAGAAGGCTTCGATTCCTCACTTGCTCCATGAGTGCTGACCTTTTGGACTCCTGCTCAGTGTTTGAATAAACCATTAGCATAAGCCATTGCGTTAACTTTGTTCTACCTACAAGAGTAAGAACTTGCTTTATAGAAGATAAGTTTTGTCTAAAATGAAAAGCACCAGAATTTATAAATTTTAATAACTGAATTGTTATAGCAGGATTTTTTTCAAACTCAAGTACTACATCATCTATATCGCTATCTTGCAGAAGCTTGTTGCATAAATCAACAATATTTTGTGCTTCAGAATCAAATTTTTCTTGTTCTAAAACTTTTGGTTTCGAAAAGAAAAATCCTTGTACGTAATGGATGGAGTTTGCTTTCACTTTTTTCAGCATCTGATCAGTTTCAACCTTTGTTGCAATTATGTTTGCTCCATTTGATTGTAATATTTTTATCTTATCATTAGGGGTATTAATGTCTACTTTTATGTAACTAATATACTCTTTAAGTTCTAAAAAATTATCTATAACTTCATTATTCACTAAGCTATCATTGATTGCAAAAACAAGACCTAATTGATGCAATTCTATTATTTTATTTTTTATTTTCTTTGTAACCCTGCCCTGCATCTGTAATGAAAAAATAAAATGTTCTTTTGGAATAGTAAACATCACTTCATGAAGTAAGAATTTTTCATCGGCCTTTATAAATGCTTTGTAGTTACCAAGTAAATTTTTTATACCAAACTTGTTAAGGGTTGAATTTAAAACAGCAACTGTTGCAAGTCTAGAGTTTTTTATTGTTGGTCTTGAGTTGTCATCTCGATAGAGCAATTCATAAGCAAAAATTTCATTGTTTTCATCCAAAATAGGCTGTCTTGCGATATATATATTTTCCATACTTAACTCTTTGAATATTTTATAAATTTATTATACATAAACAATCTTAAGCCCCAACAAAGAATGTTTTAACTACTATATAGTAAATTATATAGTAAGGAATGATATGCAGCCAAAAGATGAAATAACACGCAGTTTACTTATTGATAAAAAAACCTGGGATGATGCGATGAAATACTCTCGAACTAGATATAAAATGAGTCTTAGCAAGGTGATAGAATCACTTTTACAAGAGTGGCTAGCTAAAGAAAAACGTAAACCATTAGATAATGAAAAACAAGGAAAGTTTTTTGACTAACAAGCTATTAATATTATCTAATATAAGCCTTGTTTTGTGGTAATGTCTCATCAAAATCCAATAATACTAACACCGTTTTTTTATTCATTTTTCTTGCAAAATCAGTTGCGTTAAAGCCTTTAGACTCTTTGGCATCTTTATTTGCCCCATGTTCTAGTAGTAGTTTAGTTATCTCTGCTCTTCCATAGCACGCTGCGCACATTAAAGGTGTAAATCCACTTCTTCTGTTTGTCGCATTTACATCAATGCCGTTTTCTAATATATACTCAACCAATGTTATATTATTGTAAGTTATTGCCATATCAAATACGCTTACTCCTTCATCATCAAAACCATATATATCGGCACCACTTTCAATCAGCAGCATTAATAAATCTTCATCGCAGTGATACCTCAGAGCTGTTGCAAGAACAGACTCTCCACTTTCTGTTTCTTCGTTTAGGTCAGCATTTTTTTTTATATACTGTTTCGCACCAATAAAATCATTTTTTTTTAATATATCTAGCCAAGTGTACATAAGTAATTTCTTTTTTCCGTAGTATATATAAAGAGTTATTAGTAATCTTTTAATATAATTCGCTATTAAAAAATTAAAGAGAGAATTTATGCAACTTATACAAACAACTGATGCTTTTAAAGCACTTATAGAAGATATCAAATCCACAACTACTGGATACAGAGACCCACTAGCTTTTGGTATTTGCCGAGTAGATTTAGGTCAACTTAATGTTGACAAGTCGCTTCAAGCAACTTACCCACTTGTAAACTGGGATGAAAATTTTGGAAGCGCTGCCATATTTATCAAGGCTTTAGCTGAAATAGGAACTACAATTGATTTTACCCAAAGTGAAGCAGTATGCAACATCAACGCTTCTTTTTTAAAAAGTTGCTTAAATGCTTTCACTCCTTATGCTGATGAAGCACACGGTGATGCACATAAAAATATTCAAGTTGTCTCAGCTCTTTATTCTCAAATAATGAGTAGTGGATCTTTGGAGGGTGAGTTTAAAGTGACATTCATTTTTGATGATGCCCCATTAAGTAGTGTAGAAGCATCTTATCTTAAGCTATATGCTCTCTCTCAAGCTAAGGTGCCACTTCGTGATATCAACTTAAATGGAGCATTTGGAGCACTCCCAAATGTTGCTTGGTCAAATGGACAGCCTATAGAACTAGACTACTTAAGGGAATTTGAGATTGAACTCAAATTAGCTAATGAATATCCGCACATAGATTTTGTAGATAAATTTCCAAGATTTTTACAACATATAATTCCACAAGACAACACTCGTATACTTGATACATCAAAAGTTCGTTTTGGTGCGCAATTAGCAGCAGGAACTACAGTGATGCCTGGTGCTTCATATATTAACTTCAACGCTGGAACAACTGGATCAGTTATGGTGGAGGGTCGTATTTCATCTTCTGCAATCGTAGGTGATGGTTCAGATGTAGGTGGTGGAGCATCTATACTTGGTGTATTGAGTGGTACAGATGGTAACCCTATCTCTGTTGGTAAAAATTCTCTCTTAGGAGCAAATTCAACCTGTGGTATCCCTCTTGGGGATGGATGTATTATAGATGCTGGTATAGCAATCTTAGAAGGAACAAAGATAGGAATTTACCCTAACGAACTCAAAAAAATAATGGAAGTAAATACTAATGCAAATATGAAAGGCGAGGTATTTAAAGGAAAGCAACTCTCTTTCTTTAATGGTATTCACTTTAGACAGAACTCTATGACTGGCGAGATAACAGCCTCTCGCTCAACAAGAGAGATAAAATTAAACGCAGATTTACACTAATATCAGTCTATACTTACATCATGTAAGTATAGAGACCTTTCAAGCTACTTTAAATTACTTATAAAACTTTTATCATTGAAACTATATAATGCTCTTAATGGAGGGTATTAATATGAATATTTCAAATAACATATCATCAATTACAGCATCTCAGACTATGCTAAACAACAGTGCAAATAACGTTGCGAATGTTAACACTGATAAATTCATTCCTAATAGTACAGTTATGGGTGAGAAAAGTGATTCAGTTACTGCCTATACTCGAAAAGCAGATGATAGTGGTTCTCAAAAGAGTCAAACTGATTTATCAAAGGAATTTCCAGATCAAATTGTTGCTGAAAAAACAGTATCAGCAAATGTGAGTACCATTAGAGCACAAGACGAGATGTTTGGAAGCTTACTAGATATAAAAGCATAAAGTATCTTTTTTACCAAGAAAGGATATTCATGCTTTTTAAATTTGTTAAGATTTCAGCTTCTTTATCAAAATTTCTCTGATGTGAACCAAGACTTAAAGAACTAAAAATTGCTTTACCTACAACCAGCCTTCCTTCTTTACCTTTTTCTTTCGTCCTTATACCCCATATATTATGAAATACCACTATAGTATCATCGTATGTACCTACATAAAGTAGTATGTGCCCTTTTTTGTAAAATAATGTTTTAAAAGGAATAGCTTCATCTTTAATAGTTTTTATTTTTAGTTCTTTACTAAGCCCATCTAACTGAATAACTTTGCCTTTTTTAGCTTGCTGAGAAGAGTTTCTTGGCAGCCAAAGTCCAAATGGTGCATAAAAATCTCTTAAGGTTGATGAACAATCTCTTTGGTTATATATACCACCCCAGCCATATTTACTTTTTGAAATTTCATCCATAATTAGAGTAATATTTTCTTTAGTATACCTCATGATTCCCTTATGAGCTATGGTCTTAGAGATTTTTGATTTTAAATATAAGGGCTTATCTCCTTTGTATGATGCTACAGTTAACACAGTGTAACTTTGAGAATCTTCGGAGACTAAAGCTAGCATCATACCTATTTTAGATTTAAATAAAAATCTTGAATTTTTATCATAAATAGGTATACCATCTTTAATTAAAAACACTTGTTGTGCTTTTTGCCAAAGATTTGTATATTTTTTATCTACTATAACTATTTCGTTCGCTTTTACCCATCCACCTGTAAAGCTGGTAAATATGTATACCCATTCTTTATCTTTTGAATAGTGAGATACTAAAATAGGTTTGTTTGCACTAATGGTTGAATTTTGCATATAGTCAAAAGGGAAACCCTCACCGGCAAGAGAAGGATTTCGCAACAAAGGCTTAGCAGTAGGAAAGCCTCTTATATTTAAATGATTGAGCGTTAAAGCATTTTTATTAATAGTTTTATATTTTTCAAAATTAGCATTATTTTTCATCGAGAGAAAAAAGTTTTCCTCTAGTGGTTGTAAGTTTTCACCATAACTTTCATTTAGATTATATGCTCTAAAAGGCCACATAGCAGTTTCTTTTGAGTCTGCAGGTATTTTATTCCAAACTCTAAAGTAATTTTCTTCATAATTATGTTGCGTAGATTTTATACTATCTATTTTTATATTTTTCAAATATGGCTTGACCGATTGTGGTAAATGGACTAGATCATAAATTTCATTTTTTGACATTTTGTCAATAGGTTTTATTTGTATCGGATTAGTACTGCATCCTATAAATACTATAGTGATTAATGCAATGAGTATATATTTCATATTTTCTTCTTTTTTAGTCAACTTCACCAAACCTGCTTACTACTCGACCAATAACTTCTACTTCGTTAGGATCAAGTGTTTGTGTAACATAAATATTATTATCGGATATTATGTCTAGTTTGCCATCTATTCTTTTTTGCACTCTTTTTATAAATAGTCCAGCTTCGGTTCTTAAAGTAAAGACGCCACCACGCCCTAAGTCCGTTTTTGCTCTATTTATAAATACTATATCATTATAGCTAAAAGTAGGCTCCATAGAGTCACCGGAGACATTTATAGCCTCTATATTTCTCAACTCTCTTTCTCCACCTAGTATCTGAGCAAACTCGTAAGGGATACTGATTTGTGCACCCTCTAATGTTTCTATCTCTGATCCACCTCCTGCGGAGGCACTAATCCCATCAAAAAATCTTACCATATAAAATTTATTGGTTGCTTCTATCAGACTTTCGGGTGATTGACCATAAAGCATCCAGTTGATAGATATAGATTTAGACGCACAAAAGTCTAAAAGTTCACTATAGGGAATCTTATTTCTTTTTTTCATAGTTGCAAAGTTCATTTGAGATACACCTAATGCATCAGCAACATCTTTGTCAAAAACTTTTTTGCCACCAAATTTTTCAGAAACTATACTTTTTATCTCTTCTACTATATGAGTAAAGCTATTCATCGTAATTCTCCTTTATTTATAGATTAATTATAATAGTATTTTAAAGAAATGTCAAAAAAATATGTCAATTTGTCATATATTTTAGATTTTATTTCAAAATAAAGTAAAATATGTCAAATATAAGAGAAAAAGGATTGCAAATGGCAATTATTATTAAAAATGTTGAGACATTGTTTGAAAGGTTTGAAAATAAAGTTGAAAAATGGGCTACTAAGGTTTTTTAGATTCTTTCATTGCTTTTTCTTCATCTAGTTTTCGCTGTTGCTCACGCTCCATAGATTTCTTGTGATGGTAGCCGCGCTGAATAAAAATCATAAACATAACAAAAAGTATAAGCATTGTAGCATCTATAAAAGTACCCATTATCTTCCTTTGAAATTATTGTAGTCTTGCCTGATTGCGTCATATAGGACTATCCCTGTACTTATCGCTAAATTTAAACTTCTGCCTTCCTTAGTCATAGGGATAGTGATGTTTTGCGATTTGTATTTATTGAGTATCTCTTCTGGAATTCCAGCTGTTTCACTTCCAAAAAATATAAAATCACCATCTTTAAAATTAGCTTCAAAGTATGGCTTGTCTGTTTTTGTTGTAGCAAAATAAGCATTTTTTTCAATACTATTGTTTTTAAAAAAGTCTTCGATGGAGTCCCATACGTGTAAATCAAGTTTATCCCAATAATCCAACCCTGCTCTACGTACAGCTTTTTCATCTATATCAAAAGCAATAGGTTTAATAATATGTAAAGAAGCACCAGCATTTACGCAAAGTCTTCCTATTGCACCTGTATTATTAGGAATTTGAGGATGTACTAAAACTAAATTATAGGCCATGATGATAAACCTTAAAAAATGACAGATTTATTTGCATATACAAATATTCTATCTTCTAGTGCAAGTTTTAGAGCATGTGATAATACAATTTTTTCAACATTGCGTCCACTGCGCTGCATATCTTTCCAGCCAAAAGCATGATCTACATGGATCACCTCTTGTGAGATTATTGGCCCTTCATCAAGATTATTGTTTACAAAATGTGCTGTCGCACCAATGATTTTTACACCCCTGTCATAAGCCTGTTTATAAGGGTTTGCCCCTATAAATGCTGGTAAAAATGAATGATGAATATTGATAATCTTATCTTCATATGTCTGCACAAATTTAGGAGTAAGTATACGCATGTATTTTGCTAAAACAATATAATCTACATCTTCATACATATCTATGCATTTTATTATTTTTGCTTCATGCTCAGAGCGTTCTAAACCTTCATGAGAGATAGCAACATAGGGAATATCAAATTTACGCACCAATGATTCAAGTTCATCATAATTTGATATTACAGCTAAAATATTTGCTTCGAGTTCCCCTGCTTCGTGACGAATAAGGATATCTCCTAATGCATGCATCTCTTTAGTAGCCATTAAGATTATATTTTTCTTTTTTGGTTCTATGACCTGTATATTGGTAGTATTTGGGAGTGTCTTACTTAAAGATTCTCGTAAATCATTGATATTTACATCACCATCCACTACGCTCCTCATAAAAAATTTACCATTTACTTTATCAACAAATTCATTGTTTGAAAGTATATTTAAAGAAAATTCAAAGAAGATAGTTGATATCTTATACACTAAGCCTTTTTCATCATTAGAATCTATTAATACTCTATATTGCGCCATTATTTATGCCCTTTGATTGCTTGTAGCCTTAAATCAATAGAGGCTAGTGCATATTCTAAATAATTAAGAGTTAGATCTATTTTTGCTTCTATGCTCGTATTATTTGGTGCCTGAAAACCCTCAAAAAGAACGAGTAAACGCTCCCTAGTAGAACTTAAAAATAATTCTTCATCGCTTAGTGAAACCTTAATCTCTTTTGGTTCAATTATTTTTTTTTCTTTGACTTCAAAGTTTTCTTTTAACTTTTTTGGTCGTAAAAGTTTTGATTTCCCCTTGTCTTCAATCTCTTTGAGAGTTGAGAGTATCGCATCTTCTAATTCCATTTA
>JALSLR010000104.1 GCA_026988245.1 Sulfurimonas sp.
ATATGTTCACTATTTAGTAAATAGATGTCATACCAACGACCATTTACAAAAACCATTCCCTCAGGATTTGCAACTGGACGGAATTTTAAATCCCAAAAGCTGTACTGGTTAATACCACGAATAGCAACCATATCAGCTTCAGTTTTGTTACCGGTTAATGCTTCATCTTCAGGAACTAAACCATAATGAAACCCACCTATAAGTCTATCAACTGCAATTGTCTTATCTGCACTAATGTAAAAAGTGCTATCAGCTTTAGCATACACATAATAGTCAGCACCTGCCGTTTTAGTTCCAGTATCTAGGTTTGTGTTTAAGCTAAGTGTAACAGCTGTAAGAACTTCAACTGTTGTACTTCCTACTGTTACTTTAAAACCAACTGGAATAGTAAAATCAGTTGGGCTTGTTTTTGTGAATAAAACTTGTTTTGATGGTTTTATAAAATCTGTAGCTAATGCAAACTGTTCATCTACATAGCTAATTAAGGCATAAGACGACTCTAGTGGTTTATCTAGGTCATACAAAACACCCCAGTAGGTTACATTTGTATCTGGAGCTTTTGGAGTGATTCCATCTAAATTTGAGTCAAGTTTTGCAAAGTAGATTTTATTTGCATATCTTACTATGTCAATGTCTCCAGTAGTTGCTTTGTATGTTTTTGTATCTTCCCAAAAACTTAAACCTTTGTTTTTTAAATAGTTGATGTAAGTGTAGAGTTCATTGAAGATTGTGTTTAGTTGGTATCCGTTTATGTTTGGATTTTCAGGAGACCACCCAGCTGTTTGTAGTATCGTTGATACTACATCTTTTTGCCCATCTGAACAAAACTGCTCTAAGAGACTTGGATTTGCCATATTATTCCTTTAAAAAGAGAAGTAAAATGATGAAGTTACATCACTTGTGAAGTCTAGCTTCGTTCCCTCAATGTTAGTGAATCTTAAGGAAAAAAGAGAGTAAGGACTTTTGAAAAATTTGTTTTTAGTTTGTGGTAAAATAGGAGTAAGTGCAAACATTAAAACATCATCTACAGTTACACTATTTGTATTTTCTATAATGAACTCTAAATCATCTTGTAGTCGTATCTGCACATCTACATTATATAACTCTTGAAAGATATAAGAGTATTCATCTACTCTACCTTTAAAGCCTGTAAGATTGCAAAAGGCTCGTATAATTCTCTTGAACTCTAGGTCTCCAACATTGAAGTAGTTCTTTTGATTAAAATACATAGGTTTTGATATGTCAGTATCACTAAATCCTAGCCTATCTGGAGTCATTGTGTTTAAGAACTGATTGAGCACTTCGTTGTTTATAGTAGTTTTTGGTCTTTGTATGCCTTTTAAAACTCCAAACCACTCTAGAAAACTTGAGTATGATTTATCTATACTTTTTAAATTTTCAAGTGTGATTCCTTTTTCATATTGGTTTTGATAAGGGCTTACATGTAGAGTAAGCAGTTTTTTAACATTTTCCCCGCGACTAAGTGGCTCTGCTATACGAGAGATTGCTTTTTGTGTGAGCATGATATTTCCTTAAACCACAATGATAGTTAAGTTACTATCACTCAATACTGCATACTCATTGTATGCTATAGCTATGTTAGAAGTTGCACCATTTATCTTAATTGAGACTTGTTTTATTCCTTTAAAAAAGGGATTATTATTATTATAGTCTTGTTGAATTGGTATATAAAGAGAATCTATAAGTACATCATTAGATATAGAAAATTTATCAGCGAAAAAGTCAAGGATAGATTCTCTTATGACACCTACGTCATCTGTATTAAAACTTGTGTCTTTTGTTATTGTTACCTCTACAACCACACTTATAGCTTCAGGTCTTGAGAAGTTTACTACATAGTCTTTGTTTGATATATTAGAGCTTATTACCTCGCTTAGAGTTCCAAAAGTTCTCTTATCTGCTGAAATTGTTTTAAAGATTTCTTGAGCTATACTTTTGTTATCTCCACCTAAAATAACTACTGATGTACTCTTTGCAGGTATTCCATTTGAATCTGCTATGAGTTCTGCATTTGAGACAATATTTACATACTTCACATCTCGAATATTCAAAAGATTTACATATAGCTCTTCATCTACACTTAGAGAATTAACATAGTTTAGAAGTCTTTTTCTCAAGTCTGTATCGCTCTCTTTTAAAAATCCTAAATTTCCATCAATAGGATTGTTTACAGTCAGTTCTGTGATATCTGTTACATTTAAAGTATCTGCATTACAAACAACACGACCAGCATTCACAGCAGTAGCATAGACTTTAAAAATTCCAGAACTTATAACACCCTGTTCATTTGTTGCAAAATACTCATCTGTAAGAGAATTTTTTACTAAAGAGCCTTTTGGCACGATTATTCCATCAGCTCCACTAAACTCAACTAAGCAGATTGAATGCTCATCAATCTTTCTTTTTATTCCTCTAAGAAAACAAATGTTATCCAGTGCTTCACCTATCGCTTCAAATGGAGAGTTTTGCATAAAAGCATTTTGAATAAACTCATCAGATACTTTTTTCATCTCAGCTGTTATGGCTAAGTCTGAGCCTAGTGCAGATGATGGAGCTATGTCTATAAGCCCAAATGTTTTCTCATACTCTTTTTGGTATGCTTCCATATTTTCTGTAAGTGTTGGTACTATTAATTTTCCGTTTTCATCAAACATATTTATCCTTTTATAGTGTGAAGTTATCTATTGATACACTTTGCCCTGTAGTAGAGTAAGCTATAAAGCTCACACTTGCTTGAGAGTTTAGTTTGTCATATTCTAATTTGTAGTTATCAAATGTATCGAAGTTTTGAAGTTGTCTTTTTAAGTTAAAAAGTAAAAAAGCTTCAAGTGATCTACTTGAAAAGTTCTCTCTCATAATCGTGTCATAGTCTAAGCCTTTTTTTACATCATAAGCAAACTCATTTTTCCAAGTGTTTAAAGTTAAGAGTACCTCTTGAGCAAAATTATCAACTTTTATAAAACCTATATCAATATCAAAATGACCACCGTCTAAGTCAATTTCGTGTACTTTAAAATCAGCCATTATTTAAAACTCCCATATTTTGAACTTAAGTCTCCAAACTTGCTTATGTAAGAAGCTATTTCACTTGCATTTGTTAAAGGTAGTGTGTAGGTTGTATCCTTTGACTCGGATAGTGTTGTAGCAAATGCTTTTAGTTCATCTAGTGTATTTACAAGCAAAGCAAAAAGCTCATCATTTGAAGCAGAGTTTATAAGCGATATTTTAGGAGCTGTTAAATGTATGTGTTTATCTGCTATCTGCTCTAGTGCTTTGTCTGTTTTTATCTCTATTGCATTGAGATTGTATGTTATTTTATTTTTTTGATTTGTAGCTCCTATAAGAAAAAAAGCATTATTCTTAGAGAAGTTTGGTTTTGCCTCTGCATCTGTTCCATCTTCTACCCATGAGTAAAGGTCGTGCTTTGAAAAAAGTAGTAATCCTTTTGCACCACTCACAAGAGTAGGAGTAGTGATGTAGCTTGTAGGATTTCCAAAGAGTGATATAGGTATGTCTTGCAGTTCTATACCCTCTTTATCTAATGTACAATTAACTGTGTTTTCATTAGTATTGAACTTTACTATAGTCGATGGTTGAGCTGTATAAACCATTCCTAGCTTATCGTCAAAAAGATTTTCCATATACTCATAGAGTCTATTTTGTTGGTTATCCAAAGTTTAATCCTTTTGCTGTTGTTTGAGCTACTGCGTTTGTGTAGTTATCTACTTCATGAGTAAATTCACTTATTCGATAGATTCTATCTTTGAATTGGTTTTGATAAGTGTATGGAGATATGAGTGTTTTACTTATGCTTTTTGCTTTGATTTTAAAACCTAATCCTAGTTTAACTTTTGTATTCATAGGTATTTTTACTATGAGGTCTTTATGCGATAGTTTTGGAGATTCCAAGAGTCTATCAAAAAGAAGAGGTTTTGCTTGATTTGGTACACCTGTAGTATTTGAGATTTTTACCTTACCATCTTCTTTAATAACCTCTTTTTCACACCCTTTTAGCATATCTTGCATAGCTTTTACTATGTCGCCCTCTTTTTTATACTCAAGCATAAACTGCTTTAAAAGGCTTCCTTTAGATTTTTCACACTCTTTAAAAGCATCTACATTCAAACCATTTGTAGATATAAGTGAGGTGAGTTTAGAAAGTACATCTTCATTGCTTGTGCCTTTTGGTATAGCTAAGAATTGAGGTTTTTTAAAAGGGTTTGTATGAATATCGTTACAGTACATAGTACACTTCCAGCTAGTACCTTGATACTCATTTAAAGCATTGATTACCTTGCCTACAAATATTTGAGTTCCATCTATGCTTATAACTACTTTTGGAGTAGTAAGCATCTTTTTAAAACTCTTATCACTTACATTGTAAATCTCTACTTTTGCAGAGTTTGGAAGTGCTAAGTTACTTTTAATGACAGTTACTTTTATGTGAAGATTTGGAGATATATCATACTTTCCATCTAAAGTGATATTTATGTTTCTTGTAGATAAATCGCTCTGCATTACTTCATCTCTACACTAAAAGTTTCTACCATATCAAACGAAGCATAATCAGACTGTAAAGAGAAAAATCTCAACTTATCATTCTCATAGTCGTTTACGATTCTAGTTGTTCCTTGAGTAAGTACATCATCCTCGTAAGTTTCAAAATAAAAAAAGTCAAAAGTGTTGTTATAGAGTATATCTATGCGAACAGTTTCACTCTCATTTGAATATGTTTGAAATAGCTTATTTGTTAGTTTATGTGTTGTCATAGTCTTATACTCTGTTTTCCAACTTCATAAGCTAGATTGAATTTAGTTATATTTTCGCTAATAAGTACCTGTTTAAGTGATACTGTAAAAGTAAGTGCATACTCATTTGATAGTGATACCTTTATATTTTTGATACCCATGCTGTCAAAGACATCATGCTGGAGAGGAGAGCTTATAGTTACAAGCTGTTTTGCTTTCCATAAAGCATATAACTCTTGCCATGCTCTCAAGCTCTTTGATGTAGCTAACTCTTTTTTGTTAAAGAGTGCAGTAACATCACTTACAACACTCTTTAACTCTTCTAAAGTGTTTTGAGGCATGTCAGATATAACTGCTGTAAAGTTTAGCTCTAGTGGTTGATTATGGATTGCATCGTTTAAAATTTCTTCTGTCTCTAGTGGATGTTCACTTATAATATTTGTAAGAGTGACATCTTGATAGAGAAGTGCATCTAGTTCTATGTTCGCAAACTTGTTTTTATCATTGAAATAAGAGAAGTTAAATGTGTCTATATTCATGTTTAGTACCCAGATGGATGTGAGATTTCAGTTATTGCCTCACTTATACTTTTGTTTTTTGCATCTACTTGAGCATTTATATTGTAGGTTGTTGTATTTCCTCCAGCTGGAACTGTTACAGCTTGAGCTTGAGGTTGTTTTGTTTCAGTTCCACCTATCCAAGTAGGCAAGTAGCTTTGAGCAGTATCAACTGCACTAGATAATCCACCAGATACTGCATTTTTTGCATCTACAAACTTTTGTACTAAATCTTCTATATACTGAAGTGCGTCTTTTATAGGATTTATTAACCATCTATCTATAAGTATTCCTAAACCCTCAAGAGCTTTATCTCCCTCAGTAAATATTAATTTCCAACCATCAGCTACCATTTTAATAACTTCAACAAGACTTTCAAATAATATAGTGATTATTGGAAATTTATTTTTAAATTCTTCTATATCCTCAACACCTAACCAACCAGCGATTACACTATCCTCTCCATTTAAAAAACTCATTAAATCATCAAAAATAAGCATAAGTGCAACTACTGCACCAATAGTAGCAATAAGAGGAAATTGCCAAAGCAATAAAAGTCCAGCAATGCCTATTAATATAGTTCGCATACCTCCAAGATGTCCAATAACTCTACCTATAAGAGAAAAGAAGAATTGAGCACCTGTGACGACTGCATCAAAAAACTCTTTTAAACCAGACTTTATGAGTTTATTATTTGCTTTTAAAAACTCGTTAAATTGCTTCATAAGTTTTGTAAAAATAGGCATGATAGAAGTCATAACCTTATTGGCTAAACCTTTTAAAATTGTAGTAGTTTTAAGAAGTGTATCATTGAAGTTTGCAGATGCTTTATAATCTTGATTTGAAGTAAGAACTCCTAACTCTTGAAGCTCTTTTTTTTGATTTCGTATAGCTTCACTTCCACCATCTATGAGATTTTTCATATCAGCAGAGCCGAGAAGCCTTTTTGCTAAGTCAGCTTTAGTAGCTTCATCTTTTATGTTTTTTAATCCATCTATTGTGGCATTAAAAAAGTCCTCAGTATTTGAGAACTGTTCTGGGTTTATTCCGATTCTAGCCCAAGCTTCATAATCGGCTTTGCCCATCTTGAAGCCCTCTTTTTGCTCTTGAAGCTTTGCGAGTGTGTCTCCAGCTTTTGAAGCACTAAGACCAGCACCCTCGAAACTGTATTGTAAGGCTTGGAGACTATCTACTGCTATATCTCTGTTTCGTGCCATTTTGCCGAGTTCATCGTTTGCCTCTGCAAACTGTTTAACAACTGCAAAAGTACCAGCCATTGTAGCACTTGCTACACCTACAGCAG
>JALSLR010000105.1 GCA_026988245.1 Sulfurimonas sp.
CTCCGAAACTGGTATATATCTAGCTTCTGGATGTGCCTCTATATACTCTTCTAAAGATTTACGTTTGACTAATTTAAGCTCTTTTAATAAGTCCAAATCTACCCCCCTAGAATCGTGTATAGTCCCACCTGAGTCTGAACAAGAAACAGGAATAGCACCAAGTTGATAAAGCTTTTCTATGGCATGAAGGGCTACATTTCCAGCACCACTTACTGTACAAATTTTACCTTCTAAGGATTCTTTTCCTTCAAGTTCAAGCATTGTTTGTGTAAAATATACGACACCATAACCAGTAGCTTCAGGACGCATGAGTGAACCACCAAACATAAAAGGTTTCCCCGTTAAAACACCCTCGTAGGTTGATGTGATTTTTTTATACTCACCAAATAAAAATCCTATTTCGCGAGCGCCTACTCCAATATCTCCAGCTGGTATATCCATACGAGGGCCTATATATTTGTGTAACTCAGTCATAAAAGCTGAGCAAAATTTCATAATTTCAAAATCACTCTTACCCTTAGGATTAAAATCACTTCCACCCTTACCACCACCAATAGGTAATCCCGTAAGAGCATTTTTAAGTATTTGTTCAAATCCTAAAAACTTTAAAACTTCCTCTGTTACAGTTGGATGGAAACGTAATCCACCCTTATATGGCCCAAGGGCGTTGTTAAACTGAACTCGATAACCCGTATTTACTTGGATATTTTGCTTATCATCAAGCCATACAACTTTAAACTTTATTATTCTATCTGGAACTACCAAACGTTCAAGGATTGCATATCTTTTATATCTATCATCTGTTTTTAACAATGGTGCTATAGAGTATATCACCTCCTCCATAGCCTGACAAAACAAATTTTTTCTATCACATTTTTCTTCATATTCTTTTAATTCACTGTCGGTATAATCATTCATATTTTATTTCAATCCTGTTTTTAACATCATTCTTCTTAAGTACGCTATTTTACTCTGTAAAGGTAAATCTTTTGGACAAACATCCTCACAACCAAGTAAACTCATACAACCAAATACACCATCTTCATCACCTATCATCTCATAATATTCTTTATCTGTCCTTTTATCTCTCGGATCAAGATGATATCGTGCCACTTTATTAAGTCCTACGGCTCCTGTAAAGCTAGGACGCATCTGTATAGTTCCACATCCAGCGACACAACATCCACACTCTACGCAGCGCTCCATCTCATATATCTCATCCGCTAAGTCTGGTTCCATTCTCTCTTCTAGTTTATCTACCTCCAACTCTTTTTCTTTGTCATGTATCCAAGTTTCAAGATGCTCATTTAAATAACGCATCCATTTACCAGTATAGATAGAAAGATCACCTATAAGTTCAAAAAGAGGAAGGGGTGCGAGTGTTATGTGCGAATCCATTTTAGAAGTAAGCGTCCTACATGCTAAGGTTGGTTTGCCATTGACAAGCATAGAGCAACTTCCACATATCCCTGCACGACATACAAAGTCAAATTTTAGTGAGTTATCATGATGCTCACGAATCTCATTGAGCACTATATAGAGTGTCATTCCATCTGCTTCTTCTACCTCGAAACTCTCCATATGTGGAAAATCCTCTGGGTCATGTGGATCAAACCGTAGTATATCTATAGTCAGTTTTCTAGGAGCTTTTTCTTTACTCATATAGTTCTCCCAATCTTTCATTTTTACCTTGGTACTTCTTAGGAAGTTTATCTATAAATGGCATGATAGCATCTTGCACTTCAAACCTATCTTTTCCATCAGCTTGTAGAGTTTCTTTTACTTTATTTACCATATCTTCTCTTATTTTGGTTGTATGATGATGCTTTGTCATATCTTTTCCATAGCCTCGAAAACCTGGAGCTAATTCCATCTTGAGTATATCTATCTCTTCATAACTTACAGTTGGTAAAGTTTGTTCCTCATCTTCCCAAGAAGTGATGGTGCGTTTTAGCCAGTTTTCATCATCACGTGAAGGGAAATCTTCTCGCGAATGTGCACCTCGGCTTTCCTCCCTTCTGTATGCCCCTATAGCAACTGTAAGAGCAACCTTTATCATTTTCTGTGTACGGTAGGCATTCACAAGAGCTGGATTTGCTGCACGGCTTTTTGAACGAAACACATCTATATTTTTACTTCGTTTGAGTAATTCCTCTAGTTCATCTACTGCCTCTTTAAGGTCAGCTCCATTTCTAAAAATACCCACCTTTTCCATCATGATACTCTCCATAGAACGTCGAAGTTCATACGCATCCTCCCCACCATGATTTGTGAGTAAAAAGTCGAGTTTTTCCTGTTCTTTTTGCACAAAAGAGCGAATCACAGAACTATGTATCTCCATATCGCTCTCTTTAGAGTCTAAAAAGTCACTCATATATTCAGCTACTAACATCCCACTTACTACTGTTTCACTTACTGAGTTACCACCAAGGCGATTAAAACCATGCAAATCCCAACAAGCAGCTTCCCCACAAGAGTAAAGCCCTTTAAGTGTTTGAGATTCACCCTTATAAGTTGTACGGATTCCACCCATAGAGTAGTGTTGAGTTGGTCTAACAGGTATCCAATCAACAGCAGGGTCTATACCTAAAAAGTTTTCACAA
Organism: Sulfurimonas sp.; assembly: GCA_026988245.1. Taxonomy (GTDB): domain Bacteria; phylum Campylobacterota; class Campylobacteria; order Campylobacterales; family Sulfurimonadaceae; genus Sulfurimonas. Next base: position 2,604 of record JALSLR010000105.1, read on the forward strand.
ATCTCTTTTACTTCACGAAGGTTTTTCTCAATATGTGCACGACCTAATATGGTTATATCTAACCATAAATGATCTCCATAACGAGACTTAACGCCCTTTCCTTTTCTCATATGCTCAGTCATTCTTCGACTCACTACATCTCGTGATGCTAACTCTTTTTTATCTGGTTCATAATCTGGCATAAATCTATAGCCATCTTTATCGAGTAGCAGTCCACCATCTCCTCGACAGCCCTCTGTTGTTAGTATCCCCACAGGGACTATTGCTGTTGGATGGAACTGAATAGCTTCCATATTTCCAAGTGTAGCTATACCCGTTTCAAGAGCAAGTGCCTGTCCTATTCCCTGACAAATAATAGCATTTGTTGTGACACTATAGATACGTCCATATCCACCAGTAGCAACAGTAGTAGTTTTTGAGATATAAGCTACTAAATCCCCAGTCATCAAGTTTCTCGCAACAGCTCCATAGCATCTTCCATTTTCATGAATAAGTGCTATCGCTTCGAGACGTTCATGTATCTCTATCTCATCCTCATGAGCTTTGTTGTCCATTGCGTAAAGCATAGAGTGACCCGTTCCATCTGAAGTGTAGCAAGTCCTCCACTTTTTAGTGCCACCAAAATCGCGCGCTGTTATCAGCCCATGGGCATCATCACTCTCTGTAATAGTTACTTTTTTGGCATTGATGATAGCTTGTCTGTCTCCACGTTGCACTCTGCTCCAAGGTACACCCCAATGCGCAAGTTCACGGATAGCCTTAGGTGCACAGTGAGTAAACATACGAGCTACTTCTTGATCAGCTCCCCAGTCACTCCCTTTTATAGTATCTTCAAAGTGCACATCTTCATTATCACCCTCACCCATATGAGAATTAGCCAACGAAGCCTGCATACCACCTTGAGCTGCTGCAGAATGGGAACGCTTTGGTGGTACAAGTGTCAACACTATCACTTCATGTCCACGCTCTTTTACTCCAGTAGCAACCCGTAAACCTGCCAGTCCACCACCAATAATGAGTGCATCTGTATATATAACTTTCATCAATGAGCCTCCAAGTTTATCGTTTTTGATTTATATTTTATCCCATCACTGAAGTCATGATTTTTCCCTATTTGCATATATGTATATAATGCACCTAGTCCTAAAACAAGATATACGACAATCAAGCTTTTCATCAAAAACTTTAAAACATTTCTTGACTTTTTAGTACTCCTACCCTCCATAAATCCCCACTTCATAGCTAAACGGTATAGACCTATAAAAGCATGAGGCACTACTGAAAATAGTAAAATAAGATAAAGAGGATAAAACATCTTTTCATACACTCGATGAGAAGAGATGTAGGGGCCTATGTCACTTGGATCAGCCATCATCATATAAAGATGCACACTTCCTAAAAAAAACATTATAAATCCACTTGTAAGCTGGATAACCCACAAAGAGGTATCTTCATGATTAAAACGTATGATATGTTCTTTCATAGTCTTATGCTGCTTATAATTGTCTGGAAATTTTCTCATCGCTATAGCTGCATGGACTATAAATATAACAAAGATAGCACCTGCAAGAAATGAGATGATACCAGGATAAGTCTCTCCAAAGAAGTAGTACCCCTCAAACATAATCGTAACTTTATACATCAACTCTTTACTCACAAGTATAGATGATTCAAAAAGTATATGACCCATTATGAATAAAGCCAATATAAGACCTGTAACACTCTGAGTTACGTCTAAAATAGCAGGCATTCTCTCAAACTTTTTTTTCAAATTAGTAAACCTTTAATTTTATTGATATTCATCATAATAGTATACTCTTACTTATGCTAAAATAAGATAAATTCAAATGAAGGAAATCTTATCGTAACCTACACTATTGTTCACACAATTCACATATTTTCTGTTTTCATTTATGGCGGTTTTTTATTTGTTGATGTTTTATTTTTAAGTAAAGCCTATGCCGACTTAGAAGCAGATAAAGCCACGGCAACTAAAGAAAACATCATGAAACATGTTAGAAAGGTTGTTCCTTACTCACTTATGGTTGCAGTTGCTGCTGGTATTTATCTATTTTTTCAAGTATTTGGAGAGATTTCTGCTGGGGGAATGAGCTACTTTCAAATCATGCTTAGCATCAAAGCCTTTCTAGGGCTATGGCTAGGCTTTCGCGGGATAAATCAAAAACTTTTTGGCATTCAACCCTGGGTATTTAAAAGTCATCTGTTTCCGTTTATATTAGTTACTCTAATTATACTATTATCACAATTTATGTATCTTTAGTATCTAAATAAAAAAATTATGTTAGAATAAGAAAAATAAGATAGATTGGATAAGCCTATGATGAACAACTTAAGTATTAAAAAGAAAATGAACTACTTCATAACATCGGTAACTCTCGCAGTTGTTTCTGCCTCTATGTTTGTATACTGGTCTTTTGAAACAGTCTCTAGTCAATTTGACTATCTCCATGACAATACAATGATGGGTACACTTAATACCCTGCAAATAGAAAAAAAACTCAACTATATATCTCGTACATCTAGAGATATCTTACTAGGTGGAGACTATGATAAAAATATAGAAAAACTAACGAAAAATACACAAGAGATCAACACCCATTTTTCTAAACTTGAAGTACTTATGGCAAATGATGACTCTCTCCCTCTCGTTAAAGAAGCAAAAAAGACTACTATGCTTTTTCTTAACCAATCCCTGATAATGATGAAATCACTTAAAAACTCAGATATCGGTGCCAATACACAACTTAATTATGCAAAATATAAGCACGATTTATCACCCTATGCAATTGCTTCAAGAAAATCTTTCAAAGAACTTGTAAAACTTAAAAATGTTGAACTTAATGAGGTTTCTGCTCAGGTTGCTGATGAATTATACTTCTTTAAAACTCTTGTTATCACATTTGGAATTATATTTGCCGTGACACTATTTACTTTTGCTAGTACTATTAGAAAGTCAACTATAAGCGGTATTGATAAATTCTCTACCATGATAGCTACGGCGGCGGCTGGTAATTTTTCAAGTAAGGCTACTGATACTAGTGCATTTAACGAGAAAACAGAACTCGGCCACATGGGTGCTGAACTTAACCGTCTTCTAACACAAACAGACACTATGATAGCTGAAATAAAAAAGGCTATCACCAATGCATCACAAGGTGATTTTTCACAAAAGATATCACTGGCAGGTATGCAAGGGGAATTTGCTAATGCATTAGAGAGTGTTTCCACTACTGTAGATTTTATGCATGAACAATACTTAAAGGGAAGACAAGATGAGTTTAATGCTAAATTAAGTACAAAAAGTCTTCAAGTATCAGAATCTCTCTCGCTTATACAAACAGACCTAAGCACAAATATCAATGATCTTAAAACTGTGACCGAGGCAACTAAATCAGCTGCTGATTTATCTACTAACTCAAGAGAAAGTATCAATGAGATAGTAAGTGAACTAGGAATGCTTAGTGAGCAAGTTGCTACAAACAATCACTCTATCAGTGAGTTAGCTCGTCAAGCCCACGATATCACATCTGTCATAGAACTCATCACTGACATAGCAGACCAGACAAACCTCCTAGCACTTAATGCTGCTATCGAAGCAGCAAGGGCTGGAGAGCATGGTCGTGGCTTTGCCGTTGTTGCTGACGAGGTACGTAAACTTGCTGAACGTACCCATAAAGCTACGGGAGAGATCTCTATAAGTATTAAGTCACTACAACAAGATATGAGTGAGATTCAAACAAGTTCAGAGTCTATGAAAGTTACAGTAGAAGGCTCTTCGGAGAAAATCAGTGAATTTGAAGGTACACTTATCACACTTAGTGATAATGCGACACAAATTGTTGACAGTTCTTACGCTATGGAAAACTCCATTTTTGTAGTCCTAGCGAAAATAGACCATATTCTCTACAAGTCTCGAGCATATAATTCCATCATGACTTTAGAAAAAATACTCCCTGTTTCAAATGCACAT
>JALSLR010000106.1 GCA_026988245.1 Sulfurimonas sp.
GTAATGCTTCTGAACTTATAGATATCTATGTAACTAATGTTACTCAGTATAATGGTCTTGGAGATGAACAAGTTACAGTCGATAATGTCTCATCTGCTAGTGATGTTAATACTATCGCTAATGCTACAACTCAGCCAGTTACTGCGACTATAACTTCAGGTGCAGTCTCAACTACACTTGGTGCAATTACTAATGTTGATGCTAACGATATAATAACTTTTACAACTACTGATACTTCAGCAGATGCAACTGACCTAGTAGCCCTTGATGCTAAGGTAGATACATTTGGAGTTGGAACTATTGCAACCATTACAGAAGCAGCTGCAAGTATTGGTGCAAGTGCTCTTAATGTTACTGATGCTTTAGCAATTGTTCCTAACTCAGCTGTAACTATATCTGGTGCTATATCTGCAGCAGATACTGACACCATAGCAAACGCAACAACTGGTATTCTTACTGCTACTATCTCTGATGGAGCAGTAGCGACTGTCCTTGGAGCTATCACTAATGTTGATGCTAACGATATAATAACTTTTACGACTACTGACACTTCAGCAGATGCTACGGACATAGTAGCCCTTGATGCTAAGGTAGATACATTTGGAGTGACAACTATTACAACTGTAACTGAGGGCTCTGCAACTATTGGTGCAAGTGCTCTTAATGTTACTGATGCTTTAGCTATTGTTGGTACTACTCACGCTGTAACTATTACAGGTGCTATATCTGCTAGTGATGCTAACTTCATTTTAGATAGTGCAACTGCTGGTACGACTGGTGTTGTAACTGCAACTATCTCTAGTGATACTGCGGCTAATTTAGATAGTGCTTTAGCTGATGCTAGTGCAACTGATGTCTTATCATTAACTGTATCAGCTGGTAATGTTGATGCAGCTAATCTAGTATCTTTAAATGCTAAAACGAATCAAGTTATAGATGTAACTGCTTTAACTACTACTCATACTATAAATGGTAATGCTTCTGAACTTATAGATATCTATGTAACTAATGTTACTCAGTATAATGGTCTTGGAGATGAACAAGTTACAGTCGATAATGTCTCATCTGCTAGTGATGTTAATACTATCGCTAATGCTACGAGTGAACCAGTTACTGCGACTGTTACAGCTGATACAGCTGCAAATCTAAATACTGCTTTAGCAAATGCAACTACAACAGATGCCTTAACACTCACAGTTTCAAATGCTGCTACAAATGCAAGTGATTTAGTAGGATTAAATGCAAAAACAAACCAAATTATAGATGTAACTGCTATAACTTCAACCATAAGTGGTACTTCAACTGATTTGATAGATATTTATTCAACCAATTTGGCTCAATATAATGGCTTAGGTAATGAAAACATTACTGTTACAGACACACTCACAGTCGCAGATTTAACTACTCTCTCTGGAAATACTACAGGTATCATTACATCAAGTGTCACTGAAGCTGGAGCAACAAGTGTTGCAAGTTCTGTCTTAGATGGTAATGTTATAGATTTTGACAGTACGGGAGATATAACTATAACAGGCATGACTGGAACAGAAGATTTATCTAATATAACTTCAAGTGGCGGAGGGACGCTCACAGCTGATATCCAAAGTACTTTTACACTTACAGGTACTACAAACACAGATATTATCCTTTCCATCTCAGCTGGAAATACTATGAGTACAGATGTAGCTAAAGCTACAAACAAAACTATCAATGGTGCTGGTAATTTAGGACTCAATAATGGCTCAGGTACACTCAACGCTCTTAATATTACAGCAGCTAGCATCATACTTTATGAAGCATTAAGTGCATCGACTACACTTGATAATGTCCAAACAAATGTCAATGCTTCTGCTATAACAACAGCTACTAAAAATGTAACTATAAACCTAGATGATGCTAACATTGATTTTTCAACTGCTACACTTACCTTTAATGGTGGTGCTGGAACAGATAGTGTCAATACAACTTTTAGTGAAAACATCACAAGCAACATCACCATAGATGCAAATATAGAGAGTGCGAACCTTACTGTCAATGGTAGTAACTCCATTGATGCTACAAATATCTCTACTGATATTAACCTACTCACGGGGGCAGCTGGTACTACTACTATCACAAACTCCACTACCAATGTAGATGCAAGTAATCTAGCAGCCGGAGAAAACCTTAACATAACACTCGCTGATGCCAATGCTACTATAACAACAGGTGCTGGAACAAATACAATAGATGCAACTGCCTTAACTAATGGCAATACCATAACTATTGATGGCTCTGGAAATGCAAGTGTTGCAATTACAGCAGCAGATATAGCAGCTGGTACTGCTACTGGGGATATCACAGTAACTACTGCTGGTACTAATGATAATATTATAACTACAGGTTCTGGAGATGACAACATAGAAGGCTCACTCGGAACAGATACCATAGCTATGGGGACAAACACAGCAACAGGAGATGTGCTTGACTTCTCAAATATCGGCACAGCTATCAGTGTTGACACAACTGGTATCGGTGCAGGTACTGTAACAGGCACAAGTATAGCAACAACATTTTCTGAAACTGAGAGCGTTATCGGAAGCAGTACCACAGATGACAGTTATAGTCTTGATTTTGCCAATATAAATAACCTTATTTTCGATGGAAATACAGATGCTACTGCTGTTGGGGACACTGTCACACTTACCGGTTCAGTTGATGTAGCTGGTGATGCTTCTTTTGTTGGTGGTGCTAATTTTCAAAATATCGAAACACTAGATATATCATCACTTACTTTAACAAATCAAGATACTACTGATGCAAATGATGGAAATGAGCTCATCTTAAGTACTCAAGATATTAAAGATATGACTGATGCTACAAATGAATTGACTCTTAAAATTGGTAGTGATGCTAAAGGTGATGGTTTAGGATTATACAACTCTACAAGCGCTACAACTGACTTTACAGACTTATCTATAACTGGAGGAGATGGCTCAGGTAACTATATACTTGATGGTATAACATTACATGTAGTAGCCTAGCCTATCGCTTCATAGGATGATATGAACTATCATCAACTTCTATAAACCCAGTAACATTAATCTCACTCTCTTTATGCACACAAAACATATTAACTGATACAAGATTTTTAAATATATTTTCTTTAACACTATTAAAATTCTCTTCACTAAAAAGAGCTGGTAGATGCCAGTAACATTTATACTCAAGTGACCAAAGCAGTTCTATTAAACTTTGAGACCTATCTTGCCTGTCGTTTTCACAGTAGATAATGGGTTTATGCGTATCTATCAAAGATAAAGCGCCTCTTATCACATCTTCTTCCATCCCCTCTACATCAATTTTTAATAATTCAAGATGTTCTAAGTCCATAAACTCATCTAAAACAATTTGCGGTATCTTTTCTCCCTTAGCATCATTAACTATGCTAAAACCCCCAAAATTGCCCTCTTTTGTATAGTCTATTTTTGGTATATTTATCTCTTTAGCTTCATCTCCTACCGCTTTATTGTATGTGAAGGTATTAGTTATCGAGTTAAGAGCTAAGTTTGCATTGAGAGTTTGGTAAACTACCCTTTGTGGCTCAAAACAAAAAAGTTGCCCATTAGGTGATATAAAACGAGAAATAGCCAAAGAGTGTACACCTATGTTACTCCCTACTTCTATAACATTTGCCCCTTTAGGACATACTTGCTTATAAAAAATATTTTCTGCCTCATTTATCTCTCCATAAAGGATAAGCGATTTTCCTATATATCTGTCATTTTTATTGACAAGCATAAGTCCGTATTTTGTTGTGCAGAGTTGGTTAAATGGTTGATTTATCATAAATAATACTATCGGTATTTTACTTTCAATACAATAAAAAGTAAAAATTGTATATAATACTTACCATGACTCAACTTGAAAATATTTTACAAGCTATAAAACTAGAACCAGACAATGCTAACCACTATAATACCTGTGCGGTAATCTTATATAAACAAAATAAATTTAAAGATGCACTAATATATCTACAAAGTGCTATAAAACTCAATAGTAAATATGCTGAAGCCTATTCAAACTTAGGTGCAATTCACTCAAAATTTAAAAACTATACTGAGGCGATAAAACTCTATAAAATATCTATAGCCCTCAATCCAAAATATTCAGGTGCATATACTAACTTAGGAAATGCACTCAATAAAATAGGCGAACACGAAGAGGCTATTCACTTTCACAACATCGCTATATCACTTGACCCTAAGTCCGCCAACAACTATGCCAACTGTGCAAGTGCATACAAAAACATAGGAAGGTTTGACCGTGCTGAACGTTTGTACAAAAAAGCTCTAAGCCTTGATGCTAAACATATAAATGCTCACTTTGATTTGGCAACTGTCTTACTCCAACAAGGTAAGAACGAGTTTGGGTTTAAAGAGTATGAATGGCGATTTAAAAAAGAGGAGATGCAGGGTCATCTTCAAACTTACAAAGAGATTTACACTAGAGAGCTTTACAAAGGTCAAGAGTTAGATGGTGAGCGAGTACTCATACATGCCGAACAAGGTTTTGGCGACAGCATTATGGTTGCAAGGTATCTCTTTGACTTAAAAGAAAAAGGTGCAAATGTCATTTTATATATTCGCGATGAACTCGTGTCGCTTTTTAAAGACTTGGATTATGTGGATGAAGTCCATGGTAGAAATGACGAAATACCTAAGTCGGATTTCCAACTTTCCATGATGTCACTCCCACTACTCTTTGATGCTAAGCTTGAAAATATTGCAAAAAATTATCCGTATTTTACCAATGATGCTAAGCATAAACTAAAGAGTAAAAAACTTAAAATCGGCATAGTTTGGGGTGCAAGTAACACAGGCGAGTCTTATAAAAACAAAGTATACGACCTCAGACATTTCACAAAAATGGCTAAGCATGAAGATATACAACTTTACTCACTTCAGTTAGGTGATGATGCTCAGGATATACAAAAGTACGATTTACAAGATGACATCATAGACCTAAGCCCTAAGATAAAAGATTTTAAAGATACCCTTAGCATCATTAACGCGCTTGACCTAATTATCACATCCGATACCTCTGTAGCACACTTAGCTGGGGCTATGGGTGCAAAGGTATGGATAGTACTACAAAAGGTTCCTGACTGGCGTTGGGGCATCAATGAAAACGAGAGTAAATGGTACCCATCTTCGAAACTTTTCACCCAACATTCTCTAAAAGATTTCAACTCTGTATTTAGACAGATTTACTCACAAATGCAAGATGAGTTTAAACTAAAGGCTTTAGATGTTTGATAAAAAAGGTGCCCAACTTGTAGATGCTTTGCATCTTATTCTACAGTTTTATTTTGGTGGGGTTGATAGAGAGACCATACTTACTTTTGCTGGTTGCAGCGAAGATGAGTTTGACCTAAAATCACTTATGCACGTTGTAAAAGAATCTAACCTTTTTGCTAAAACAGAGGAGGTAAACCTTACTGAACTTGACTCTTTTTTACTCCCTATCATAGTTCAAAACTACAAACATGAACTGCTAGTTATCCAACACTCTCATAATGGAGAGCTAAAAGGTATAAACTTAGATACTAAAGAAGAGTTTAGCATCAAAAAAGAAAAACTAAAGTACTTCAAAGTTGCTATACTCTTTTTTAGAAACGAAAAAGAGAGTGTCATAAGTTCTAGAACGAAAGAGCTTTCTTGGTTTATAGCTCCATTAAAAGCATCTTGGCGCGCTTACATAGAAGTAGCAATACTTAGTTTTTTCATCAACCTTTTTGCCATTGCGCTTCCACTTTTTACTATGAATATTTACGACCGCGTGATACCAAACTTTGCGACTGATACTCTCTTCGTTTTAGCTTTTGGAGTGGGCATAATTTTTATATTTGAGATGATACTAAAGTCCGCTCGCGTTTACATACTTGAAAACACTGGTAAAAAGATAGGCGCTTACTTAGAAGAGCTATTGTTAGAGCGTATGCTGGGGGTAAAAACTCAGTATGACAAACTACTCTCAGGAACTAAGGCAAATCTTTTTAAAGAATTACAACAAGTAAAAGAGTTTTTTACTTCTCGAACTATGGTACAGATTTTAGATTTACCATTTTTCTTTATCGCTATTATAGTCATTTATATCATATCTCCAACTATTGCACTTGTTCCACTTATAGCTGGTTTCATCATGGTTGCTTTTAACATTTTGATGCAAATTCCACTTGCTACTCTTGCCCATGAACAGTTTAAAGAAGCGCAAAGTAAAAATGGTTTTTTAGTTGAAACCATACAAGGTCGTGATGCTATAAAACTTGTAAATGGTCATACACAAAGAATGTTTATTTGGCGACGCTTAGTAGCTTTTCATGAACAACTTGGACAACGCATACAGATACTGCAACACTCAGCAACTAACTCTTCATATATCATCATCCAAGCAGTCACCCTTTTCGTTGTATTTGTAGGTGTATATGAGGTTCATGCAAACAACCTTAGCATAGGTGGACTTATAGCAGTGACTATCCTCTCATCTCGTGCTATGGTACCCATAGTAAATATTTCAGGCGTTTTACTTCACTACAAAAAAATGCGCGAAGCGCTTACTTCGATAAATGAGTTTTGGCATCTTCCTCGTGAAGTCAATGAAAACACTCAAATAGGTCTTGGAAAACTAAAAGGAAACATAGAGTTCTCAAATGTGAGTTATTATTACCAAGGTAGTAAATATCCATCTTTGGATAATGTTAGTTTTAGCATAAAAGATGGAGAAAGAGTAGGCATCATCGGTCAAACTGGCGCTGGAAAAAGTACCATACTCAGACTCATCGCCGCACTTGATTTACCCAGTACTGGCTCTGTATTTTTAGATGGACATGAAACATCGAGTGTCCATCCTATAGAAGTTCGTCAAAACATAGGTGTTATGCCACAAGACCCCTTTATGTTTGCAGGAAGTATCAAAGAAAACATAGCATTATCTCGTTCTATATCTAAAGAAGACTTTGTAAATCTCACTAAACTTACAGGCTTAGAATCACTCATAAAAAAAAGTGGCTATGGTGATGCTATGCAGGTAGGTGAGAATGGTGACAACCTTTCAGTTGGTCAAAAACACCTAGTCGCACTTGCTCGCGCTCTTGTTCACAACCCAAATATTTTAATACTTGATGAGCCAACAACTGGCTTAGATGTAGGACTTGAAAAAAGTGTTGTAGAGAACTTAAAACCACTCATAGAAGATAAAACTCTCTTAATTATAACGCATAGGTTTGCAGCACTTGACTTAGTAGACAGAGTGATAGTGATAGATAACGGTAAAGTTGTTGCAGATGGACCAAAAGAGACAGTCCTTACAAAACTTCAAGGGGGCAAATAATGAACTCAATAGTATCATTTGAGAACAACTGGAACCATAGACTTGTTACCTGGCCTATTATGCTTTTTATGGTAGTTTTTATCGTTTGGTCAGCACTAAGTGAGGTTGATGAAAGTGTTCGTGGAACGGGAAGAATTATCCCGTCTGGTCAAACAAAAATCATTCAACATCTTGAGGGTGGTATTATTTCAGATATATTAGTTAGCGAAGGAGATAATGTAAAAAAAGGAGACTCTCTTTATAAACTCTCTCAAGCTTTTTTTCTTTCAGATCAAAATGAAAAAAAGATAGAACTCTACGCACTACTTGCTCAAAAATCTCGACTTAAAGCGGAGATATCTGAAGAAAATAAAGTAATATTTGATGATAAACTCGCTAAGTTCATCCCAGAAATAATCACTAATGAAAGAAGAATATTTAAATCAGATAGACAAGAATTTGTAGGTGAATACGAACTACTTCAAGATGATATAGATAAAAAAAGATACAAAATAAAAGAGATGAAAAACAAGCTCTCAAACCTTGACTTAGAATTAGCCATCGCAAAAGAAAATGTAAAAATACAAGAAAACTTAGTCCGACTTGGTGCAGCATCAAGACAGATGTACTTGCAAGAGTTAGCTAAAAAGCAAAGCATAGTGACACAAAAACAATCATTGCAAAACTCTATTCCCGTAGTTCAAGAAGAGCTACAAGAAGCTAAAAAGAAACAAAATAACTTTAAAAGCAAAGAACATTCAAAACAGTTAAAGGAGTTAAGTAAAGTAAGAGTAAGTATCAACAAACTCTTAGAAAAAGGAAAAGCCAATACAGACAGGGAGGTAAGACTCACCATAAAATCTCCAGTTAATGGTCAAATCAAACAACTCAATTTTCATACTATAGGTGGTATTATAAAACCAGGAGACGAAGTTGCCGAGATAACTCCACTCGATGGATCACTTATGGTAGAAGCAAGGATAAAGACTTCTGATCGTGGTCTTATCTGGGAGGGGCAAGATGTAAGCGTTGAAGTTACCGCCTTTGATACTTCAAGATATGGAACCCTTGATGGTAAACTTATCTACATATCTCCAGATAGTTTCATAGATAACAATGGCAATAGTTTTTACGAAGCAAAAGTAAAAACAATAGAATCCTCTTTTGGCGAGAACAACAATGTACTCGCAGGAATGGCTGCTAATATTAACATTAAAACAGGTAAAAAGAGTATCTTAGAGTATATACTCAAACCACTTAAAGATATAAAGTCAAATTCACTTAGTGAACATTAAATTAATCATTATGAGCGAACTCTCTGCCCTTTAAGTTTATGATTCGTAAGTAAGGGAGCAGTTCACCTGTATCTTGTTTGAGTTTAAAGTCATTAATAATAAGATTTTTCTTATAAGTAATGTAGTCTAATTCCGATCGGTTAAGATTTCTTTGTGCAAGCTGGAGTGCCTGTAAGTCTTGTGTACCATGCTTAAATGCTATCCAGTAACTCTCAACAACCTTACGAGCTGCAATAACTTCACTGCGAGTTAATTCTAAAGAATCACTAGTAGAACTCACTGCACGATGGATAACTTTTATGTCAAAAACTAGCTTACGTTTTTTATCTTCTAATAAATGTTTTAATTCTGAATTTCTTGCAAGTTTTCGTAAGTAACCAGCCTCATCTTTTCCACCAGCATAAAGATTATAGCTTAGAGTCACAATAGCATTGACCTTATCTCTTGTTCCAATGCCGACATCAAATTCATTTCTTTTTTCGGCATTTACCGCAAAGTCAATGGTAGGATAATAGTTCGCTTCTTGTGCATCCATAGCGTAAGCACTCGCTTGTATATAAGCCTTTTGACTAAGAATTTTTGCATTGTGTTCACTCATATAAGCAAGTGAATCTTCTAAATTATGTGTAGGAATTATCATACCCGTTTCAAATGGCATGTTGTTCTTATTAACATCTTGCATGAGGTATTCATACTTAGCCATTGCATCACTTAGTTTAGCTTGTGTATTAATCAAGGCTGTTTTAGCATTATCTACATTCGCTAAGATGAAGTTCACATCCCCTTTTGTGGATGCTCCATTTTCCTCTTTAATCTTAACTATATTAAGAATTTTCTGATAATTTTGCATATTTTTTTGTGAAACTTTCACAGCGATTTCAGCGTAGACAACATCAAAATATGATTTAATGATTTCTATCGTTGCTGATTCCATTTTATCTCTATGCTCATGGAGTGCACCTTGGAGTTTACTCTCCTGCTCACTCACCCTTCCTTCTATTTTTCCACCACTCCAAAGATTTTCAGTAATTGTGAGATAGGCTTCTGTTTTTTTATACTTCATTTCTACATCTTCAATAGTATTGTTTACATCTAAGTCACCAGATTGCGAAGTTCTTCTTTCATACCCAGCTACACCGGAGAGATCAATAGAGGGTAGATGACCAGCTTCTTGTTCATCTACTTGATATTTTGATTGGTTTATTTTATCCATAGATGCTTTGAGCTTATTATTGTTGTTAAGCGACTGCACTATCGCTTCAAGCAGGGTATAACCTTTTTCCCTGTTTGCATGAAATAATTCATCATCATCCAAAGAGACTCTTTGTGCTTCAAACTCTAAACGTTCTTTTATTTCCTCGCTTATTTTCTGTTCATAGGCATCTGTTAGCTTCTTTTCATAAACGTCAACATCTTCATCTATAAGTTGCGCACTTAATATTTCAGGTTCAATATCTTCTATCTTAATTAACCTAGACACTGAAAGTTTTGAAAGTTTACGAATATAAGCATCTTTATACTTTTTATGAATTATATTAAGTTTTTTTCTTCCATCTTCTTTGGACTCTAGATTCACTACATACAGAACTATATAGTCATCTACTACTGCTATATATGTGTTCATATTTGGAAATTGACTAAGTATAGTAAGAGCTGTTGTTTTTGACTTTACTGTTGCTACTTGAATTACATAAGCATCAGGATTTACTCCTGTGCTTTCTAACTCTTTAGAAACAAGTGATAACGTCAATAATAAAACAACAACTAAATATCTCATGGCATAACAGCCTTTATGACTAAGCTTCCATATTTTGACGGTTCTAAAACACTGTTTTGTAAATCCATCTTGATTCTAGAAGCACTAATATTATTTTTTTTGATAATATTTTTAATATTTAATATGCGACCTAATGATATTTGTTTTGCTATAGTTGAACTCACGATACCGCTTGGGTCATGCACATAGATAGTAAAACGAGCACTTTTAGAACTTCGATTTACTCCGCTAATAAATTGTCTGATTTTATGCTTGACTGATGTAGGGATAAATATATCTTTATCTTTAAAATATATCTCTACCTTACGATTAGACTGTACTAAGTTATGATTATCGTATACTTTAGCTTTTTTTTGATTTCTATAACTGACAGAGTTGCCATCACCTTCTCCACCACTAAAAAATGAGTTTGTTCCATCTGAAACTACTTGTGGTTTAATCATCTTTCGAAATGAAACAAGGTTAGAACCACTACCCTCACCTGTATATGTTTCATTTATCGTAGGCATAGGTATACAACCCTCAGGAGTTACCGTTTGAACGATATTTGAGGTATCATCAGGTGACTTAATATTTGACTGTGCAGTATAAGAACTTTTAGACTTAAACTGAGCATAATACCCGATATTTACAACAGTGATAAGTAAAAAAAGCATTAAAACAAGGATTACAGATGCGAATATATCAACAAATGGGGGCCATGGATTAAACTCTTCTGGGCAGCCTTTAGCCATCTAAATCTTCCTAGTTAAATAATTTACCAAATAAACCACCACTTTTTTTTCCATCTTCTGGAGAAAAAACTGCTTCTTTTTCTAGTATTGCTTGTGTAACTTGAGCTAAACCTTCCTCTTGTTTGAGTTGATTTTTCTCACTCGTTTGTAAAAATTCATCTTTCATATCACCTATGCTTGATGAAATTTTCTCCAATGTTTCTTGTTGTGCTTGTGATGTACCTTTGTTGTGATCTAGTATATCTATCAGTGTAGTCTCTTGAATTTTAGAGTGATTTACTATCTCATGTAACTGATGTAATTCAGTGTTTAATATCTCTGTTGACTCAGAATTATTTTTATGAATCTGTTGGGATACATAAGCTATTTTTGATGTTATATTATTTAACTGTGCTTCATATTTTATATTATGATCATATGTTTGCGTGAGCGTATTATTGATATTTTTACTTGTTGCTAAAGAATCCTCTATTGTTTTAGACTGATTTTGTTGCACTTGATGTAGAGCATCTAAGGTATTAAGCTCTCCTTGAAGGGTAAGAGAGAAAGACTCAATGAGCTTACTAATACCACTGAAGTTTTCATCATTTGTCCCTGCATTTTCATTGAGCTGTTTATGTATACTCGTAAGTATCTCAGACTCAACATCTAACTTCGTACTTGACTCTTTTAATAAGTTTATTAAATTATTTAATAATTTTTCATTTGTAGCTTGATTAACTTCGTCACCTGTTTGCATCTCTTTAAGTAGTTTTTGTTTTTCTGCTAAAGCATTTTCTAATGAACTTAACAACCCAGTAATTTGAGTTGCTCTTTGAGAAAGTTCCTCTGTACTAGTTTGAGATATCTCTTGAAATTTCTGAGTTATATTAGAGTGTGTGATTTCAAGTGCGTTCTCAATTTTTTCTATTAAAAGGTACATTGAGTCTTGCTGTTGCACAATAAGCTGTTGATGATTTGTATTCATACTTATCTGTAAAGAATTAAACTGTTGTGCTAAGAGTGTAGTTGTACTATGAGCATTTGTATCTATATTTTGCAAAGAACTGCTTATATCATTAAACACATCAAGACTCAGTTCATGTTCATCTCTTGCTTGTTGTATTGAGGCTACTGTGATAGAATGAAGTTGTTCATTTGTCTTTGAGATTTTACTCATCTCCTCAGTAAGTTCTGTTAAATTGTTTACAAAAACATCCATAAAGGATGATGTATGACCATCATCACCTGCTTCACCAGTTGTACCCTCTACTGAACCACCACTGTCAATAGTACGACTTTTCAACCAGTCTTCAACACCATTGATAAGTTGTTCTTGATTTTTATTGAGTATATATCCTTTAAGACCAAGGATAATCGCAGCAACAACCCCAAAAAGTGACGAACCAAAACCAACTGCCATACCACCAAGTGGTCCTGAAAAATCTGAGATAACCTTTGCTAAGTCAATATCTCCAGATAATGATAAGATAATTCTACCCATATCATCAATAGCTATAAGTAAGCCTGAGAATGTTCCAAGCAGACCAATCATCAACACTGTACCAGTAAAGTAGTTCGTGTACCTGTTTTGATGACCAAATCTCTCTTCAATCATCTCAACAACATCACGTGCCTCTTCTGCAGTAAAAAGCAACATCCCTTTTTTAGCACGAGTTTGAAACATATGCGCAATACTTGCTGGCATTACCTTTTCAATACCTTGAAGGTAAAACTCCAAATTATCTTTTTTATATGCTAATATACCAAATGTACCAGCTAGCATCACCAGGTTCACGGCAGCTTTCATAACCATAATAATACCAATAGTTAAAACAGTAAGTACAGCAAGATTAAAGGTGAGCGTTGCAAAAAAGTACATAGAGATAGCTTCTATGTTTGAGACTACGATAAAATAAATAAACAGCCATACTACGACGTATGACTTCATTATTTTTAAACGTTTCATATCCCTGCCTTAAAAGATGAATAAGATTAGCGAGATTACTAAGCCAAGAGCTACGGTTGTAATCGAATTAATCATATTTTTCGTAATTTGCACAAACGAACTGCCACCTACTGAACTCTCACCTATAAAAAATAAACCTATCTGCCTTCCATTTAAATCAATAGTTTCATCATAGGTAGTATAAAAACTTTTATTTGCTTCATATTTTCTTGCTATCACTTCTTCAATATTAAGACGTTGTAAATTTTGATAAAACTTTGAATCATAGTTATGAAACGCTACCTTATATGTATCATCTATATCATGGTAAGTATCTGTTTTATGTGCTATATCTAAAAACACTAACTGATTTTTGTTCAACACAAAGATAAACTCTTTTCCTAAGCGTTCAAAATCAACCTTAAGGGCATGTATGCTTTGAGAAACTTCTATAGCCCCGATAGTAGAGTTACCATCATCCACAGGAGTTATTCCTATCAAGCGAATACCATCTTTATTTGCAACTATTCCAGAAATATTTTGTTTTGAGCTCATAACCAAATCTGCAAACTCATTATTTTGAGAGTTCTCTGTTTTATAATCTTTTGCATAAAAGCGTATTTTAATTGGGCTAATATTTGTTTTTGCATTAATCCCAGTAGATGTAGCCTCTAGTAACTCCATAACATTTGCTTCATTTTTTGACTTTATCGCGGTTTTAACTTTTTCATTTAACGTTACGATACTCGCAATAGAAAGCAAAGAGTCATACCTAGATATTAAAAAGTTATCAAGTAAGTTCGTATCAAGTCGATGCTCTTCTAAGTATGTTTTTGAAGCAACATCTTTTGTCATTGAGTTTATAAAAAGCATGGAAGCGAGTACTCCAGCAGCCGAAGCGAAGGTCAAAGCAGTAAACCATATCCACTTTTTTCTTTTTAGAAATTCTTTGAGAGATTGAAGAAATTTTACAAAACTAAACATTTATACTTCCCTTTATAGAGTTTATTACATATATAAAGCAAAAATAGTTCCAAAATTAACTAAATCTCACAAAAGTATTATAGCTCCAATAAAACGGTATCTCTACGAGTAGATTCAAACTTTTTACATCCACTCTCAAAAGCTCCACTTTCACCAATGATAAGACACTTGTGCTTTGCTCTTGTAACAGCGGTATATATCAGTTTTGTATTGTGCATAATATAGTGAGAAAATGTCATAGGGATAACGACTATGTCATACTCCATCCCCTGTACCTTGTGGATAGTCAAAGCATAAGAAAGCATCAGGTGTGACTTTAATTCTTCATATTCATAGACCACGACTACTTCTTCATTTGGGTAATATACAAAAGCCTGTTCCTCCTCTTCGTTTATCTTAAACAACAAGCCACTCATCCCATTAAAAATACGCCGATTAGAAGAATCTTCTCCTATTTTAAAGCCATCTGAACTCCATGAAGTCATATTTTCATTTTTTGTATGGACCACTTTATCCATCAAACGAAATTCTAATTCACCACGTTTTATACATTGTTTTGGATTTGGGTTGAAATACTCTTGCAAAACTTTGTTTAGATTTTTAGAACCAAGTGTACCACCTTTCATAGGTGTTATAACTTGAAAATAGTTGAGATACTCTTTAATCTGTTTATTTTTTAATCTATACCTTGCTTTTTCTATGGACTCTACCACACGATGTACTATTTGAGTTACTATATTTGTAGAATTTTGCTCACGTAACTCATGCAGTTCTTTTTGTGAAAGCTGATTTTTAAGTGCATAGTAGTTCATGATGCTAACATCACGAAACTCAAAATCTTCATAATGATTTTTATACTGAGGGACTATCCCTTTTCGTATATCATTTGCGATAAGAGTTATCGCTTGGTCTTCATTTTGTCTAAATATTTTTGTAAGTTTAACTATCGGGGCTAATGCTAAGCTAAGCACATCACTCAAAACATTTCCCGCACCAATAGGGGGAAGTTGTGCATCATCTCCAACAACTATCAAGATTGCATCTCTTCTAATCTTAGCAACGACACGTGCAAATAAAGTAGAATTTATCATAGATGCTTCATCTATCAAAACAACACCATAGGGGAAGTCATCCTCGTGTTTCATAAGCAAACTCTGTATAGTTGCACTCTCATATCCCGTAGTATCACTAATACGCTGTGAAGCTATACCACTTAAGGCACAGGTCATTATCTCCTTAGCATCATAACGGGTGTTTAGCAGATCTAGTATTGTTTTACTTGTTGTACTTTTCCCTGTCCCAGCATATCCAACCAAAAAGAGCAACTTAACTCCTTTGTTAATCATCTCTACTGCTTGACGTTGTTGTTCGCCAAGTTTGAGTTCGCTCTTTGTCAAAAACTCATCTAACTCTTTTACAAAGCCACCGCTATCCCCTTTTGCTCTGGTTTTAAAATCATCATATAAAAACTTTTCAGCATCATAAAGACGAGCAGGAGATACCCTGTCATTTTTCATAAGTACGATGCTAGACTCTGCTACCCTCTCCACTAAGGCAACCTCATAAAGATGACGTTTATCGAAAAAGCCAAGAAGTTCATCAAGCGCATTAAAAAGCAACTCTTTAGCTACACATGAGTTACCCTGTTGTTCGCAGTAGTTTAAAAGCACATAATCCATAGCAGAACTGATTCTTTTGTCATCCTCTATATTTAGACCCATTTTCAGTGCTAATTCATCAGCACGCTTAAAACCGATGTTATTTATAGAGGTGAGTATATAAGGATTGTTTTTTATCTTGGTGCATGGCTCATCTACATCTTTCATAGCAGTAGATATCATCGTCAAAAGGGCAGGACTTACTTCATAAGGTGTTAAAAATTCACCCAACTTACGCATTGCATGGTATTTTTTCCAACTTGCTTGAATCTTCTTTAAACGTTTCTCTTTGATACCATTGAACTCTAAAAGTCTTTCTATATCGTTATCTAAGATATCAATTAAGCCCTTCTCTCCAAACTTTTCTATAAGTTCGGCGGAGAGTTTTTTTGTAAAACCTTTTATGATTTTGTTTAAAAAGAAAAAAAGTGGATTTTGGTTTACTTTGAGGTGGTCAAACTTAAAAGTTTTACCATACTTTTTATGCTCCTCCCAGTAACCACTAAGTGTTACAGCGGAGCCTTTTATACTAGATACTTTTGCATCCAAATATACACCAGAGATTTTTTCACCACTTTTTAAAACCGCGATAAAAAAACCCTCATCATTTTCAAAAAGTATGTGGTCTATTTGACCTATTAATGTAGTAATCATTATTGTTTTATTACTATCCCCTGATTCTTTCCATCAATTTTTTCTACTTTTATTATAAATGTTTTTGGTGCTTCTAATCCTATAATAACCATTGGTACAGATAAAATATCCCTTAACGGATTCAGGTAGGTCAAAAATTTTTCATACTCGCCAACAGCTCCATCAAATCCACCTTTATCTTTTAACTCTTTTGTAGCACAAATTATGACACCAACTTCCGTGTTCACTTCTTTTTTTACATGATTTAACTCGCTGGCTAACACTGGCTTTATTAAATTCCATGCTATAGCTTCTCCATGGTTAAAGGCGACTTCTACAGATATACTTTCTTTAGCAAAGTCTAACCTCCATCGATTTCCACTATATTCGTCATCTTGAAATATATAGCTTTCTTCATTCCATCCTAAAGCAATCAATCTATCTTTTAATAAATTATTTATCGATTCTGAAATACTTTTTGCTCTTCTATTATTATCTTCATGATGTATTATAATGGCTTCATCACCTATGCTTTCAATCGCAAGAAGTAATTCACTCCATATTTTAATATAAGTTGGTTCATTTTCTAAAATTATTTTTCCATGTCTAAATGAATGAATCTTATATTGCATAGCATCAATCCTATTTTATATCTCTTTTATTAGCTGCATTCCTAGTTTTTCAACTATACCTACAACTAGTGCATTACCCATTAAAAAAGCTCTTTTAGAATCTGTCACACCAAGAGTATGATTGTCTGGAAACATATTAAGTCTTTCGAGTTCAATCGGAACTAATCTTCTATATTTTCCATTTACATATACTACATGCTTAAATCTTGAAGCACTAGCACCACCTTCTCCCGTAATAATAGTTCTTGATGCTTTAGTCAAACAGTCTGGAAAACTCATACTTCCTTCGCTATAGGTATATTCATGGCCTGTAGTTTTATTCACTCTTTGTATAGACTTAGAACCTTTTTGATATTTCCATTTTTCTAATTCAACATCATCTATATAAAATTCATTTGCTACCTCTTTTTCATCTACTAAAAAATCACCTAAAACTGAATATTCATCATTATAATTAACTTCTATTTTTGATGTATAGTAGTTACCATTTATCATATAACCAGTATCTAAAAAAGTATTTTTCTTAGGTGTGTTTATATTAAAGTTATTCGTAATATCAACTAAATCATCACTTAATTTAGCTGATACTATATTGTCTTTTTCTAATTTTTTTATAGGAAACGATTGAGCAAAAAGTCCGGATTGACTTAATATTTCTACGGAATTTTTATTTTTTATAGTTTTATATAATTCTGTGCCTTTTTTATATGCCATTATAAACACTCTACGCCTTTTTTGTGGCATTCCATATTCACTAGCATTTATGACGCGCCATTCTACTGCATACTCAAGTGCATTTAAAGATGACAATATTATCGCAAAATCTCTTCCTCTTTGACTCGCAGGCGATTTTAAAAGTCTATCTACATTCTCTAACATTAAGTATTTGGGTGCTTTATCTTTTTTTTCCTGTAGTATTCTATGTATCTCCCACCATAAGACACCTTTTTTTCCAACTATTCCTTGTGAATTTTTGAGTGTACTTGCGACTGAATAATCTTGACAGGGGAAACCACCAACAAGTAAGTCATGATCTGGTATATCACTAACTTTAACATTAGATATATCTTCATTACTATGATTTAAGTAGCCAAAATTTTTACAATATACATCTGATGCATGTTGTGTTTTCGTTGAAGGTTCCCACTGGTTACTCCATACAATTTCGTATCCAACACTCAGTGAACTTACATTTTGTAAACCTAGACGAAAACCACCAACTCCAGCAAAAAGTTCTATTGTACGAATATTATTTTTTTTATTAACTTTCATATTCATGTTAAACTTTTGTTCCTCTGCATTCATGCTAAATAACATTGGTATAGTCATCATACTCTCCAAAGTGATTTTTAAAGAGTATATCAACAATCCTAGTATTTAATAAATTTTATGACAAAGTGTCATACTTTTCTTTTAATTAACCCTTAACTCTCTTAAGTCTATCATTCTCTTGTGCCTTATACAACTCCGCACACCCTTTTGAAAGTTCTCGGATTTTTAACATATAGTTTTGACGTTCGGTTTGGCTTATTGCTTTTCTTGCATCGAGTATGTTAAAAGTATTTGATGCCATCATACATAAGTCATATGCTGGTAATGGAAGTCCTGCTTCTAGTGTCCGTAAACACTCATCACATTTTGCATTAAACTCTGCAAAGAGCATAGGGACATCTGCTACTTCAAAATTGTATTTTGAAAACTCTATCTCACTCTCTTTATGTACATCTCTGTAATAAGTTGTACCATGTTCGTTTTCATTCCATACGATGTCAAAAATGTTATCAACATTTTGCAAATACATAGCTAAACGCTCAGTTCCATAAGTTATCTCAACGGCTACAGGGTTACACTCAATGCCACCAACTTGTTGAAAGTAAGTAAACTGAGTCACCTCCATACCGTTTAACCAAACTTCCCAGCCAAGACCCCATGCACCGAGTGTTGGTGACTCCCAGTTGTCTTCTACGAAACGGATATCGTGCTTAGATACATCAAGTCCTAGATACTCTAAAGATTTTAAATATAACTCTTGAATATTATCTGGTGATGGCTTTATGAGTGCTTGAAACTGATAGTAGCTTCCAAGACGATTTGGATTTTCTCCATAACGACCATCTGTTGGACGGCGAGATGGCGCGACATAGGCAGTAGCCCAAGGAGTTGAGTCAAGTGAACGAAGAAAAGTCGCTGGGTGAAAGGTTCCTGCACCAGAGGGGATATCATAAGGTTGTACGATATTACACCCCTCTTTCATCCAAAATTCTTGTAGTTTTAGTAGCATCTCACTAAAAGTTATCATCTCATCTCACTTATGTATTTATATTTTTGTAATTATAGCAATTATTGCTTATATGAACTTATTTTCAAGCCTAAGTCTTTGTAGTCTGTAAAAGAATTATAGTAAATCTTTGCACTTCTAAAGCCCATCACACGATTGACAATAAACCACTCAAGGCTAGAGGTAAATATATCATCAGAATATACAATTATATCATTAAGACTAATTTGCAATTTTCTCAAGTAATAATCTTGTAATTTTTCACTTGAGATTAAAGTATAATCACGTAAAAACTTATCTCTATACGGAGAGTTTTTAGCTCCTTGTATATGCCCATTAACATATGACTCCGAATCTCTCGCATCAAGTAGCAGATTTCTTTTAGAAATATTTTTTAAAATTTTATTATCTATGGAGATTTTTTTAGGTTTTAAAGTGATCTTATGAGAATCTAATATTCTTACTTCCTTAGTAACTAAGCTGTCATACTCAAAAATCCATGACATATACCCACCATCTAAAATTCGCACCTCTTCAAAACCACTAGAGATTAAAACAAAAGCTAAAAAAGTAGCTCGTTTGAAGTCTTCAAAATCATTTCTTCCATAAATGATAACATGAGAATCATCTGAGAGGCCGATATTCCCAAAAATTTCTTGTATACGTCTTGGTGATTTTAAAGCATTATTACTTTTTTCTTTGTCTATCAGGTAGTGGACATCAAAAGATATAGCACCATCTATATGACTCATTTTATAACTATCACTTATATCTATCACTACAAGATTTTTATCATCAAATGAATTTCTTAAGTACTCTGCAGATACAAAAGCATCTTGCGCATAGAGAGCTATAAAACTAAAAAGTAAAATTATGATTTTTTTCATCTATACTTAGAAACCAGAAGTATCTCGAAATTGTGCTATTTCATCTTCTACCATCTCATTAATCATCTTGGTAAATAACTCTGAAATCATATTTGGTGATACATCTAACTCAATGGCCTTTGCACGTACTTTTTGTTTGATAAACTCAACTCTATCTTCAGCCTTAACCTCATCAACACTATTTTTAAAAGCTACAGCTTGATGTATATAATGACTTCTTTTTGCAATTAACTCTACGAGAGCATCATCTATTTTATCTATCTCTGTTCTTACTTCTTCTAGTGAATTACATTTTTTCATTTTTATTCCTCAAATTTTAAAGTAATATTAACTAAAAATATCTAATTTTTAATTAACAATTGTCTAACACTATTTCTATATAATTTTTATATCGATTCTCAATGTATAGTCTTTTACTGACTCTTGAAGACTATACTCCTGTTAAACTCCCTAAAACCCTTAGTTTTTTATCTATCTCCCTTAACTTATCTTCTGATGTTGTTTTTTCTTGTAACACGTTCAACCAAAACAATACACTTTTTTTATAACCATAAAAAGAAGCATCATCTATTAAACGCTCCACTTCTGCAAAATTAAGCCGCTCTTTTATAAGTGAAGCACTCAATAGTTTTGATGTAATTACATCCATATCAAAAAGTTCTTTTTTTGCTTGAGTATAATTTGATGCTAAGACACTTTGTGCAAAATTTTTATAGGTACTATCAAGAGTCTTAATGTCTTGAGGTTTCAACGAAGTACTTATAAGCTTGTAGTAACTATCTAACTCCTTATCTTCGAGTAAACTTTCTATATCTTGATACTCTAAACATTTATCTTCAATACCAACAGAGATATTAAGCGCACACTTTCCTAAGTATATACGTGAGAGTTGGTTAAGATTAGCACTTTGCTTTGCATGATGTATAGCCCTTTTTAAATCACCCTTAGCTAAAGCATCCCTATCACTTAAAAAATTGTTTGTATAGGAGCTAAAAGCATTTATAGACTTGTATTTCCAAGCATCAGGCTTAGACTTGAATGAACAAGCACTCAAAAGAACTAAGATAAAAAAAGGAAGCAGTACTCTTATCATGGAAGTATCACCTCAGTAGCATCATCGTCTTGCATCAGTGCATCTACTTTATCCATAATTTGGTTAGATTTTTGTAGCCCTGTAGATATCTCCTCTTTTATCGTAGTTAAATCTTCATCATACGCACCAATAGAAGATACCGTAGCATCAAGTTTTTCAAGTTTTTCTTGGACATCCTTTAAAATCAAGTCTAAGTTTTTAATCACATTTGATGATGGTTTCACTATGTCCCCATCTAGGTGCTTCGTTAAGTGTTCTAAATTTTTCATCATTTTATCTAGTGATGCTAAAGAGTCTATGAAGTCATCTGTAGAAGTTTTTGAACCAGTTATACTCGTAAGTAAAGAATCTTCTTGAGCAAGTTTAGCTGTAAAATCTTTTGCATTTTTAAGCATCATCATCATATCTGAATCTTTTTGAGAGATTGCAAAGGTTATATTATCTATATTATTAATGATGCTAATGATTTTATCCACAGCCGGTTGCAACTTTACTATCATGTCATTAATATCGTCACTCATCAGAAGTGTTAAGCTTTCCCCTGGTTTTAAAAGAGCATTATCTATTGCGGAGTAAAGAACTATATGTGCAGAGCCGATTAAGGGTTTTGTTATCATTAAAACAGAATCCTCTGTTATCCATTTTCTATTATCTTCATCAACAGAAAAGCTCATACGTACAGTTCCATCATCATTTAATGCCATAGAGTCTATCACACCAATCTCAAATCCAGAATACTTGAGTGGCATTCCAACCTTAAAAGAGGTGGCGCTATCTGTTTGAAAGTGGAAGGTATATCGTTGATGAAAAGCACCTTTTTCTTCTAACAAAATATACATAAACATACCCATAAGGATCGTGATTATAATTACAAAAAAACCAACTGTTAATCTCATCTTATCATATGTCATTGAAATACCAACATCCCCTCATAGTGAAATCTATTAATCTCATTTTCTAATATTATTATATTTTTTGTTTCATTCAATATCGCTAAATTTCTCATAGCAATTGCTAAAAATTCTATATTTTTAAGTATCGCCAATGGATTTAAGATAACTATATTTTTTTCATTTGTCATTAAAGCTCTAATGATCATAATATAAAAAACCTCAACCTCATTACACTGATGTGGCCTTTTAAGTCCGAGGTCTATTCTATTTATTTTATTTAAATACACCTTTGCTTCTTCTTGTGCTATACGGACTGGGGTATGATTATGTACCTCACGAATCAAAGCAATATTTTCAAGCATATCTAAGTTGGCTATAAGTGGTGTATCAACAGAGATTATACTATATCCGTCAATCTCTTCTAAGACCTCTTGAATCTCTTCTACTTCAGAGTAAAAATTTAAAGTGATTGGATTACTAATGATAACACCTCGATTAAAAATATAGCTATAAAAAGCTTCATCATCCCATTTAACACAGAGATAGGAATAGCTGTGTAACTATTTGTCGTCTTGATTCCACTATATATGGGTATAAGCGTAATCACAAAACCAAAAGCTAAGCCTTTACTTACTAATACAACTACATCTTTCACTTCAACTGCACTCAACAAAAGGTTCGAGTAGGCGTGTAGATCCATATTCATGTAAAAAAGTGTAACAAGATACCCACTACTAAGCATAATGATAGCAAAAACAATGGAAAGAGAGGTTACGCTTATCATCCCGCTAATGATGCGGGGAAGAAAAAGATAGTCTATCAAATCTATTTTGTATTCACGTAAAGTATTTAATTCTTTGTTGACATTCATCACAGCTATCTCTGTATTGATAGCGGCCCCTGAACGAAGTGATATCAAAAGTGCTGTGAAAAAAGGGGAAAATTCATCCATAACAAAGTTAATGATTATAGACCCTATACTACTCTCTAAATTATACTCAGTAGCTAATACAATGACTATCCCGATAATTATAGAACCAAAAAACATAGCCATCATTACAAAAAGAGGCAAAATACCAACACTTGTAAAATAAATCTGCTTAGTAAGAACCATGCGCATTGCAGGGTTATAACTATGAGGTTTAAACATATGGGTTACACAAAGATAAACAAACTTGCTAGCTTCTAAAAATTCAAAAACAATGTTGATAGTTTTATCACCAATACTTTCTATAAATTTTAAAATCAAGTTTAAGCCTTTGTTCTTAGTTATTATCCTATAATTTAGCTTAGGAAGCTATAATATGAGGTAATAAAGGAAGATAAATATGAAAAATATATACCTCATTATTGCAAAACAAATCATTAGTGAAGCTGGTAAAATCATAAAAGAGGCACGCGCTACAAATGCTTTTGGATTTTCCTTTAAAGATGATAACACTCCCATCACTAACATAGACACGCAAATCCAAGCCTACATCACGAAAAAACTTCAAGATAACTTTGATATCCAAGTGATGGGGGAAGAAGACTCAAACATCATAAATATAGACAAACCATACTGGGCGATAGACCCCATAGATGGAACTTGGGCCTTCATAACTCATGAAAATACTTCTGCAATCAACCTTTCCCTTATAGAAAGCGGTAAAGTAAAATTAGGTATTGTTTTTAACCCATTTACGGATGAGTTTTTTCATACTGAGGTTAATGAAAAAGCATATTTAGGTTTACTAGAACTCCCTTTACGACACAATGATGGAGTAACAGTTGTCAACTTTAAACCGGAGAGACAACACCCCATCGTCAAAAATCTCAATAGACTTTTCAAAGAAGATCGCGTAAAAAAACTCGTTTCCATTGGAGGGAGCATAACTTACTCTATGTGTATGGTAGCCAAGGGTGCCTTTTCAAACTACATAGCTCATTTTAATGCTCAGGCAAATGCTTGGGACCTCTCAGCAGCAGTCCTCATTATACGAAATGCAGGCGGTTTTGTGACAGACCTACAAGGGAAAGATATAGACCCCATATCTCATCAAGGTTATATCGTAGCAAGTGTGAACAAAAAAGTAAAAGACGAATTTTTAGAGATGTTTAATGAAGTTGAGATGTAGAATATTTTAGCTTATTTCTTCCATCTTTTTTTGCTTTATAAAGTAACTTATCTGCTTGATGGTAAACAATATTTCTTTCGATTATCTCTTTAGAATCAATAGATACCAAACCCAATGAAACACTTATATATTTATGTTCCTTACTCTTTTTATTTTCTATTTTTAAATTAAAAATCTCTAATCGCAACCTATCCGCCAAGGCAATAGCTGCTGACTCATTTTTAGTATTATATATGACACCAAACTCTTCTCCGCCTAAACGAAAACTTGCATCATCCGCTCTAAAAAATGTTTTTTTCAACACTTCAGATATTCTTATTAAAACATCATCACCCAACTGATGCCCATAAACATCATTATAATCTTTAAAATAATCTACATCTAACATCAAAAAATTAAACAATTCCTTTTTTCTTTTTGCGCTATTTACCATATTTACAAAAATATCATCAAAGTAACGTCTGTTAAATATATTAGTTAAGGCATCTAAAGTTGATAATTTCTCCATATCTAAAAGTGCTAATTGTAACTCTCTTGTTCTTTGTTCTACTTCAATTTCTAATTTTTCATTTAATATTTCTAGCTTATTTTGAAAGTTTTTTCCAATGAAGAGTTACTAGCCTCAGCTATAAAATCTCCATTAGCATCAACACTCACTATAAACATATTATCTTCTGAATTGTTCCATAATGTACGAAAAAGAAGTAGTTCGCCACTTAATGAACTCTCTAAAAGAAAGTTGTATTCTTTCATTTAAAATTTCGCATTTGGTACGGGATGATTATCTACAACAAAATCTATATCTTTATCACCGCGTCCGCTTAGATTGATAAGTATCGTTTTATCACTCCCGATTTCTTTTGCTAACTTCATGGCATAAGCAACTGCATGAGCAGACTCTAGCGCTGGGATGATACCTTCAAGTTGTGAGAGTTTATAAAAAGCATCTACTGCTTCTTCATCATTACATAAACCAACTGTCGTACGACCAATATCTTTTAAATGAGCATGTTCAGGTCCAACTGATGGATAATCAATTCCAGAACCGATAGAGTAGACTGGAGCTGGCTCGCCATCTTTGTCTTTAAGCATGATGGAGTTAAAACCATGCATAATCCCCTCTTCACCATAAGTTAAAGAGGCGGCATGCTCACCTAACTTATCACCTTTTCCCATAGGCTCTACACCAGTTAAAGTCACCTCTTCATCATCTATGAAACCCGCAAAGATTCCCATAGCGTTACTTCCACCTCCTACACAGGCTATAACATGGTCTGGGAGGTTATTTTCCATCTCTAAGAACTGCTCTTTTGCTTCATGCCCAACAATTGACTGAAAGTCTCTTACCATCATTGGAAAAGGGTGCGGTCCTACTACACTCCCTATACAAAACAATGCAGTGTCTGCTTGAGGTACATAAGCTTCAAAAGCACTATCGACTGCTTCTTTTAAGGTACGAAGTCCGTGCGTAGCTGGTATAACTTTTGCACCAAGAATCTTCATACGTATAACATTTGGATGCTCTTTTTCTATGTCAACTTCACCCATATGTATCTCACATTCTAGTCCAAAATAGGCTGCAGCAGTTGCAAGAGCTACACCATGTTGCCCTGCCCCAGTCTCAGCCATAACCTTAGTTTTACCAAGTTTTTTTGCCAACATCACCTCTGCCATACAGTGGTTGAGTTTATGTGCACCCATATGGTTCAAGTCTTCACGTTTTAAAAAGATTTTAGCACCGCCACAATGCTCAGTTAAGTTTTTTGCGTAAGAGATAGGCGTTGGACGACCTTGGTAATGTTTACGAACATATTTAAGTTCAGCTATAAATTCAGGGTCATTTTTAAGTCTTTTGTACTCTGCTGTAATGTCAGCAAATGGACCCTCTAATGGTGGTGGTATAAACGCACCTCCAAATTTTCCAAAAAATCCGTTTTCATCGGGGTGAGATTCTAAGTATGACTTTGACATTTATAACTTCCTTCATTAAAATTACTTTAATTATAGTTCAGATATATTTAATAAATACTTATTTTAAGTAGATTCCTGTATCTTTTATCTCTATCTTCTTAGCATCATTGAGTGTAGTGAGTGATTTTTTAAAGGCTTTTTTACTGAGTCCGAATACATCTTTTAGTAAGTCTGCATCACTTTTGTAGTTGTATGGCATGCTTCCACCGTTTTGTTTGATGAGCTCTAAGACTGTGTCAGCATCACTACTTTTTTTCGCTGCGCCACTTTTTTGTAGTTTTATATCTATGCCACCATCTTTACGAACATTTTTTATGTAGGCTTGAAGCGTTTGCGCGATGCTAAGTTCTTGAAATACTTCATTTTTATATATAAGCCCCTCATATTTGTTCTCAACTATACACTTAAAGCCTAATGGTGTTTTAGCAATGATAGTGATTTTTACCTCTTGGTGTGGCTTAAGCCCTTTTGGCTTAGCATCATTAAAAAAAGATTGTGTTTTTTCTGTGCCAACTAAACGGTGAGTTTGTTCATCGTAGACAACTTTTAAAAAGCGTTTCTCACCAACTTTAAAAGGTGTACGCTGAAACATATTTGGTACTAGCAAGTCTTTTAAAAGTCCCCAGTCTACAAATGCACCAAACTTTGCAACATCTACCACCTCAAAAAAAGCAAACTCGTTTAGCATCGCAACTGGTTTGAGTGTAGTAGCTATGAGTCTATCTTCGCTATCTGTATACAAAAACACATCTATGAGAGAATCTACTGTCATATCTTTTGTTTCATAAGCTTTAGGGAGAAGGACATCTTTTTCATCAAGTGCATGAAGATGTAGTCCGTGAGGTGAGTATCTATCTACTCTAAGGGTGTTTATTATTCCAAGTTCTAAGTGTTCGCTTTGTTTTTTATGTTCATTATTTTGCATGGTTTATCCGTCATTTTAATTACGACATTATAGCCGTTATTTAATAAAAAACTGTATAATAAATTATAAAGGCCTTATAATGTATCACTATTTTTTATTTATTTTTAGTATCTTTACATTTTTAGGATGTAGCTCTGATAATGCTATTTCTGATGCTACAAACTCTATTGATGATATCTATACACCAAGCGCTTCACTCCTTGAGTGTGCAACTAGCAAACAAAACATATCAGTTACAAGCCAAACCGATATACCTATGCTCGTTGTTCTTATAAACTACAATAATGTTCAAATCACTTCACCCTTTTCTACTTGGGCACAAAAAATCTTTTCTAAAAACAGTGGCACACTAAATGATTACTATACAGAGATAAGCCAAAACCAATTTGAATTTTCAGAAGCCACAGAGTGCAATGGAATAGCCTCAGTACTACTAGGAAAAAACCATCCTGACACTGATATAAATAGCCCATTGTTTAATACAAATGTTTACCCTGATTTAGCATCAGCTTTAAGTATATTAGATGACAAAGTATCTTTTAATGCATATGACACAAATGGAGACGGCTACATCCAAGCAAATGAACTCCTTATAACTTTCATCATCGCTGGCTATGAAGATGCCTATGAGGGCAGTCATGTCACCAATGGGATATGGGCGCATCAAGATTGTGTAGATAGCATAAACGCTCCTCTCTTAGATGGAGTGAGAATCATGGGATGCACAAACAATGGCAACTATGCCCTCTTTGGTGAACGCCATGATGCAAGATTCAATACTCATGATGCTACCATAGGCATAATCGCTCACGAGTTAGGTCATTCAGCCTTTAACCTTCCAGATTTATACCTTGGTGGTGGGGTTGGTAGCTTTGCTCTTATGGGTGGGGGGACTTGGGCATATGCAAGTCAGAGCGAATTTCCTGGTCAAACTCCTGTCCATATGAATGCTTGGAGCAAATACAAAAATGGCTGGGTTATACCAGATGATGCTAATGGTACTAAAGTGATTAATGCTACCTCCTCTTCTAGTTACAATATAGTAAAAGTACAAAAAAACACCACTCAATTCTACCTTCTTGAAAACAGAGCAAATAGTGGCTATGATAGAGGTCTTTATATGCTAGATGGAACGTTTGATGGTGGTGTAGCAATTTGGCAAATTGACACTACTAAGACTACACAAGACAAGATAGATAACAACAGCGTAAATTCAGATGCGGCCAATCAAGGGGTATATATGCTCAATGCACAAGGGGGCTTTATAGATGGAGGAAGTAGGGGCAATGAAAATGCACTTTTTTATACCGGCAATGTAGCTTCCTATTTCAATGGTGATGCTAACATAACCAACATAAGCACTCGAGGCAACCCAATGACACTCGATGTAAACTAGGAGATATAATGAAATCTATAATAATCTTACTCATAATGATGCTAAGCCTCCAAGCGGCACCTGCTCGCGGAGGTGAGCGAGTATTTAAACAAAACAACGGTGTAACATTTACAGGACAAGCAAGAGGCAACCAGCATCTAAACTGGATAGAAAGCAGTGATGGGGAGATACTCAAGTATAATCCTGCAACAAAAAACTATGAACTAGCCGAGATAAAAGATAATAATCTTAAACCCTCAGGCATCAAATACGAAGATGGTATAAAAAAAGCCAAAAGCTTAAAAAACATAAAGCTTAAAAATGAAGATGTATACAGACTATGGCATCAAAAACAAGAGGCACATAGACTAAGAGTTATGCCGTAACACTTTTTCCTCTTCTAGCATTGCATTTAAACTTTCTACTACTTTTATAGAAGCACTTTCTGCTGCATCAAAATATGTCATGACATTTTGAGATTCCTCTGTGCACGTTCCAGCTTTGACACACTCAACTGCTTTTTTGATGTTGTCATGGACCTCTTTATGTGGTGCTGCCATTTTAGAAAAACTAGCAGTTTTTCCAAAGGTATCTTTACCATTACCACTCAAGTACCATCTACCTAAACGACACTCTGTATCTGAAGCAAATTCTCCTGTTGCCTCATTGGTAAATACTGTTTTATAGCCATTTGCTTTAAACAAGAGATGGTCTAGTTTTGTTAAAACCATAAAGATAGCATAGGTTACATCCTTGTTCTCTTGCGATATTTTTGAAGAGTTTTCAGAAAGCTTTTGCATCCTTTGCTCAAATACTAACATTTGATCGTTTGAATTTTGCGATAATTTTTCCATAGCTTGAGAGTGCTCATGCACTTCTTGCGTATTTTGCTTCAAGGATGAAACAGAGATTTCAACTTCACTCGTAGCTTTTTGTGTTCGCTCGGCAAGCTTTCTAACCTCATCGGCAACGACAGCAAAACCGCGTCCATGCTCACCTGCACGAGCAGCTTCTATGGCAGCATTTAAGGCAAGTAAATTAGTTTGATCAGAGATGTCTTTGATAAGAGTAATAACATCTGAAATACTTTCTACATTACTATTAAGAGTATTTACTTGCTCATAAGTATTTGATATATGCTCTAGTAAACTTCCCATTGTTGAAGTTAGTGAACCTATCTCTGTCGAACAAGCTCCTGAATGTTCATTGTTGTCCTGATTTCGTACATCAATATCTTCAAGCGCATTTAAATTAGACTCTAAATCATTTTGTATGATCTTTAAAT
Source organism: Sulfurimonas sp. (assembly GCA_026988245.1). Taxonomy (GTDB): domain Bacteria; phylum Campylobacterota; class Campylobacteria; order Campylobacterales; family Sulfurimonadaceae; genus Sulfurimonas. The sequence continues at coordinate 29,815 of JALSLR010000106.1, forward strand.
CTCTATCACACCCCGTAGTAAGACCATGAGTTAATGACTTTATAAGCTCATTCATAACTTTATTTGCATCCGCGTACCTTACACTCTTTTGTAAATCAAAGTTCTTTTTCTCTAGTTCTTGAATCTGTAATGTAAGTTTTTGATTTTCATCTTTTTGTTGTTCTAGCTTTAGTTCTAATTCTTTATTATTTGCAAAAAACATAGTTGTATACTTCTTTCATTATTTTTCATACGATAGCATATTAACACTTTAAAACATTTTGATAATTTCTAATATCTTATGCTATAGATAAGATGTGAAAATATGTAACATTAAGCTAGCTTACAAACTATATCGCCAACTTGTTTATCTAAAGAGTTAGCGACTACATCACATTTAACTTTCAATAAAAAACAAATATTTTTTCTATGCGATGGGCTCATGCATTCGTAGTTCCCCATACCTTTACTGATAATTAAGTCCACTTCATCAAAGAGTTTCTTAGCATCATCATTTGCCCTAGTATATGTAAACCCTGGTGTATTTACTCCACTATCAACCAAGTTACACAACTCATCAAAGCCCGCCTCTTTAGCTTCTAGCATCGTAACATCGTTGATGATAGGGTTGCCACGAACCATGTAAGAAAACACTATATATGGATAAAGTTCTTGTAGTGTTTGTATAAAAACATAGTCAAATATATGCTCCCCAACATTATCACCGATAACTAGTACACTCTTAGCATCATTAAGTTCTTTTTCTAACGTATCAAAATCATCATAGGCAAAGTCTACATCATATATCTTTTGTAGCTCCTCTTCTAAGTCAAACTCAACTGCTGCTGCTAAGTCTATGACATTACCTGCAACTGCTGTTTTTGTAGCGTACAATAGTTTATTTTTTGAGTTTTTAATTTTCTCTTTTACTAGAGGAACAAACGACAATGCTTTTTGCGTTGAGAGTTTTTTCACTTCATCATACAGGTCTATTTTGTTAGCTATTTCAGCCATTTTTTCATAAACATAAGAGGCTATTTCTGGGGGATTATCATTGTAAGAAAAGTCTTTAGACATATCTCTTATGGTAGAAGTGAGTGTGTTGGAGAGTTCTTTATCTGCACCTATAGCATTGGCTACTTTAGCACTTTGGTTTATGATGCACTCAACGCATGCTGTATCTATGGTCACTTAGTGTGTTCGTCGATTGCTTTGTTCCACATCATTTTGTATTTACGGCGCATAAATTCGACCTCTTGTTGTGAGAGTTTAAGTTGCTGAGTAAGAGTAGCTATGGTGTTTCTATCTTCATCATATAACTCTTGCAGTGACTCTAGGGCTTCTTTTAAAAAAGTATTTTCTACTCTCACAGCTTCGAGTGTTTCATCTTTAGAGTCGAGCACTTTTTCATGCAAGTTGATAATGGTACCTATAGTCTTTTCTATAAACTCAGGTTGCACTACTAACTCACTTGTATTTCGCTCTTTTAGTTCAGATAATTTTGCAGGGACAACTGACTGTGCACCTTTAGATGGATCGATATAACGAACTCCATCTTCAACTTTTACAGTTAGTTTACCACGGTCACACATATCATCAATAGCACTAATATCTAATCCTGTTAACTCCATGTACTCTTCGTCAGTCATCCACTTCATAATTAAAATTCCCTTTTTATAGTTCTATTATAGTCTCTATCTCCATAGAATCCATCTCAACTTTTTTCGCTTTACTTATTCTATCTTCTTTAAGTTTTACACTTAACTCTTCGTTATTAAGTGCTAAAATCTGCATAGCTAAGTATGCAGAGTTGATAGCACCTGCTTTTCCTATAGCTACTGTAGCAACTGGCATTCCAGCTGGCATCTGGACAGTTGAAAGCAAGGCGTCTATCCCACTTAAAGCTGAAGCGGACATAGGCACACCAATGATAGGTTTCACAGTTTTAGATGAGAGTACCCCAGCTAGGTGAGCCGCCATACCAGCAGCAGCAATAAAGCACTGGGCACCTTTCTCTTCTGCATCTTTAATGTACTTAGCAGTTCTTTCAGGGGAACGGTGCGCTGAAGATATAATCATCTCATAGTTAACACCAAATGCTTCAAATGTGTCTGAACACGATTTCATTACCTCAAAATCACTCTTAGAACCCATTACTATTGATACAAATTTCATTTTACTTCGTCCTTTGCATTAGGTTTGTAATTTGCAGGAGCACTTATTTTCGTAGAAAATATGATGCCCGTAAAATTACAATAAATAAACCTAATGTACTTTTTTTTAGAATTATATCTTATTTTTAGAAAAAAATTCTATTTTGGGTTTGTTCCCATATCTAAAGTAGCAGGTACTCTTAAAAAGGTATATGCTGGTAGGGATAAAGGGAGAG
>JALSLR010000107.1 GCA_026988245.1 Sulfurimonas sp.
TATGATTAGTTTGCATCGTGGGTTGAGTCAAAGTTTGAAGTTAAATTTAGTAGATTATTATCTTGTGAATTATAAGAAAAAGTAGAAAATTATGCACCCGTTTTTTTAATTAACTCAGATTTTTACATCAATAAAAAATAGTAGCCAGAGGGATAACTAATCCCTCTGTTTTGGTTAGTGCAGCAATGGCGTAAATACCATTAGCACTAAAAAGACCACCATTGGCTTATTGTACAAAGTAACAGCCTTAGCGTGAGTTCCCACCCACCACACAAACCAACCTTAAAAAAGGCAAAAAAAAAGGCTAGGACCAAAAGCCCTAGCCTAATTACTCAACATGAAGCTTGGTAGTTAATCAAGATTCAATAAGGAGTTACTTTGTACATCAATAAAATTATATCATAAAATTAAAAATATGCTAAAATTCCATTACTAAAACAAAAGGCTCTTTCATGGTTGTTACTCGTTTCGCACCTTCTCCTACTGGATATCTTCACATTGGTGGTCTTCGTACTGCTTTATTTTCTTACCTTTGGGCAAAAAAAAGTGGTGGAGAGTTTGTTCTTCGCATAGAAGATACTGACAAGGCTAGAAACTCTCAAGAAGCAACTGACGCTATACTTAAAGCTTTTGAGTGGTTAGGTTTAGAGCATGATGGCGAGATAACTTACCAGTCACAACGTGATGAGATATATGCTAAGTACATTAAACAACTTTTAGATGAGGGTAAGGCGTATAGATGCTATATGTCAAAAGAGGAACTCACAACCCTTCGTGAAACTCAGATGGCAAATAAAGAGCGTACTAAGTACAACGGCAAGTACCGTGACTTCGATGGCACTCCTCCAGAAGGTGTTGAACCAGTTATACGCATAAAAGCCCCTTTAACTGGCGAGATATTAGTTAAAGATGGAGTGAAAGGTGATGTAAGTTTTCAAGCCCAAGATATCTTAGATGACTTTGTAATAGCAAGAGCTGATGGTGCGCCAACTTATAACTTCGTTGTAGCTATAGATGACCATTTAATGGGAATTAACGAAGTTATACGTGGAGATGACCACTTGTCAAATACTCCTAAACAGATAGTAGTTTATGATGCACTTGGTTGGGATTTACCTAAGTTTTATCATGTACCTATGATTCACAACTCAAATGGTAAAAAACTTTCAAAACGTGATGGTGCTACTGATGTTATGGACTACAAAGAGATGGGTTATACACCTGCTGCTTTACTTAACTTTTTAGTTCGTCTTGGATGGTCTCATGGTGACCAAGAGATATTTTCTATGGATGAGATGATAGAATTATTTAACCCTAAAGACATAAACAAGTCTGCCTCTATTTACAACACTGAAAAACTTGACTGGCTAAATGCGCACTATATAAAAAATACGCCAAATGATGAACTTGCTGAACTTTTAAGTGCCTATGGACTTACCCTAACTTCACACGATAAAAAAGAGATTTTACTCGATACACTTAAAGAGCGTGCAAAGACACTCAAAGAGATGAGCGAGATGGTCAAAGAGATTTTAGACACACCAAGTGAGTATGATGCTAAGGCTATAAAAAAAGCATTTAAGGGTGAACCAATTCCCATCTTAAATGCTTTTGGTGCAAAATTAACAGCCTCAGAAGCACATCTACCTTCTGAATATCATTCACTTATGGAAGAAGTTGTAGCAGAAATGGAGATAGGTTTTGGCAAAATCGGTATGCCTCTTCGTGTGGCACTTCTTGGTAAAATGGGTGGACCAGGCATAGATGTTGTTATGGCGGTAATCGGTCGTGAAGAAACTATGTTAAGAATTGCTAACGCAATTAGTGCAATTTCTTAATATCTAACATAAGATATATACTATACCATTCGAGCATAAAGGACTATATATGAACAAAATATTAATCATACTGATGTTTCTCAACATCACAATCTTTGCTAATACTGCGGATAATATTTACAAGGCTAAATGTGCCTCGTGTCATGCTCTAAAAGGTATGCAAAAAGACATGAAGGCACCGCCTATGCCTATGGTGTCTATGCGTCTTAAAAAAATGATAGATTCAAAAGATGAGTTTATTAGTTTCGTAAAAGACTACATACAAAATCCATCTCAAGAAAAAGGTTTTTGTATGCCAACGGCATATAAACGCTTTGGTGTGATGCCCGCTATAGGTAAGACGATGACTCAAGAAGAGATACAGAGCATAGCGCAATGGTTATATGATGACTTCAAAGGAAACTGGGGTAAATCTAAAGATTCTAAAACTTGCGATAAGAAAAACAAAATGAAAAAAATGAAATGTGGTGCAGGCAAGTGCGGTGGTGCACCTAAATGCGGTGCCGTAAAAATTCCAACACACTAATAAAGAGATACTATGGAATATATAACAGAATTTTTAACAGCACTTTACTCTCTGAGTAACGCTATGGCTATCTACATTTTATTTGGTCTTGCTTTTGCAGGTATTTTACACGAGATTGTTCCAGAGACACTAGTTACAAAACACCTCGGTAAGGAAAACATCTGGTCAGTCATAAAGTCTACCATCTTTGGTATACCCCTACCAGTGTGTTCATGTGGGGTAGTTCCACTTGCGACAAGCATCAAAAAAAGTGGCGCTTCTAAGGGAGCAACTCTAAGTTTTCTCATCTCTACACCTATCACGGGAGTCGATAGCATCTTAGCTACTTATGGGATATTTGGCTGGGTTTTCACCATCTACAGAGTGATAACCTCCATGATAATAGCTATGATATCTGGAATACTTACTAATATATATGATAAAGAAGAGCAAAAGCCACAACCAGCTTTTTCAGCTTTTGCCCCACAAACTCCACAAAACTCTTTTTCTTTTGCGCCAAAAAAAGAAGAATCTTGTGGAACAGGGATAGGATCATGCTGTTCATCTACACCAAAAGATGAAAAAAAGAAGTTTTCACTCTCTCGTGCTTTTAAATATGCCTTTGGAACTCTCCTTAAAGATATAGCTAAACCTCTTTTTTGGGGACTTTTACTCGGTGCACTCATAACCATCGCCATCCCACAAAACTTAAGCGAAATTCTCATAGAATACTCTTGGCTCTCTTACATCATCGTTATCATCATCGCAGTGCCGATGTATGTATGTGCAACTGCTTCATTACCCATAGCAGCTGCTTTGATGCTAAGCGGTGTGAGTGCTGGAGCAGCCTTTGTGTTTCTTTCAGCTGGACCTGCGACAAACACAGTAACTATAGGTGTTGTAAAAAAGATGATGGGGACTAAGAGTCTGTACATCTACCTTGGTAGCATCATCATAGGAAGCATACTTTTTGGTTTAGGACTTGATTTTATTTTTGACATTAACTCTGTTGATCCAAAATCATTAGTGCATATCCATGAAGATGCTGGTGTATTAGAGATACTCTCAAGTGTAGTTTTATGGGGCTATATACTTTACTATATACAAAAATCTTACCGCATCAAAGCATAATGACGCAAGGTAAGATTACACTTAAAACTCTTTATAAACTCATCTTGGGAAAAAAGTCTGAGCTTATAAATGGTCAGATTTTAACCCTCATCGCTATACTCATAAGTATCCCTATCCCTTTGATGCTACCTGTCATGGTTGATGAAATTCTTCTGCATAAACCTGCTACTTTTGTTGAGACTATCAACTTTTTTATAGGTGAAACAACTGCTTTTTACTACATACTCATCGTTACCCTTGTCGTTATCATCTTACGATTTGCCTATTACTTTTTAAATGTAACTATCACTAAAATATTTACCAATATATCAAAACATGTAACCTTCATGATAAGACAAAGGCTCATAAAACATCTCCAAATAGCCTCTATGAATGAGTATGAAACACTTGGTAGTGGAGCAATAACATCTAACCTTGTAACAGATGTCAATACCTTAGATAACTTCATCATTACAGGGGTTTCCAAGCTTGTATCTTCCATATTAACCCTCATCGCTGTAGCTGTTGTTATGATTGCTATTGACCCAATTTTGGGAATCCTTATCCTTGTCATACAGCCACTTATCATGCTATTAAGCAAAAAAATGTCAAAGATTACAGGTCTCTTAAAAAAACATGAAAATGAAGCTATAGAAAATTTTCAAGAAGATGTCAGTGAGACACTCGAACTCTACGGACAGATAAAAGCCTCCAACAAAGAGTCTTACTTTTTTAACCGTGCTATTAAAAATGCTAAAATAGTACAAACCACTTCAAATGAGTACGGCTTTAAAAGTATCTCTTATGAGAGACTTTCTTACACTATATTTTTAACGATGTTTGAAATTTTACGGGCATCAGGTCTTTTGCTTGTTGCATACTCTGACCTTAGCATCGGAATGATGTTTGCAATGTTTGGCTACATCTGGTTCATTATGACACCAGTTCAAGACTTACTCTCTTTACAGTACTCCTATGCATCTGCTCAATCGGCACTAGAGAGAATAAACAAAATTCTCACCCTTTGCCAAGAAAAAAGCGGGACGCAAAACCTTGATGCTAAGGAGATAAATATCTCTCTTGAGCATTTAAACTTTTCCTACACAAAAGATAAGCGTATTCTTAAGGATATCTCTTTAAATATCTCTGCAGGTTGCAAAATAGCTCTTATAGGAGCAAGTGGGAGTGGTAAAACCACCCTAGCACAAGTAATATCTGGCTTCTACACAAAAGATGATGGTCTCTTACTCTACAATGGTATAAACATCGAAGAACTTGATAAAAGTTCACTCAGACAAAAGGTTTTTTTAGTCTTACAAATGCCGATACTTTTTAACTCTACCCTTCGTTTTAACATCACCATGGGCGATGAAAACATAGATGATGCTAAGATACAAGAAGTCCTACGCATTGTGCAACTTGATTCCATGATAGCTAAGATGGATAATGGACTCGACACCATAGTTGGTCGTCATGGTATCCGCCTTTCAGGTGGTCAAAGACAGCGCCTTAGCATCGCGAGGATGATTATCGCTAACCCTAGTGTTGTTATATTTGACGAGTCAACCTCTGCCCTTGATGTCCATACAGAGCTAAAACTTCAAACTGCACTTGAAGAGTTTTTGAAAAATAAAACAGTTATTACCATTGCACATAGACTCTCTACAGTAAAAAGTGCAGACAAGATATATGTCCTTGATGATGGAGAGCTTGTTCAAAGCGGTACACATGAAGAGTTAGAGGAGGAAGAGGGTCATTACGCTGAGTTTGTGAAAAGACAACTTTTATGAAAACTATACATAAAACACTTTTGGCATGGTATGATGCTAAAGGGAGACATCAACTTCCTTGGCGAAATACTGATAATCTTTACCATATCTATCTCAGTGAGATAATGCTCCAACAAACCCAAGTAAATCGTGTGCGCGATGAGTACTACCCTCAGTTTTTAGAGAAGTTCCCAAGTTTAGAAACACTTGCTAATGCTACACTTGAAGATGTCTTAGCATCATGGAGTGGATTAGGGTATTATAGACGTGCCAAAAATCTTCATGCTACAGCACAACTTGTAAAAAACAATCTTCCTCACAAAGAGCTTGAACTTCTAAAACTTCCAGGCATAGGTCGCTATACAGCAAGTGCCATCTGTTGCTTTGGACTCTCTCAAAATATACCAGTAGTCGATACAAATATATCTCGAGTTATCAAGAGATTTTTTGCCCTTGTTGATGCAAAAGATAAAGAAGTTTGGGATAAAGCTACAACTATTATCAACCAAAAGAAACCAAGAGATCACAACTTAGCATTGATGGATTTGGGCTCCCTTATCTGTTTACCTAAAAATCCAAAATGTACAGAGTGTCCACTCCAAGAAAATTGTCTTGGAAAAGATGAAGCAGAAATGTACACAAAAACAAAGAAAAAAGAGTATATAACTATGGAACTGTTCTTTGGTATATACATCAAAGACAATCAAATAGCACTCAAATATTCAGATGACAATATGTACAAAGATATGCTTGTTCTTCCAAGTGTTGAACCTATTGAAGAGAACTTTATCGGTCAGTTTAAACACGCCTATACTAAGTATAGACTTGATGTAAAACTTTATACTTTAGAAGAGTTTGAAGGGGATGTCATCTGGATAGACTTGAGCAATTTCGATGATGCACCTATCTCTTCACTCACAAAAAAAGCAAAAAAACTACTCAACTAAACTTCTAAACTAAACTCAACGCACCAAGATAACTATGAATAGTATTGCCTTTGTTGAGCCAAGCAAGTATCCCACCATCGAGATTTTTTACATTTGTAAACCCTAGTTTATGTAGTTGATGAGCAGCTAATAATCCTCTTGGTCCTTTAAGGCAATAGACTTAATGAAAAATACAGGGGTCTAAAAAGTGCTTGAAAGTATGGTATATTGGTGGTAAACAAAGTTTTATTTATAAATGGCTGTAAAAAACTACAAAAATATGTCTAGGTTGTCTAAAAAACAA
>JALSLR010000108.1 GCA_026988245.1 Sulfurimonas sp.
CATTATAGCACTACTCAATGCCCACTGAAAGTTATATCCGCCTAGTTCACCAGTAACATCAACCACTTCACCTATAAAATATAAATTTTTAATTTTTTTTGATTCTAAACTCTTAAAGTCTAGTTCTGATGCTAAGACCCCACCAGAAGAAACTTCTGCTTTAGTAAAACCAAAATTTCCAGCTGGGGCAAATGAATAAGAGTGAATCTTTTGTAATTTTTCTTTTTTCTTAGCATCAAGCTTTTTACATTCCATATCTTCAACATCAATCGCTTTTAAAATTGCTTTGGCTAACCTTTTAGGTAAGGGAATTACTGAGCTTATCTGCTTTTTACTCCCATTTATCAAATCTAGTATATTTTTATCTGGCAAAAAATCTATACTTATGTTTCCTTTTTTCCAATAAAGGGAGGCACTTAAAATAGCAGGTCCACTAATTCCTTTATGCGCAAAAAGCATCTCTTCTTTTAGCAGTCTATCTCCAACTTTTATGTGGACATAACAACTTAGTCCAGAGAGTTCCTTCATCCAAAGTTCATTTGGCTGTATTGTAAGTCCTACAAGGGCTGGCATAAACTCTTTAACCTTAAGTTTAAAGGACTTTGCTATATCAAGCCCTATCTCGCTAGCACCTAAATTTTTAAAACTTTTTCCACCTGTAGCTACGATTATTTTTTTTGCTTGTACTACTCCTTGAGAAGTTTGTAACTTAAACACTTCTCTCTCTTTGCTTAGGGCGATTATTTCATGATTTAGAAGCATCTTAGCATTAGAACTTTTTTTCTTTAGTAGATTTATAATATCGTTAGAACTTGTTTTACAAAAGTAGTAACGATTTTTCCTTAACTCCAAAGCAACTCTGTTGTCTTTTAAAAATTGTAATAAATTATCTTTTGAGAAAGTATCAAGTGCCCCAGAGATAAGTTCACGCTCCCCTTCAAACTTATTAACATCTACATATTTATTGGTAATATTGCATTTACCACCACCAGATATCTGTAACTTCTTAGCAGCTTTATCGTTAACATCTATAACTGCTATACTATATGATTTCTCAAGATGCGCTGCACACATCAAACCACTCGCACCAGCACCAAGAATTAGAACATCATATGTTTTCATGTTCAAATTATAGTGTATAATACGAAAAATATTTATAAAGTAGTAAAAACATGGCAAATAAACTCCACATAGTATCTCTAGGATGCACAAAAAATCTTGTTGATACGGAAGTGATGATGGGTAGACTTCAAAACTTCGAACTTAGTGATGACAATGAAAATGCAGATGTAATCATAGTAAATACTTGTGGTTTTATAGATGCGGCTAAAGAAGAATCTATCAACACTATTTTAAACCTTCATGATGCTAGAAAAGAGGATTCTCTTTTAGTAGTTGCGGGATGTTTAAGTGAGCGGTATCGTGAAGAATTAGCTAGAGATATGCCTGAGGTAGATATCTTTACAGGAGTTGGTGACTATGACAAAATAGACGAACTACTTGCAGCAAAAGAATCACGCTTTTCTGATGAAGTATTTTTGATAGATGGGGCAGAGCGTATAGTTACAGGTTCCTCTTATCATGCCTACATAAAACTTTCAGAGGGGTGTAATCAAACCTGCAGTTTTTGTGCCATCCCCTCTTTTAAAGGGAAGCTTAACTCTCGCAACTTAGACTCTATCGCTAAGGAAGTAGAAGCATTAGTAGCCAAAGGTTATTATGATTTTTCTTTTGTATCTCAAGATTCTTCTTCTTACCTACGGGATCAAAATATCAAAGATGGTCTCTCTCTCCTTATACAAAGAATTGAGTTAATAGATGGGGTGAAAAGTGCTAGAATTCTTTACCTTTACCCATCCACAACAACCATCTCTTTACTTAAGAACATAGGTAAATCTAAAATATTTCATAACTACTTCGATATGCCAATACAACATATTAACGATGAGATGCTTCTTATGATGAAACGTGGATTTGGCAAAAGTAAAACAATAGAACTCTTAGAGTACATGAAGTCTCTTCCAAACTCTTTTTTACGAACAAGCTTCATCGTTGGTCATCCAAATGAAACACAAGAGATGTTTGATGAGATGTGTGAGTTTGCAGCTAACTTTGGCTTTGACCGCATCAATGTGTTTGAATACTCTGACGAAGAAACAACATCAGCATACGATATGGATGAAAAAATATCAGCAGAACTGATAGCGCAACGTGCAGAAATATTAGGTAAAATTACTGCCAAAGTATTACAAAACTCTTTAGAAGCAAATATTGGTAAAGATATACAACTCATTATAGATGGTGAGAGTGATGAACATGAGTTTTTACTGAGCGCTAAAGAGCTTTCATGGGCACCAGAAATAGATGGTGAAATTTATGTTAATGATAGAACGAATGATGCCAAAGATTTAGAGTTTGGCAAAGTATATGATGCTAAGGTAACTGGGATTGTCGGTAGTATTTTAACTGCAACAGTAGATAATAGCGAGTAATTTTTCTATGATGCTAAAAGAAAACACTATCTCTCACTTAAGAGGTGAAAAAAATCTTTTAGCATTCTCTGGGGGAGTTGATTCTACTGCCCTTTTCTTTTTACTCCATGATGCTAAGGTAGATTTTGATATTGTCATAGTTGATTATGGTTTGCGCTTGCAAAGTAAAGAAGAAGTAAGCTATGCAAAAGAGTTAGCAAACAAATACAACTGCCAACTTCATATCCATCAAGCACCAAAAATCACTACGAACTTTGAAGCACAAGCAAGAAAGATAAGATATGATTTTTTCAATATCTTAATCAAACAACATTCTTATAAAAACCTACTCACCGCGCATCACTTAGGTGATAGACTTGAGTGGATGCTGATGCAATTTGTCAAAGGTGCAGGATGTGCTGAACTTTCTTCTATGAAAAGTATTGAAAAACACAACACATTTAACCTAGTTCGTCCACTCCTTGAAGTTGATAAACAAGAGTTACAAACCTACCTAGATGCTAAAAACATCAAATACTTCATTGATGAGTCCAACGCAAATCAAGATATAAAAAGAAACTACTTTAGACACACATACTCTGAACCCTTACTCCAAAAATATAAAGATGGTATCAAAAAAAGCTTTCAATATATAGATGATGATGCTACAGCACTCATCCAAGAGGTACAGATACATAAGATACAAGATTTTGCCTACTTTAAATCACATAACAAAAGAAGTGATATATACACAATTGATAAGTATTTAAAATCTTGTAACTTAATGATAAGTGCAAAAGAAAGAGATTTACTCAAAATACACAATGTACTTATAGTTGGCAGAAAATATATCTTAAATTGGCATCTTGATTTTGTTTTTATAGCACCCTATGATGCTAAGAGTGTCACTATGAGTCACAACTTTAAAGAAAAAATGCGTCTCCTTAAAATAGAACCTAAACTTAGACCTTATTTTTTCACTTCTTTAGATGTGTTTGAGTCGTTAGAAGGGACTGTCCCATTACAATAAACTTTCATACTAAAAGATGAACTTATAACCTCTCCATTACGTTTAAAGTTAATAGGGAAATTGACACCTATAATCCAATCACTTTTATTGACTTCATCTAAAAAATTGTAAAAAACTTCAGGTGAACTTATTTGTGAACTTGTCGTTACTTGATATACCTCAAACCCATCTTGAGAATCTAAACGCTTTGTTTTTGAGAGGCTCAATGTATTAAATAATTTTTTATACGTTTTAATAAATCTTTGCTCATTAAAACTTGATTCAAAGGCTTCAATGATGTGCCTGTTGTCTGACTGCAATGTTTTAAGAGTTGCATATGTTTCATCATCAAAATTTTTCCACCTTCTTAGGTCTGCTCTTGCAAAAGAGAGCTGTGAGCGTTGTTCACGGTACTCTTTACCATGTGGAATTAAAAATTTCAGAGAAAATATAAGAACAAATATCAGTAAAAATGTTGATAATATAAGAATGTATATACTTTGACGGTTGATACTAGTCATGTTTTTCTCCTTTATTTTCATCTAATATTTCATCTGTTTCATCATCCATATAGTTTGTAGAGACAAATCTAAGCCATCCACCTTTAGCAGGATAAAAGCTACTATATGTTTTATGAAAGATAGATCTTAAGGGGGCATGCAACATAAAATTATACACATCTTTGTTCGGCGTTATTCCATACAAGATGAGACCATTCTCAAGAAGTTTAGCTTCTGAGAGTGTTATACGTTGAGGAACTAAATCAAAAAGATTTTTAATACTATCTTTTAAAACACTATTTTTAGTAAAAATTTTCTGAGATAAACTATTCTGTTTTTCAATCAATAAAATCTGAGCTTCCATCTCTTTGGTATTTTTTTGAAAAACTATCTTTTGATTTTCTATCAAGCGCTTATCTTTTATAAACATTGTATCTTTATAGAGAAGAAAACTGTAAGTACCAACTAACATAAAAATCGTCATAGAAAAGAATGTGATTACAAGACGAATTTCCGCTGTAAAAATCGATTTTTTTCTAGGTATTATATAGCTATATCTCATTTTCTTTCAGCCTTTGCCAATTCACAAACTTCCATAGGTAAGTCAATTTTACGAATAACTACATTCAAAAACATCTCTTCTTCAAGAAACTTTTTAAGCTCTGAGTTTATTCCTATACTGTCTGCTATATATATCTGCTGAATAAAGTCACTTGAAAATCTATCATCTTTATAAAATTTATTAATTGCACTCTGTATGAGAGAAAACCTATGATAATCTTCACCAAAGCTACTCTCACCATCACTCAAGTCTGGCATAACGACTTCACTAATTTCTTCATTTTCATCCTCTGCAAATTCATCCATTTCATCAAAGGTATCTAAATCTTCTATATCATCAAAATCATCAAGAGAATCCATCTCTTCATCATCAGCACCGATATCATCTAAGTTTATACCACTATCATCAAGGCTTAAATCTTCCTCTATATTCTCTTCATCAACTATGCCAAGTTCATCTTGAAACTCATTTTGATTTTGCATATCTATAGCTTCTGCAAAAAATAGTTCAGAATCTTTAAAAATACTCAATGTAATAGAATCTATCCCTATCAGTACATAAAGAGATAACTCTCCAGCAATTTTATCTTTGAAAAAATTGACTAATAGTAAAAAAGGTGAAAATATAAAATCTAAACCCGTTACCTTATAGTAGTTTTTTAGCTCTAATATATCTAATTTTGATGTGTAATAGCCCCACTGTTTTGTATAACAAATATGATTTACTACACCCATATCACAAAACTGCGCAATATCTTTTGAAGAACAAGTAGGGGTAGCACCTTGAGCTAAAGAATTATCTAAAAGGGAGATGTAGTATATAGGAGATTTTTTGATGTTTTGCAAGAGAAAAGCATTGATTTTCTGTTTTTGAGATGTTTCAAATACTTCTTCTGTATTTTGACTAGAACCATTAATCCCTACCTCTTCTACATAGATTATAGTTTTTTTATTACTTGCAATTATATTGATATATATTTGATTATAAAGAAGTTTTTTAAGCACTATTTTGCTCCACTAAGGGGGTGTGCTTTATTATAGTTTTGTAACTTCAAGGCACTTCCTAGTTTCGTATATATTTGTGTCGTAGCCATAGAGGCATGACCTAGTAATTCACTAACATCGGCAATAGGAGCATTAGAGTTTAATAATTCAGTTGCAAATGAGTGGCGAAGTTGGTGTGGTGTTACTTTCAATGATACTCTCTTAAATACTTTAGTAATTATATATCTTAGTGAATTTTGGCTTAAAGCTTCATCATTATGCTCAAAAAGATATATTTTAACACAGTTTTGCACTAAATATTCATCTATGAGTTTTTTCGTTGATTTAATCAGGGGAATATCTCTTTGCTTAGAACCCTTTCCCACTACCCTCACCCACTCCGTAGATATATCTTTTAAAGTAAGAGCAGACAACTCAGATATCCTAAGCCCTAAAGTGTAAAGTAAAATAACTACTAATCTTTCTCTTAAATCAGCTAATGCCAATGCTTCAGTAATATGTTTATGTGATACTGGTTTTGGTAGGGTTGAAGCAACTTTTATGCTATCATCAGACTTTAAAATGACGCTTAGCTCTTGAGTATTTAAATACTCAACAAAAGAGCGTAATGCGCTTAATTTTTTACTAATAGTTTTGGCATTTAATTTTGCAATAAAAATTCTATATGGCATAAGATTAAAAATAATCTGTTGCCCTTCTTTGATAAACTCTATATGTTCAAAAGCTTCAGTAAAAACTTGAGAATATGTTTTAATGGTTGTAGGGGAATATCCTCTTATACTTTTAAGAGAATCTAAAAATTCTTTACATTGTTTAAGAATTAACTTTTTCAAGAAGTTTCTCAAATTTAGCGTAATATCTTGCAGCTTCACTTACTAAATCTGCATCTGTAACAACACTAGGTGCAAGTTTTACATAAGAAGAAAGCATAATCTCACATATTAAACGTATCTTCGCTTTATCAGCATCGGAGATACTCTCATGCATAGCTATTTCACCAATATCTTGTATATATTTTTTTCCCTCGTTGATATACTTAACATACTTTAGTGAAGTGGTAGACCCAGCCATAACAGTGGCAGCCATTCTATTGTACAAATCAAGTCCAAAAGCTTCTTTTGCTAACGCATAAGCTTCATTGTAGTTACCAATTTCATAGTAATATTTTGCTTGTAGAGATTTTTGGTAAGATGGATGCGTATAAAAATATATACTCATTATAGTTAACATAAGCATTGCAAATATTGGTATTGAGATTTTAGAATTCATGTTGCAACATCCCCTCTTTTATAAGTTTCTTAGCATCAAGTATATCCAAATCACGCACATCTATCGCTTCTGAGATAAAATACTCAATTAAGCCAAAGGGCTTAGGTATAATAAACTTATCCCAAGAGTTCACCTGCCAATATTTAGAAGGCTTAATCTCAACTAGGACAATTTTTGCTTTTGCTTTTTGAGCCATCACTATGATGCCATCATGAACTTCGTGGCGAGGGCCTTTAGGTCCATCAGGAGTGATACCCAAATCATATCCAGCTCTAATATCTTTTATACCTTGCAGTAGCGCTTTTACACCACCTCGAGTACTAGAGCCACGAATCGTTCCAAATCCAAAAAAACCTAAGGTTTTTGCTATTAAATCACCATCGAAATGTTCAGATATAAGAAGTTTTACCTTTGGTTCTTTTCTAAAATGTGTATAAGCATATGGTATCATAAAAAGCTGTCCATGCCAACAAGCCATTATAAAAGGATCATCCCCTAAACTTTCAGGCGCATGAAACTTTTTCTTATTCGTTAAAGCGAGTAACCTAATGATAAGCGAACCTATAATTGGTACAATTTTTAAGCCTATAGCACGTTTTTGCTCTTTAGTTAACAATTTCACCGGTAAGTACCGTTCTTGCTATTGAAGTGATTTTTACATCTGCAAACTCACCTAAGAGTTCTTCAGAGGCTTTTACTTTTATGACTATGTTATTATCGCTTCTTCCACTCACAAAACCATCGTTAAAGAGTTCTTCAAAATACACACTATAAACATTGCCAACTTGCGAAGCATTCTTCGCATCAATGTGTTGCGTATGAAGCTCTTGTACACGAGTAAGTCTAGCAGAGGCTATATCTGCGTCAACTACACCAGAAAAGTGCTCAGCTTCAGTCTCTGGACGTGGTGAATACTTAAAAGAAAAAACTTGATCAAACTCAACTTGTCTCATTACATCCATTGTATCTTCAAACTCTGCATCACTCTCACCTGGAAAAGCGACGATAATATCTGTTGATATACTTACATCTGGACACATCTCTTTTAGTTTAGCGACACGATTTAAAAACCACTCTTTAGAGTAGCCACGCTTCATCTCTTTGAGTACTTTTGTATTTCCACTTTGCAGTGGCATATGCATCGACTTACAGATTTTAGGGTTGTTTGAAAACTCTGTTATGAACTCATCATCCATGTGAAAAGGGTGTGGGGAGGTAAAACGGATGCGTTTTAGTGCGTCTATCTTACTTAGCTCTTGGAGTAGTTTTGTAAAGTTTACTTTTTCATGGTTGCCTGAGAAACGGCGACCATAATTGTTCACATTTTGACCTAAAAGAAAAATCTCTTTTGCGCCATTTTTTGTGGCACGAATCGCTTCATCTACTATAAGATTAAGGGGTATACTTATCTCATCACCACGGGTTTTAGGGACTATACAAAAGGTACAAGCCTTATCGCAACCTATAGATATGTTTATAAAAGCTTTGTAAGGGGATGAGCGAAAGTCATTAAAAGCAAATTCGCTTTCATCGTAGTTGATGTCTACCTCCACAGCTTTATCTTTATGAAGTACTTCGGTAATTTTAGAGACATTTCTTGCCCCTAATACAAAGTTAACATAAGGTGCACGTTTGATAATCTCTTCACCAAGATGAGAAGCGGTACAACCGCAAACCCCTATCTTAGCATCATTTTTTTTCTTTTTGTTAAAAACGCCAAGTTCTGAGAAAAGCTTTGAGACTGGTTTTTCTCTTACTGAGCATGTATTTATAAGAATCAAATCAGCGTCTCTAAAATCATTTGTGGATTCATACGCCTCTTTTTTACTCAATTCTGCCAACATATGTTCGCTATCGCGCTCATTCATGGCACATCCAAGTGTCTCTATAAATACTTTTTTACTCATGATTTGTCATTCTCAACTTGATTGGGAATCTATTTTATGATGTGGACTTGGTACATATATTCATTATCTGAAAGACCAAACTTTACTTCACTCATATAAAAACTTTTTCCTAACTCTTCAAAATGATCTTGAAGTTCTAGTAAATCTTTGTGAGAATTTTCTCTGTCGAAGTAAAAAATTACACTTCCCTCTTTTTCTACACTTGCTTCTATCTTTTTTACATCAGCTTTTTTAGGCTTAACACTTAAATCTGTTCTTGCAAATTTTAAATCCATTTATTATGTCCTTAGGTCATTCCTAACTTGATTAGGAATCTATTTATTTTGCATTATAGTTAAAATGTGCTAAAAAACTCATTAAAGCATATTTTTATTAGTTTTTTAGTATACTTCCATACTTCATAAAAATCCCAAATTATAATTATCATTGTTTTTATGAGATTACCTATTTAAAGGAATGTTAATGGAAAAAATATTAGATATCGTTGATGCGATTGCACACGAAAAAGGTCTTACTCCAGAGCGAGTAAAAGAAGCACTTCAAACTGCGTTTGTTCAAACTGCAAAACGTGTTATAGATAGAAATTTTGCTTTTAATGCAACTATTAACGAAGGAACTAAGACTATTGATTTAGTTCAAGTAATCACTGTTGTTGAAGATGAAAATGAAGGTCTTCTTGATGAAGAGACAGCACCTACACTCATCTCTATCACTGATGCTAGGGAGTATGATGACCAAGTAGAACTTGGAGATGAGCTTCAAATTCCTCATGATTTAGAAGAGTATGGACGAACAGGAGCATCTCAACTCCACAGAGAGATAGAGTTTCACATACAAAGATTAGTAGAAGATGAAGTATATAACAAGTATAAGTCTAAAATAGGCACTATCGTAACTGGACGTGTTACAAGCGTAGATGCACAAAACTCCACATTTATAGATGTAGATGAGATTCGTGCTATCCTTCCTATGAAAAGTCGTATCAAAGGGGAAGTATTTGAGATAGGCGACCATCTCAAAGCTGTCGTTCGTCGTGTAAATATGGACAAGTTTGATGGTATAAGCATAGAACTTTCTCGTACAAGCCCTAAGTTTTTAGAAGAACTACTCGCTCTTGAAGTCCCTGAGATTGCAGATGGTGCAGTTATCATAGAAAAATCAGCACGTATACCAGGTGAGAGAGCAAAAATAGCTCTTATATCTACTCACCCACAAGTTGATGCTGTTGGAGCAACTGTTGGTGTAAAGGGTGTGCGTATCAACTCTGTGAGTGCTGAGCTTATTGGTGAAAATATTGACTGTATTGAGTACACAACCATCCCTGAGCTTTTCTTATCTCGTGTGATGAGTCCAGCTATCATCTCAAGTGTAGATATAGAGCGTAACGAAGAGGGTGTTCCAACGAAAGCATTAGTCACACTTCCAGCTGACCAAAAGTCTAAAGCTATTGGAAAGAGTGGTATAAACATCCGTCTTGCTTCTATGCTAACTGGTATGGATATCGAACTTATAGAATCAGCTTCAAGTGTTGATGAAAATGGTGAAATAGTACCTACAGAAGATGAGAAAAAAGATGGTGTAGATGCACTAGAGGCATTATTCAACTAAACTCTCATTCGTACCCATCGGGGACGATGGGAACAAGGGTGAGAGTAGGGTATTTTTAATTCTATATGTATCCTGCATTTAACACTTTCTACTCTTTAATACCTCTAATTCAATTGACCTTTTGCCTCAGCGGTTATACCATTTTTATAATCAAAATTCATCTTAACGTAAATTGGACTAAGATCTGGTGTAAAAGTATACTCTCCAAAAGTTTCACTTTGATAAGCCCCACTTACTATTGTTCTGTATGCAAATATTGCATTTCCATTTCCAGCATCTTTTAGTTCCCAAGTAGTTGCTCGTAAACTACCATCATCACAATTATAAGTACGAACAATATTGGACTTAGCACCAATTTGAGCATCTACCGGCATAGCCTCTGGACTAGAAGTCAGATTACATGTAATAACGCTACTTCCATCATTACTAACAGTTTGAATTGTATTTCCATTACTATCAATACTCACATTTCCATCAACGGAAATAACAGTACCATTTACAGATACAGTAGATGGTTGAGATAAAAGCGTACCAGTTTGCCCATTAACTAATATATCTCCAATAACTGTTTTAGAGATATATAGACTACCAGTAGCTCCTGTACTATAGGTCAAATCTAATAAACCACTGTACGGAGTAATCATCGCTTTTGCTAAATCATACTTATTAGTATTTACAGCTACACTATCTTCATCCTCACTACAACCATTAAAACCTATTGCTAGAGCAACAGCTAGATACATAGATACCAACTTTAACTTTTTCAATACTTCTCCTATTATCCTATAGAAATGATTTCTTTAGGTGTTTGATAAAATATTGTACAACTAGTAACCTTATAGAAACACTCCTATAGGAATATAATTGTTAAATTTACCACAAATCGTTACTCAACGTGAGATTGATATGTATTTTTGTAATATATCTGCAAATGTTAAAAAAATCAGACTTGAAAAAAAAATGAGTCAATTAGAAGTAGCACTATCAATAGGTCAAAAATCATCTGGATTTTATGCAAATGCTGAAAACTATGCCCACGATAAAAAATTTAATTTAGAACATCTATTGAAATTATCTAAGCTTTTTAATGTAAAAATTGAATTATTCTTTCAAGAGATTTCTAAATAAGCTAAAATTTCAAATACACTCCTTCCTATTAAGTTCCCATTAAAGGAATAAATGCTACTATTTAAGTATGAATGTAATCAGCAAAAGAACTCTCATTAAGTTCTATGAACAATATCCTCAAGCTAAATCAGCTTTGGAAGTTTGGCATAGTGACGCTAGAAAATCTATTTGGAGTTCCCCAAATGATATAAAAGAAATATATTCATCTGCATCTTTTCTATCAGACAATAGAGTTGTTTTTAATATAAAAGGCAATGATTTTAGACTTATAGTTCATATTGACTATCTGCGTAAGATTATTAGAGTTAAGTTTGTTGGTACACATGCTCAATATGACAAGATAGATGCAAAGGAAGTATAAAAATGACACTTAGACCAATAAAAAATGAAATTGATTATGATAAAGCCTTGTCGAGAGTTGATGAACTCATGGAACTTAATCCAAAGTTAGATACCACAGAAAGTAATGAGCTGGAAATTTTAGGTATGCTTATTGAAAAATATGAAGAACAAGAATGGACTATATCAGAACCTGATCCAATTGAAGCTATCAAAGTCCGTATGGAACAAATGGATCTTAAACAAAAAGACCTTGTACCTTATATAGGGAACAAAAGCAAGGTATCAGAAGTTTTAAATAGAAAAATAGGATTGTCGCTAAATATGATTACAAAAATTGCTACTGCTTTGCATCTTCCCCTTGAGAGCCTTATTCAACTACCGAAGAAGCACTATCATCCTAACTAATTAAGCTCTATTTGCTGCAATTTTACGGGTTACGTAGCTTAGTTATCTTTTCATATATGGGTTTAGTTTTAGCAATATCAAATCCGCAAACATATTTCCCACTAGAGTTAAAAAAGCCGTTATCATCAAAGTTCCCATGATTATAGGATAGTCACGGCTGAGTGCTGAGTGAAAAAAGAGTTGCCCCATCCCATCTATTCCAAAGATAGCTTCTAGTATAACACTTCCACCGATTAAACCAGGTAAAGACAGACCTAATAGTGTAATGATAGGTGGCAAAAGATTTGGAAATATATAGTACCTTAGCATCACACTATCGCTTAAGCCTCGTGCTTTTGCAAAATAGTAGTAATCACTCTTGAGTATCTCTAAAGTAAGGGAACGTATATAGATTATCATAGAACCAAGTCCTCCAAATATCATCACACTTATTGGCAACACTAAGTGCCAACCCATATCTGTATAATAGGAAAAACCATCCTTAGCATCAATAGAGTGAAGTCCTGCGATAGGGAATAAGTCAAGATTAAGTGCAAAAAATATGATAAACAAAAGTGCCAAATAAAAACTTGGCATAGAAAAAGATACTAAAGAGATTTGGCGAATAATATAATCAGATTTTTCTTCATACCGCAGGGCTGATTTTATCCCCAAATAGAGTGATATTGCAAAAACGGCGACTAAAGAGATAATGTTCATAGTTAATGTAATTGGAAGACGTTTGAGTATCTCAACACTTACCTCTTGCCCTGTAACAAACGATATACCGAAGTTTAAAGTTAAGATATTGAGTGTCCAGTCAACATACTGCTCAAAGAGTGGTTTATCAAGTCCATAGACAGCTTTTAGAGCAGCTATTGCTTCATCTGTCATATTTGGATTTAATTCACCTGCCGAAAGAAAAGAGTTTGGAGCAGCATGGATGGCTAAAAAAGAGATGATGCTAATGAGTAGCAACATAAAAGTGATGTAAAAAAGTTTATTTAAGAGGTTTTGCATAAGGGATTATAGCGAAATAGTAGTTAGTAGTTTAGTATTATCAGCATTCCCATCGGGGACGATGGGAACGAGGAATACATAAGATCTTCCCAAAAACAGGAAAGGGAAGAAGGAATGTAAGGGGTTTAGAAGTTATATGCTAAGTTCACTATAATAGTATTTACAGCATCATTGTTTGTAGTTGCATCATCTGCATCTGTATATACATAAACAAGCATAGCATCTAAATCACCAAAAGATTTACTAGCTTCTAATGTTGTTTCAAAAAATTCATTTTTAGTAGCTGTATCATCTTTTGCACTTACTATATATGCAGCTAAATCAACCGCACCATTTACAGGTGAACTTACCGTTAAATTCATAGTTTGCATATCTTTCTCACCAGCAATTGCTGTCCACCAAGACTCAGTATAAAGTTTAGAATACCCAGCACCTGAAAGGTTTTTACTAGCTGCAGAATCTTTACCAGTTTGTGAAAAAGATGCAGCTATACTAAATGTATCTTTCATCTCATAACCTACTTTTACAGCATAAGCACTCATATCTACATCAGAAGCTCCAGCAGCTCCATCTATAGTCCCACCCATATATTGCGCACCAAACTGAATTCCAGAGATATCTAAATCAGCTTGAACCCAGTAAGCGTTTAATGTGCTTGTAGCATTATAATACCAAGCTTGAACATTCAGTGGTTTCCATGAGTTGTTTAAAGCTCCAGCTACATATGCACCTTGGTAAAATTGAGAAAAGTTAGTATTCCCTGCAGTATTCATATTTGCAACAACCCAACCAGGATTTCCATTTTCTATCGCACCATTACTCCCACCAACATAAGCAGCGACTAATGTTGTGTCAGGAAGATCAGTATTTGCTATTACTGCTGCCTCAAATGTATTGTAAGCTATTGACCATGTTTCAGTCCAAACTAGAGGAGTATCAAGTGTCATACGACCAACACTAAGGTTTGTTTTTGCCATATCTATAGAGATATTTGCTGTATCGAACCAAAAAGAGTCATCAACACCATTAGTGCTTTCCCAAACATTATCAACAAGTTGACCTTCAAGTCCTAAAGTAGAAAGAGCTGTTAAGTGCGCATTACCTTTTACAGTATCACTTAAGTCAGTAGAGAGACCTAAACCTAATGCTGCTTGACCATATGCAGTATCTTTATTGAAAAGTCCAGCTCCAGAATCATCAGTTAGGTAAAATAATTTAGCATCACCACTTACTTTTGTATTTTCAATTGCAAATGCAGATGAACCTATTAGTAGTGCTGCCACTAAACTTAATTTTGTTAATTTCATATTCTAATTCCTTATATTAAATTAGAACTAGTATATCATTCATAACATCACATTGTTAAAAAATATTGCCTATTTTTTAATCATTGTCGCAATATTGTCACTTTTGGTAAACTATACTTAGCGATTATCCCAACAAAGAACTGTTTTTCCATCTTCATTTTTATCGACTGCTGCCATACCCATAACGTTGTATCCACTATCTACATAGTGAACTTCGCCTGTAACACCGCTACTTAAATCACTAAGTAGATACATTGCCGAATTTCCAACTTGTTTTATAGTTACATTTTCTTTTAAAGGTGAGTTTGTTTCATTCCAGTTTAGTATCTGCTTGAAGTCACCTATACCTGCTGCTGCTAGAGTTTTTATAGGGCCTGCTGAAATGGCATTTACTCGTTGACCTTTACGACCAAGTTCAACTGCCATATATCTAACCGTTGATTCTAATGCAGCTTTAGCAACACCCATAACATTATAGTTGGCTATGTATTTTGGTCCACCAAGATAGGAAAGTGTTAATATAGAAGCATTTTTACTCAGTACTGATTCTAAACGATTTGTTAAGTCTATAAGTGAATATACAGAGATTTCCATAGCGATATTAAAAGCACTTTTTGTCGTTTTCATAAAGTCTTCACTAAGTGCCTCTTTTGGGGCAAAAGCAACGGAGTGAACTACAAAGTCTATCTCACCAAAGTCCGCTTTTATAACATCAGCGATTCCTGCCATTTGTTCTTCGTTTGATACATCAAGTTCGTAGACATGTTTACTTCCAAAACTCTCAGCTATTGGCTCTACTCTTTTTTTAAGTGCATCATTTAAAAATGTAAATGCCATCTGGGCACCTTGTTCACTACAAGCTTGTGCTATTCCGTATGCTATTGATTTGTTATTAGCTAGTCCTACTATGAGGCCTTTTTTGCCTTTCATTACCATTGATATTTCCTTTTTATTAATGTAGATTCTGAATCAAGTTCAGAATGACGCTTATTCGGTTCAGAATGACGCTTATTCGGTTCAGAATGACGCTTGTTCAGTTTGGAATCTACTTACCTGCTTCCTCTGCAAATGTAATCATCTTACAAAAGTTCTCTACCGCCAAAGCGCCACTTCCTACAAGTACGCCATCAACACCTTCACAAGCTAAAATATCTTTAGCCGTATCAACCTTAACACTTCCGCCATACAAAAGTGGTGCAGTTGATTTTTCTTTGAGCTTTAAATGAATCTTGCTTATATCTTCAAGACTTGGAGTTAGTCCAGTCCCTATAGCCCATACTGGTTCATAAGCGATTATCAAGTTCTCATAAGAGGTATCTATACCCTCATACTGAAGATCAAGATATTTCATCATCACTTCATCAGTTTGTTCTCTTACATCTAAAGGCTCACCTACACAATAAACTATCTTAAACCCAAGATTTTTGTAAAAGTTAAATTTTGTCACTAAAGACTCTTGTGACTCTCCAAGTATATGCCTACGTTCACTATGCCCTATAAGTATAGTTTTTATACCAAATTCTTCAAGTTGCTCAGTACCGATTTCACCTGTAAAAGCACCATTAGTAGTTGCATATGCATTTTGTGCACCTTGAGTAACTTGACCACTATGTGCACTTAAACTACTCTGTGCTGGAAACACCAAAATCTCTTGTGAAAGAGTGTTTTTTTCCAAAAAGTTTTCTACATCCATCATATAGGAAGTAGTCTGCGAGCGTGTAAGATTTGTTTTGAGGTTAGATGCTATAATCATTTTATCCCCTTATAAGAGGTGCTACACCGGGAAGCACTTTACCTTCTAGTAGCTCCAAGGATGCTCCACCACCAGTAGATATGAAACTCATTTCATTGTCTAAACCTATGCGTTGTACTAGGTCAGCAGTATCACCACCACCAACAACTGTAGTTGCATAAGAGTCAGCTACAAAATTTGCTATCTTGGTTGAGCCACGAGCAAATTTGTCCATCTCATATACGCCCATTGGCCCATTCCACAGAACAGTTTGAACATCATTAAGACCCTCACGGTATAACCTCACTGTAGCAGGACCAATATCTAAACCCATCCAACCATCAGGAATCTCTTGAGCTGTTGTAATTTTTATGACAGAATCAGCAGAAAACTTTTCAGCAGCTACTACATCTATAGGTAAGTAAAACTTCACGCCAAGTTTTTTAGCTTCATCCATAACATGTTGTGCATCATCAAGCAAATCATCTTCCACTAATGATGCTCCGATATCATAACCCATCTGTTTTAAAAAAGTAAATGCCATACCGCCACCAATGAAGATTTTATCGACTTTTGGAAGTAGGTTTATGAGTGCTTCTAACTTCCCTGAAACTTTACTACCACCAACTATAGCAGCAAAAGGACGAACTGGCTCATTGATAAGTTTACCAAAAAACTGAATCTCTTTTTGCAGTAAAAAACCAGCTGCTTTTTTATCTTGTGCGAAAAAATGTGTAATACCTTCAACAGAAGCATGGGCACGATGAGATACACCAAAGGCGTCATTTATGTAAATATCAGCCATCGATGCTAGATTTTGTGCAAATATTTCATCATTTTTAGTCTCACCAGCTTCGAAACGTAAGTTTTCTAAAAGCAGCACTTCGCAACATTTAAGATTTTTTGTACGATTAACTGCATCATCTCCAACAACATCTTGGGCAATGAACACTTCACGTTTTAATAGGTGATGTAGCCTTCTAGCAATTGGAGCCAAAGAGTACTTTTCATCAACTTCACCTTTTGGACGACCGAAGTGTGATGCTAAGATAACAGCACAATCTTGATCTAGACAGTAGTTGATAGTAGCTAAGGCTGAACGAATTCGTCTATCATCAGAGATATTTCCAAATTCATCCATAGGCACATTAAAATCACATCTAATGAATACTTTTTTCTTTGTTAAGTCTAACTCTTTTATATTTAATAATTCCAAATTCTTCCTTAATATTTGAGAGATCCTGAATCAAGTTCAGGATGACGGGTTGACGTCATTCCAACAGTGTTCGTCATTCCAACAGTGTTCGTCATTCCAACAGTGTTCGTCATTCCAACAGTGTTCGTCATTCCAACAGTGTTCGTCATTCCAAACTTGATTTGGAATCTACTTACTTATATGCAATGCCATGTCAATAAGACGCATTGAGTAACCCCATTCGTTGTCATACCAAGCCATTATTTTTACCATATCTCCACCGATAACCTGCGTCAAGTCCTCAGCAACGATAGAACTATATTCACAACCAACAAAGTCTTGAGATACTCGCATCTCTTTGTCCATAAGCAATAGACCTTTAAGATTAGTATCAGCCGCTTTATTAAAAACCTCAGTGACTTCCTCTTTTGTTGTTTGACGCTTTACAACAACATTTAAATCAACCATAGATACATCAGGTGTTGGAACGCGTACAGACTGACCATGTAAACGACCTTTGAGTTGAGGCATAACAAGCGAGATAGCTTTTGCAGCACCAGTAGTAGTTGGTATCATGTTAATAGCCCCTGCTCTTGCACGACGCTTGTCTTTTGAGTGCTTAACATCTAAAATATTTTGATCATTTGTGTATGAGTGGATAGTAGTCATAAGACCTTTTTCTATACCAAAAGCATCATCTAAAACTTTAGCCACCGGCCCTAAACAGTTTGTAGTACAAGAGGCATTAGATACTATTTTCTGTCCAGCATACAACTCGTGGTTTACACCCATTACAAAGGTATCTGTTGCGCTGTCTTTTGAAGGCGCAGAAAATAAAACTTTCTCTACACCATTGTCAATGTGAACTTGGGCAGACTCTTGTGTTAAAAATACACCTGTACACTCTAGTACCATGTCTGCACCACACTCTGCAAATTTAAGATTTTTAGGATCACGGTCAGAAAATACACGGATTTTATGACCATTTATAGAGATATTTTCATCATCAAGTTGATTTACTTCACTCTTAAAAGTACCATGAACAGAGTCATTTTTTAGTAAGTAAAGCATCATATCCATGCTCGCCATATCGTTTATCGCTACTATCTCTACATCATCTCTATTTGCAGCAATTCTTGCTACACAACGACCAATTCTTCCAAAACCGTTAATTGCTATTTTAAGTGCCATATATAGTCCCTAATATTTAAAAATTGGATAATTTTATCTAAACTTAGCTATAATTCGCATTAAATGAAAATCGTAGCACTTTTTGGAGGGAGTTTTGATCCTCCACATATCGGACATGAAGCTATTGTAAAGGCTGCTCTTAATTTTAAAGATATTGAAAAAGTAGTTATTATGCCTGCTTTTTTAAACCCCTTTAAATCACATTCTCATCATTCAGCCGAGCAAAGGTTCGCATGGCTAAAAGAGATGTTTCAAGAGTATAACAATGTTGAAATATCAAATTTTGAGATTGCACAAAAAAAACAAGTAGCTTCGATATATAGTGTATTACACCTTTTAAAATATTATAAAAAACTATATCTCATTATTGGTGCTGATAATTTAGCAGATTTAAAGAGATGGCATAGATACGAAGAGTTAAAAAGTAGAGTAACATTCCTTGTAGCCACGAGGAATAATATACTTATACCAAAGAGTTATCTAACTCTTCAAATTGATGAAAATATATCATCAACACAAATCAGACAGGAGCAATAATTGCAAAACAGAATAAAAGCTATAACAGATGTATTAGATAAAAACAAAGCAGAGAAAATCGAGGTCTTTGACTTAAAAGATAAAAACTATATTGTAGACTTTGCAATCATTGCATCATCACTTGGAAGCAGACATACTCTTGCCTTACTTGATCATCTCAAAAAATCAATCAAAGAAAATGAAACCTTTAATAATGTCGATGAGAGTGGAGACTGGGTTGTTATCGACCTTGGTGATATTTTAATCCACATCATGACCCCGGAATATCGTGAAAAATATGATATGGAAACTTTTTTAAGTGAACTAGGTTCTCAAGGACCACTTAGCGAAGACTGATTTTTATCAGACCTAGCTTTTGCTTCTTTCATTTTTTTTACCAAAGCAGCGCGAATAGCCTCTTGTTCTTTATCAAGTTTAGCTTTTTTCTTGGCTGCTTCTTTTGCTAACTTTTCCTTTTCTTTCTCTTTAGTATTATTTTCTAAAATATTTTTATAGTCATATATAGCTTCAACATAACGTACTGGCTCACTCCCTCTAGCATATCCATAGCGTACTGTACGATAATATCTTTTTTGAGAAAGAAGTGGTAAAGTGATTTTTAAATCACTCCAAATATTTTCATTGAGTCCAAACTTTTTAGCAAGTTTTCTAGCATCGCGTACGTGTCCCATCCCTATATTGTAAGCGGCTAGTGCAAACTTGAGTCTGTCTTCCCCTTTTACCTCTTTTGGAACGTAGCGTAACATCTGCTTGAGGTGTCTCGTCCCACCCATGATACTTTGTTTTGGACTGAGACGATTTTTTACACCTAACATCTTAGCTGTTGATTGTGTTAGCATCATCAGCCCTCGTACCCCTGTATAACTTTTTGCACGTGGATTCCAATGAGATTCTTGGTAAGACTGAGCAGCTATAAGTTCCCAAGGGACATCATGCTTTTTAGAGGCTTGTAAAAAATACTTTTTATATTTGTATAACCTTGATTTAATTCGTTTGTAAAATACCTTTGTATCATAATAATCAAAAAATAAAATATAACTGTAATAATGGTCTTTAAGTGCAGCCATCTTTCCACTTTGATTAAATTCATTAAGCCAAGCATACATATCAACTTCTAACTCCTTAGAGTTTTTTGCTAAAACCCAAGCGAGTTGTTCTCTTTCTCCTATCGTAAAAGCAAGCGCTAAGTTCGTAAAATAACGTAAATTTAAAGAGTATATATGAGAATCAGCAATAGTACAATCTATCTTATGTGAAGCTACTTGTTCGAGGAGCTCTTCTGTAGAGTATTCTGTTGTATATGTCGCGTTTATATCGAGTCCATCTGATTGTAACAAATCTAGTGTCTCCGAATAACTTGTACCTTTTCCAACAGTTATCCTTAACCCAACTAGCTCCTCTTCATCACGCGGAAATTTTCCACTCCCTATCATTCCTCTATAACAAATCACTTGCTGTTGTACCTCATAGTACGATGGACCAAAATTAAATTTTTTAGTACGGTTTGAAGTTTTTGTTAAAGAGGCAGATATAATATGATAACCTTGACCTTCAGAAAGTTCTATCGCTTCATTTGTAGTATTTACAGTGGTAATATTCAGATCAACACCAAGATGAGATGCATATGCTAATAAAAGATCATATTCAAAACCTTTAGGACCATCTACACCCAAATAATATGTAGTAGGAGAGTTTAACAGGACTACATTTAAAGTTTTATTTTTCTTAATTTTTGAGAGTATTGAGGGTGCTTCTATTTTATGAACAGGCTTATATGCTGCATGGCTTAACCATCCAAATACAAAAAATGATATAGGAAACAATATAAATAAAACAAACTTTATCCGTTTGCGTAAATCCAGCAAATTTTTCATACTCTTAGTTTACAGTTTTCTTCTTACGCAAATATAAAACGGTTCACTCCATTATGGTATTCATGTGCTAAAACCTGCCCATGTGCTTTTAAAATACTATCAACAAGATAAAGTCCTAAACCAAAACTATTTTTTGATGGGTTCTCTTTTGTAAATGGCTCAATGTAGTACTTTAAAGGTTGACTCAAGCATTCCCCTCTTGTATCAAAACACAACTCTCCATTTATCATTTTTATATAGATCATCTCATCTGGAGAGTATTTCATCCCATTATCTATCATATTTTTTATCGCAGTAGTATAAAGTCTATAGTTTGCATTCATCTTTACACTCGCATCGATATCTACAAAAACTTTCATCTTATCAACCATCGCCATATCGATGGCTCCATCTATCATATCCACTAGACGATACTCTTTAAACTCTGACTTATCATCAAGTGATGTTACTTCCTCTATGAGGGCGAACTCATTGACTAAAGACTCTAAGCGACCGAAGATAGAGGTGAACCTATCACGTTGTTTATCTGTTTTTAACATAGCTGTAGCGATGGTACCTTTAGCTATTGGCGTTTTAAGTTCATGCATAATATTTCGCAAAAAAAGTGTACGAGACTCCATTATAGTACTAATCTTGCCCTTAGTGGATTCTAATTCATTGGCTATAGATGCTATCTCATCATTGCCATGCATTTTAAATGAAACATTCATATTTCCATCACCAAGTGTAGCAATTTTACGACGAAGTCTAATCAATGGGCGTAACTTATGTAAAATAAGAAAAAATGAGATACTAATAATAAGAATGACTGTTGAGTATGTATATAAAACATTGAAATATTTATATGGCTTTAACTGCTCATCTTGAATAAGGATAGAGCCTTTAGGTGCTTGAATATAAAAATAAATTTTCTTTTTATATTCAAACATAATCACTTGAATATTGTTCACTACTTTTTGTGTATAAAATCCGTTCGCATTAAACATCAGTTCATTATCGACACTTTGAAAACCTATACGCTTTAACAATTTTCCATGAAGGGAAAGATCTTTTATACTGCTTGTATTGTCAATATGAAGATTATATACAGCTAAATTGATATCTAACATGATATCGGAACTTTTCTCCTGTAAATGCTGTGTATATATTTGTGTAATTATTGCATGTTTACTAAAAATATGATTGATATATTGCTGCTTATTGAGTTTAAAAAACTCCCAAAATACAACACTAACACTCAAAAGTGAAACTATGAGAGCAAAGAGTACAGTTAAAAGAACAGCGTGCTTAGACATCTATTTTAAAAGTTTGTATCCAACACCACGAACAGATTCTATAAGAGTTTTATCACCAAGTTTATTACGAATACGACCAACCATTACATCTATACTTTTGTTTGATGAGTCTTCGTTGATAGCATTGACATTATGAATCAAATCTTCACGAGATACGACTAAACCCTGTTTTTGTATCATATATGAAAGTATCCCAAACTCTGCATTAGTTAGTTCAATATTACGATTTTTGTAGGTGATACTCATCGCTGACTTATCACATTTAAAATCACTCTTAGATTCTTCTTTGGCTTCAACTTTAGCAGCATAACGACGAAGCACTGACTGGATGCGAGCTTCTAGTTCACGAGGGTCATAAGGCTTTGGCATATAATCATCCGCACCAAGTTCTAAAGCTTTGACCTTGTCAGTCACATCACTTCTAGCGCTCGATATAATAATGGGAATATCTTGACGCTCACGAATAGCTTCACAAACCTCTAAGCCATCCATACCAGGGAGGGTTAAGTCTAAAATAACCAAATCAAATGGTTCCAACTTTAGTATACTTACTGCTTTAAAAGGGTCATCTTCGGTAATAACCTCAAACTTAAACTGCTCCAAATACTCTGTAAGGATTTCGGCTAGTTCTAAGTCATCTTCTATCATTAATATTTTTATCATAATCAAATTCTAACCAAGTATAACTAACAAGTTGTAAACTATGAATGAGAAAAGATACGCTGTGACTGTAGTAAAGACAAAAAGATAAAAAAAGTACTTTATATGTCCAGCTTCACGTGTAAAGACAATAGATGCCGCTAAACAAGGTAAATAAATCATAATAAATACTATAAATGCCATAGCTGATGCGAATGGTATCTGCTCACTTATTGCCTCAACAAGAGAGTTATTGTTTTCATTGACATCCGCACCCAGGGAGTAGAGTACCCCAAGGGTAGAGACTATCACCTCTTTTGCGGCAAGTCCAGCATGGAGGGCTACCGTCATCTTCCAATCAAATCCTAGTGGAGTAAAAGCTGGTTCCATAAACTTTCCAATATCTCCAAGGTAGCTTTGTTCTAAAAGTTCTTCGCTAAGTTTATTTTCTAAGTCTTTTTTTTGCGTTAAAGTTTGTGCTTGATATATTTGTGAGTGATACACTTGAGTTAATGCATCATTATGAGGATAGTTACTCAAAAACCACACCAACATAGCAGCAGCAGCTATAAATGTTCCTGCCTTTTTCAAATACATCATTGTTTTAGAAAATACCGTATGCCAAATAAGTTTGAGTGATGGTAGTCTATATTTTGGCATCTCCATCACAAACGGTTCATCTGAACCTTTAAATGCAGTAAGTTTTAATAGTTTTGCTGATGCTAATCCTAGCAAAGCACCACTTAGATAGATAAGAAAAAGTATATTTCCTGCGAATTCTGGAGAAAAAAATGCCCCTGCAAAAAGTACATAGATGGGGAGTCTTGCTCCACAAGACATAAAACTAATGATAAATAACGTCAGAAGCCTGTCTTTGTCATTTTTAAGAATTCTTGCGCTCATGTAGGCAGGAATAGAACATCCAAACCCTGTAACCAATGGAATAAAGCTTTGTCCATGTAAACCAAACTTATGAAAAAATCCATCCAGGAGATAAGAGACCCTAGACATATAACCAGTACTCTCAAGCAAAGCTATACCGATGAAAAGTATCATAATGTTTGGAACAAAAAGTACAACAGATCCAACCCCCGCGATAACACCATCCACTATAAGGGAACGTATATCATCATTAGATATTGTAGCCCCAACTGTCCCCCCAAGCCAAGCAAAAAAAGCATCAATCCACTCCATTGGAATAGATCCTACATTAAAAGTAAGCTGAAATAAAGACCACATTAAAAATAAAAATATAGGTATACCTAAAAAAGGGTGAATAAGGACATCATCTATTTTTTCACTTAAAGTTTTTTGAGGTGATTTTTTTTCTTCTCGTAATACTTCTGCCACTATACCTCTGTTAAATGAGGCATACTCTTCCGCAAAGGCTTCTTTTATATCATCACTATCATGATGAAGTTCTATATGATGAAGTGATTCTATGAGAATTGGCTGTAACTCAATCCAGATAGGGTTGTCATGTATTTTTTGATATATTTCTTTATTGTTTTTGAGTAAGTTTATTGCAGTGCTTCTATAAGAACTTTTATCACCAAACTTGTGTTTATCTAAATACCAAACTATTTGAGCAATTTCTTCTTCAACTGGTTCACTAAAGATAAGTTTACTCTCTTGCTCCTCATTTTCATACTGAGATACTATAGCTTCTATGAGAGTATCTACTCCCAACTTAGTATGCGCAGAAACCTTAATACAAGGTATTCCAAGAAGTTGCGACATATACTGTGCATCTATCGCTATCCCCTCTTTTTGTGCCTCATCACTCATATTTAAGGCTATGACAATATTTTTATTCATAGACATGAGTTCAGATGTCAACTGAAGATTTTTTGCTAAGTTTGTTGAATCTATCACATTGATAATAAGGTCATAATCCTCAGTACAAAGGTATTTATGCGTCACTCTCTCTTCGATAGTATAATCAGTAAAAGCGTAAGTCCCTGGTAAATCTACTACAGTAAAATGATAGTCCTTATAATCAAACAGTACCTCGGTTTTATCAACCGTTACACCAGAAAAGTTGCCCACATGCAAATGTGCGTTTGATATAGAGTTGATAAGCATACTCTTGCCAACATTAGGTTGCCCAACTAAAGCAATTTTAATATGATTCGCCGTAACTGGACAAAGCTTTATATCTTTAGAGTTCATATTTGTTCTATGTCTATTTTTTTTGCTTCAGAAGCTCTGAGTGCTATCTTCATTTTTCCCACTTTTACTTCTACTGTACTTTTACTAGCGGTATGTTTTATAACTTCAACCTCAGAACCTTTCATAATTCCAAACGAGATAAGTCTTTGCTTGAGCTCCGTACCAGCATTGAGTTTGATTATTCTAACTTTGCAAGATATATTGCAATCATATAAGTTTTTCATACATAATGATAATAGATATCATGTTAATTCTTGATTAAATTTTGCTATAATTTCATTTTTACAATAAGGTACTTTAAATATGAAATTTCTTTTTACACCCTCATCTCAATTTAACTTAGCCAATATGTTTACCTTTGTTAATATTACAGCTGGTCTTTTAGCTGTTTACTTCATTACTCAAAACAATTTCTTTTTAGCTATTATTTTAGCCTGGATAGGTGGAGCTTTTGATATCTTTGATGGAAAAATTGCACGTAAATTTAATCTATCTAACGAGTTTGGCATACAACTTGATAGTTTTGCAGACTTTTTAAGCTTTGTCCTTGTCCCTGTTTTTTTAATCTTTGAAGCTGTGTATGCACAAGCCAACTTAGGCAATATAATTTTTCTAGCGGCTATACTTAGTATATATTATGTTATTTCAGGACTTAGAAGGCTCATTTATTTCAATATAAATGCAGATGCTGGCGAGATAGAAAACTATTTTACTGGAGTGCCTACTCCACTTGGAGCTATACTACTATGGTTAGTGTATCTTGGGTTTGTTTATTCATTTATACCTGCTTACGGTGTGATGCTTCTTATGCTTCTTATAGGGTACTCACTCAATTCTAAAATTAAAGTCAAACACCTCTAAAGAGTACTACTTTATTTCTACCGCTTTGTTTTGCTTTGTATAAAGCAGTATCAGCATCTTTTAGAATTGATTCAAAAGTTTCATGCCCCTCTTTTAGCTCACAAATACCAAAACTAGCTGTTACATTGATACCCTCTGTCTGCGTGTTTTGTATAGCTTTTCTTAAAAGTTCAGCTTTATCTATTGCTGCCTTAGCATCACAGTTTTCCAATATCAATACAAATTCTTCCCCTCCAAAGCGTGCTATAAAATCTTCTGTACGCATATTATTTTTGAGTACATTAGCTACATGTATCAGTACCTTATCTCCTACTAAGTGTCCATATTCATCATTTACACGCTTAAAGTGATCTATATCTAAAATTATGGCACACAAGTCTTCTTCTTGTCTTTTGGCACGAGCAAATGTTCTTTGTCCCTCTTCCACAAGCACATGACGATTATATAGACCAGTTAACTGATCATGACTTGCATTATATACAAGTGCATCATGCTGTAACTTTATCTTAAGATGTGTATCCACTCGTGCTTTAACGATAGCTGGGCTAATTGGTTTGGTTATATAATCAACTGCACCAAGATTTAAGCCCCTCTCTTCATCTTCTATACTCGTATTAGCTGTTACAAATATAACGGGAATATTTTGCGTTACTTTTATATCTTTTAACTCTGCAAGGACATCATAGCCATCTAAACCAGGCATGGCGATATCAAGTAAAATCAAGTCTGGGATAGGTTCTAATTGTGCTAACTCAAGTGCCCGTGATCCATCAGTTGCAATTTTGAGTTCATAGTTGTCTTTAAGAAGATTAACCAATACTTGTACATTCACAACAACATCATCAACGATTAAAATTACATTTTTTTCAGTCATTTTAACTCCTTGAGTATAGCATTAATTTGTTCAACGGCTTTTATAAATTCAAAAGAGTCTATAGCTACAAACAAATCCTTGAGGGCATCATTAACGCTTTCATTATCCTCTATGTAAAAGGTTCGAAGCATACTTGTATCAACAAAGGATCCCTTGTTAAGTTTCTCCTTAAGTGCATCTAGTTCGGACTTCAATCTTTCAACATCTATGAGGACATTCTTTGTTTGTAACCCTATTTCAGAACCTAAATAATTATGGAATATCTCTATTATCTCATCCGTAGCCTTCTCTAAAGCTTCAATTTCATTTGAGCTGTTGCACTCAATATCTTTAGCGATCATTGCAACTTTTTTGATGCTCAAATTTGCAGCCGCACCCTTAATCGTATGTGATAAAAGCTTAATATCACCTTTGTTTTGAGTCTCTATTGCTACTCTTAGTTGAGCAACTTTTTCTACTATATCATCAAGGAAGATACTCATAAGTTTTTTAAGTAACTTAGTAGACCCACCAATCCTTGCCAAGACATCTTCTTCATCCCAGACCAATTCATCTATTTGACTTCCAAGTGTTTTTTCTTCTTGTATACCCCCGTTCTCTAGGTCATAGAAGCCCTCATCGGACATATGTATCCATTTTTTAAGCACTTCTAAAAA
This sequence comes from Sulfurimonas sp., assembly GCA_026988245.1. Taxonomy (GTDB): domain Bacteria; phylum Campylobacterota; class Campylobacteria; order Campylobacterales; family Sulfurimonadaceae; genus Sulfurimonas. The sequence continues at coordinate 27,538 of JALSLR010000108.1, forward strand.
AACTTTAGAGTCTATAGGCTTTGATACATAATCGTCCATACCAGAGATTAAACACTTCTCTTTGTCTCCCTCCATAGCGTTTGCAGTCATAGCTATAATAGGAATATCACTATTTTCTTCCCCTGCGCTCCCATCACGAATACTTTTAGATGCCTCATATCCATCCATCACGGGCATTTGGCAATCCATAAGTATGACCGCATAGGCTTGAGATGATTTTTTTATAGCCATAATAGCCTCTGCACCATTGTTTGCTATGTCAGCACTTAAGCCAAAGGTTTCTAAGATACCCTCTAAAACTATTTGATTTGTAAGGTTATCTTCAACTATTAGAAGTTTTGTACCTTTTGGCCATGCTGAGTTTGAAGTCATAGTATTCACATGAGCATGTTGTGCTTGCATTTTTGGTGCCTTTTCATCAAAAACATTAAAGGTATGCATATAATCTTTTGTAGTAGTTGGTTTTGGAAAATAATCATCAAAAAACACCTCTTGGTCTGCTTGCATTTCAAAACTAAAGTCCAGTGGTGTCATCATGATGAGTTTCATCTTCTCATACTCTTTATTTTCTCTAATCTCTTTAGCCAGTGTAGCACCAGAGAGGTCTGATTTTTTAATATCTATTAGCAACATATCAAACTTAGATTCTGCTAACATCTCCTTAGCATCGCCGGTATTAGAGACTCCTCTCACTTGCATACCCCAATGTTCGAGTTGACTTGAAATAGCTTTATAACTTTGAACACTCTCATCAACAATTAAAACCTTTTTATCTCTCATATCTATAGTTGGTTTTACGATGCTCGCTTGTGGGTGTAGTCCAACTGCAACATCTATAACAAATGTACTTCCTTTACCAAACTCACTACTAACAGCAATATCTCCATCCATGAGGTTACATAATTTTTTTACAATCGCAAGGCCAAGTCCTGTGCCGCCGTATTTTCTTGTTGTTGAGGCATCAACCTGCGTAAAGGAATCAAAAAGAGTATCTATCTTCCCTTTTGGTATCCCAATCCCCGTATCTTTTATAGTGATTATTAAACGAGCTTGTGTAGGATTTATAGTTTTCAAATTTGCTTTTATGAGGATAAAACCCTCTTTTGTAAACTTTACAGAGTTGCCCACAATGTTGGTAAGGATTTGGCGAATTCTCCCTTTATCTGCTATGATTTTATCATACTCGATTTCTGAAGCATCCAAGATAAGCTCCACCCCTTTATCTTGTGCCTTAAAAGCTATAGCCTCTGCAAAATCACCAAGTTCATCACGCAACATATACTCATGAGCATCGAGTTCCAACTTCCCAGCTTCCACTTTTGAAAAATCCAATATATCATTGATAAGCGCGAGTAAGGCATTTGCACTACTTTGAGCAAGGTGAGCATGATGTCTTTGCTTATCGTCTAGTTTAGTATTGAGGAGGAGCCCAAGCATTCCTATCACTCCGTTCATCGGTGTACGTATCTCATGTGACATACTTGCTAAAAACTCTGACTTACTTTGTGCAGCTGCTTGGGCTTGTTGTGTCGTTTTTATAAGCTGATTTTCATTTTCATAGAGTGCTTTCATCATCTGATTAAAAGCACGACCAAGTTGACCAACTTCTGATTTTCCCTCGTGCTTTACTTTCACATCTCTATAACCCATCGAATAATCATTTGTCGCATCCATTAACTTTATAATAGGCTTGGTAATTTGATGTGATATGATAAATGCCACTACAATGATGATTAAAATTACAAAGATAAGCAACAAGAGAACATTTTTCGCATACTGCTTTTGAGCTTGCAAAAGAAAGTCTGTATTGGCCTCACTTATAAGTCCCCAGTTCACTCCCAAAAAATTTATATTTTTATGTGTACCTATAACATTATGCCCATCAAAATCAACATAGCTTATCATTATCTCTTTTTCTGTGCTTTTGTTAGTTTCTTTAACATGCCTGTCTTTCCAAAGACGAAACTGTTTTGTGTCTATTACTACATTTTTATTTAAAACTTCTTGCTTTGAATGAATTTTTGAACGAAGCATTCCATCTTTACCTACAAGGTAATATAAATAAGACTTCGTATTATGGTTTGCGTCTAAAAGACTAAAAAGTTTATCTAATTGAAGCTGTATTGCAAAAACACCTACTGTTTTTCCTTTGTCATTTATAAGAGGAGCAGTAATAAACCCGGCCAAAACATTTGAAGATGGAGCGTATCTCTCCATATCTGAAAAGTAAATCTCATTATTTTTTAAAGTTTTTCTCACAGTACTTGCAAATTTTGTATCTTTATACTTTCCATCAATTAAGGATGTTCCTAAGTCACTTTCTTTCTTTACACTATAAAGTATATTCCCTTTTAAGTCTATAAGAAACAAATCATATACATAATCATAATGTAAAGATAACAAAACTAAATCTTTTTGCTTTTTTGCTACTAAAGTCGTATATGTACTTGTATTGATGAGTTTTTGAGGTGGTAGTTTTGATGTTTCAAATAAGTTTTCTAACTCTTCTAAAAAAGCAACATTTTGTAAATTTTGCGACCATGTAGTGATATCTGTTTTACGATAAGAGAACCAAGTATCTATAAACTTAGCATTTAAGTTTGAAGATTCCATTATCTCATTTAACGCTGTTTGTTTTATGGTTTGAGAGTTTTGAGCATAGTTAGAATAAGAAAAAAAGACAATGGGCAAAACTGATATAGTAATAAACCAAAAAAGTATCTTAAATTTTATTGAATGAAGAAAGTCTACTTTATATGTGTTCATTTCTATAATTTTTTCCTCAAATTTTGTATTTTTAATACCCATCTATTTGAATTGATTATACTCTTAGTCTTATTAAAGATTACTTACTCATTAAGTGCTATAATTTCTTAAAAGTACTTATTAAAGTGCACCTCTAAAGGTAAAAAATGAAAGATTTACTCAGTAACTTTACTATACTATATGTTGAAGATGATGATGCAGTTCGAAAAAATGCAGTTGAATATCTTGAGCGTGTTTGTAAACAAGTTCTCCAAGCACCAAATGGTAAAGAGGCGATTAGTATATGGAAAGAATATAGACCTGACATCATCATCACAGATATATCTATGCCAAAGCTTAATGGCCTTGATATGGCAAGTTACATTCGTGCACATGACAAAGATGTTCAAATCATAGTTGCAACTGCCTATTCTGACACGAAGTATCTTATGCAAGCGGTGGAATTGCAACTTGTAAAGTACATCATAAAACCGATCACTAAAGACAAACTTATTACTGCACTAGAAAAGTCAATAGAGCTCATAGAAGATAAAAGTAAATTTAACTTAGCACTCAGCGAAACTTGTTTTTATAATGCTTATGAAAAAGTTATCATCAATGATGCTAAGGAGGTCAAGCTAACTAAGAATGAAACATTATTTTTAGACCTACTTGCACATCATCATACTAGGGTTGTAAAATATGAAGAGATTGAAGATGCCATTTGGGCATATGAGGGCATGAGCCAAGACGCCATCCGTTCACTTGTTCGAGGTCTTCGCAAAAAAGTTCCAGATGGGGCTATAGATAATGTTTCTGGGAGTGGATATAGACTTCATATATATAAGCCCTAGTTTTTTTAAAGTTATCTCTATTTAAAAAGTGAATTATGATTACCTATCTGAACTAAGGCTAATTCTAAGATACCATCATCTATTTTATATATTAAGAGCAAGTCTGGCTTTATATGACATTCTCGTAAGTCTTTAAAGTTTCCTGTTAATTTATGGTCTTTGTATTTTTGGTTTAACTCTTCGCCTTTAGCAAGTGTTATAATTATATCTTTTGTAAATAATTTATCTTTGATTGATAACTTTTTATATTGCTTCTTAAAGTTAGTTGTTCTAAAAATTGAATACACTAAGTATCCAAGTCATCAAATAACTCATCAACCGAATCAAACTTTTTACCAGTTTTATTTTCTAACTCATCTATCGATTTTTTAAACTCTTTAGTTGGAATTTTTACATCAAAAGGTAAGCCTTTTGTAGCTACAACCATATTTGTAAATATATTGACAGCATCTGTAAAATTTAAACCTAAATTTTTAAGTATCTCTTTTGCTTCATACAGTTTGTCAGAATCAAGTCTTAGACTAGTTTGTACCTTACTCATAATAGATCCTTTATTATCATTATACACCATTTGGTATATATTATCAAGATTTGATTTTAAAATCACTAATCTTAATTCCCCAATAATTCCATACCAAATTATACAACAAGCCAACTTGCTCTATAATTAGGTACTTTAAAGCGAAAAAGTCACACCTAAAACTTTCACCTGATGGGTGCGACTTTTTCAGTTACAACGGTTGAATTACG
>JALSLR010000109.1 GCA_026988245.1 Sulfurimonas sp.
TGATGGCGGTAGGCATACCAATAGAGTTAAAAAAATAGAATTACAAGAAAAGGGTTAAAATGTTTTGGGAATGGTCACTTTTAACCTTACTCTCAATTCTTGCAGTTTTTCTATTTGTAAAGATGTTTTACTTTAAAAGCATAACAAATAAAGAACAAAGAAGTAATGAGTTAATGAAACTTACACTCAGAGAAGCTGAGATACTCATACGCAAATACCAAATTCAACTCCAACGTGCTCTTGGAAACGTGGACATACTCTCTGAAGAGTTAACAAAACTACGAAATGAACTTAAAGTTCTCAAATCAAGAAACTCTAAACATAGGCAAGAAACAGATAGACTAAATGGCAAAATCAAAGCCTTAGAAAACAGAATAGACGCACTATTATAAATAAAGGAAGAAGATGACACTCAGCAATACAGAAAGAAAAATAATTGAATCAGCAATAAGAGATATACCCGATTTTCCAAAAGAGGGTATAGTTTTTAAAGATATAACAACACTGCTAAGTGACAAAGAAGCTTACGGTGTTTTGATGAACCACTTATACCAAAGATATAAAGAGTATAACTTAGATTTTATTGCAGGTATTGATGCTCGTGGTTTTATATTTGGTGCAGCACTTGCTCAAATGCTAGGCTGTGGTTTTGTGCCTGTTCGAAAAAAAGGGAAACTTCCCTATACAACTATAAGCGAGAAGTATGCCTTAGAATATGGCGTAGACGAGGTAGAGGTTCATATAGATGCTTTTAGCAGTGTAGAAAACCCAAGAGTCTTACTTATAGATGATCTCATAGCAACAGGTGGGACTGCAAATGCAGCAGCAAACCTCGTCAAACAAGCTGGTGGAGAGTGCGTTGAAGCATGTTTCATCTTAGGTCTTTCATTTTTAGATGGAATTAAAAAACTAGAAACTAAGACTGATGTTTACACTTTAATAGAGATGGACTAATGTATATACCCTCAGCTTCGAAATATGATCCAGATGAAAATGGTCACTTTGATATTCATGGTGGAAGGTATGTACCTGAAACCTTGATGCCTGCGCTTTTAAACCTAGAAAAAGAGTACAAGTCTATCCGCCACGATAAAACATTTTGGAAAGAAGTTCACTACTATTTGAAAGACTATGTTGGTCGCCCTTCCCCTCTCTACTTTGCGCAAAACATCTCTAATGAGCTAGGGGCGAAAGTATATTTTAAGCGAGAGGACTTAAACCATACTGGCGCACACAAAGTAAACAATGTTATAGCACAAGGACTCATGGCAAAACGCTTAGGTTATAAAAAAATCATAGCAGAAACAGGCGCTGGTCAGCATGGTGTTGCAACCGCAACCATCTGCGCCCTACTCGACCTTGAATGTGAAATATTTATGGGTGCTAAAGATGTAGAGCGTCAAGAGTTAAATGTATTTCGTATGAAACTTCTTGGTGCAAAAGTAAACTCAGTTGAGAGTGGGAGTCGAACACTTAAAGATGCTATGAATGATGCGATAAGACACTGGGTGACACATGCACGTGATACTTTTTACATCATTGGTACAGTTGCAGGCCCACATCCATACCCTATGATGGTAAGAGATTTTCAAGCTATTATAGGTTATGAGGCTCGAGCACAGATACTTGAAAAAGAAAATCGTTTACCAGACCATGTGATAGCGTGTATTGGTGGTGGAAGTAATGCTATTGGTATGTTTCAGCACTTTTTAGAAGATGAAGAGGTAGAATGTATCGGTATAGAAGCTGGAGGACTTGGCATAGACACAGATAAACATGGTTGTTCTCTTAACAAAGGTCGCCCAGGAGTGCTTCATGGTCAAATGTCATACTTACTTCAAGATGAAGATGGCCAGATACTCGAAGCGCACTCTATCAGTGCAGGACTTGACTACCCAGGGATAGGTCCAGAACACGCCTTTCATAAGGATAACAACTCTGTAAGCTATGACAATATAACAGACGAAGAAGCACTCGATGCTTTTGTGTGGTTATCTCAAAAAGAGGGGATTATCCCTGCTTTTGAGTCTTCTCATGCAGTAGCCTATCTTAAAAAGTTACCAAACATTAAAGATAAGCTTATCATTGTAAATCTTTCAGGCCGTGGTGATAAAGATATGATACAAGCAAAAAATATACTACATTTCGACTAAATAAATAACAATGGAAAACAAATGAATATTCATATAATTAACAAAAATATAGATGACATAAATAGCGATGTAAAAGTTGCATTTGTAACAAAAGAAGAATTAGAATCTCATAGCTTAGCATCAACACTCAAAAAGGCTGGTTTCAAAGCAGAACAAGACACTACTCTTTTTTTACATGAATCAAGCTTTCTAGTATGTGGTGTTGATGCACATGATAATGATTCGCTTAGAAGTGCAAGTGCAAGCGCAGTAAAAGTACTCAAAAACTCTAATTATAATGATGCTAAGATATCTCTTGCATCTTCTAAAACTATCAAAGGTATTGTAGAAGGCTTTGTTCTTGGTGGCTATGAATATAACCAATATAAGTCAGAGCCCAAGGAAAGAACCTTTAGAGAGCTCCTAATAGCTTATGATACTAAGGACTTTAACGATGCTAAGACTCTTCTTGAGAGTGCACTCATCATTGCTAAAGCAACTTGTTTTACACGTGACATTGTAAACACAGCACCACAAGAGCTCAACCCTCCCTCTTTTGCTATTTTGGCAGAAAAACTTGCTGATGAGTATAATTTAGAATGTGACATATTAGGCGAAGATAGATTAAAAGATGAAAATATGGGAGCTATGCTTGCAGTTGGACGTGCATCTATTCACGATAGCAAACTCATCCATCTCACATATAAATCTGCTAACCCTAAAAAAATTATCTCTTTGATAGGGAAAGGCTTAACTTATGACAGTGGTGGTCTTAGCTTAAAGCCTGCAACTTCTATGGTAACTATGAAGATGGATAAAGCTGGTGGATGTGCAGTTCTTGGCATCATGAAAGCGATAAGTGAGTTAAAACTGGACATAGAAGTTCATGCTTTTATAGGTGCAGTTGAAAACATGATAGGTGGCAATGCGTACAAACCTGATGATGTGTTAGTGAGTAGAAGTAAAAAAACGATAGAGATACGCAATACCGATGCTGAAGGTCGCTTAGTCCTTGCAGATGTACTTGACTATGCGCAAGATAAAGTAGATGCAGACTTCATCTTTGACTTTGCAACACTTACTGGTGCCTGTATGGTAGCGCTTGGTCAGTACACTACTGGACTAATGGGACACTCGACAAAACTTAAGCATGAATTTATGATGAAAGCTGCTAGCAACTCTGGTGAGCTCATCGGCCACTTACCATTTAACCGTCATCTCAAAAAACTTATAAAAAGTGAAATCGCAGATATCTGCAACACTGCTTCAAAACCTTATGGTGGTGCTATAACTGCTGGAATGTTTTTAGATAGCTTTATACATGAAGAGAACAAAGACAAATGGCTACACTTTGACATTGCAGGTTCAGCATATACTGAAACACCTTGGGATTGTAATACATACGGTGGAACTGGGGCTGGTGTTCGTTTTATGACTAGTTTTCTACAGAACATTAAATAAAAACTAGGGCATAGCTATGATTTTTGATTATTTTCTTATTCACCAGATAGCATCAAATAATACAAAGCCATGCCACTGCCATCTTTTTTTAACAATCAAATCTAAAATAGCAGTTTTATTAAATATTTTCATACCAAGATGTGCTTACTATACAGTCTGTTTTGCATTTCGTCGCTCTGGTGTACATCCTCCTCTTTCAATATCCTTCTAACTAAAAAAACTTTATTAAAATAAAACAAGTCTACAAAGACAACAAGGATATTATCATGTTAAAAAATTATGTAATTGGTTTCCCGAGAGTGGGAGAAAAAAGAGAGCTTAAATTTGCTCAAGAAAGTTTTTGGTCAGGTAAATCTGACTTTAAAGAATTAAACAAAGTTGCAAGTGAGTTAAAAAGAAGACACTGGTCTTATCAAGTAAATTCAGGAATTGACATAATAAGTTCAAATGATTTTTCATTATATGACAATATGCTCGATATGTCTATACTTTTAAATGCTATACCTCTAAGATTTCAACATCTCAGTGATGAAGAACTTTATTTTGCAATGGCTAGAGGAAATAGAGAATCCACAGCTATGGAGATGACAAAATGGTTCAACACGAACTACCATTATATTTCTCCAGAATTATCATTAGAAGATACCTATAAACTTAATGCTAAAAAAATTATAGACGAATACAAAGAAGCTAAAGAGCTTGGCTTACAAACAAAAATAAATATAATAGGGCCTATTACTTTTCTAGGGTTATCTAAAAGAGCTGACGGAGGAGATTCTTTTGAGCTTTATAGCAAGATAATCCCAGTATACAAAGATCTTCTCAATGAATTATCAACACTAGATGGTGAGATTATTCTTCAGATTGATGAACCAATTTTTGTACAAGACTTAACCCCAAAGATATTAAGCTTAATCAAACCAACATACGATACCTTAGCATCTATATCAAAAAATATAAAAATATCAATCATAAGTTATTTTGAACATTCAAAAGAGGCTACAAAGATTCTTGTAAACACTCCAATATGGGCGATAGGATTAGATTTTGTTTACGGAAAAGAAAATTTGGAATCTTTAAATATTATCAACAAAAGCAATAAGGTTCTCATAGCTGGTGTAGTAGATGGGAGAAATATATGGAAAAATGATATTCAAAGCACACTCGAGTTATTAAATTACATATCAAAAACACTCAACAAAAAAAATATTTTAATATCCTCTTCCTGCTCACTACTTCATACTCCCTATAGTCTAAAGTATGAAGAAAAAATGGATAAAGAAATTAAAAACTGGCTTTCTTACGGTGTTGAGAAATTAGATGAAATATCTTTAATAAGTAAAATATTTTTTACTGGTATACACTCATTAACTCAAGAGGAGGAAAATATTTTTAAACAAAACAAGGAGACTTGCAAGAATAAAAAATATTCTGCACTCATTCACAACAAAGATATTCAAACAAGAATAAAAAACATCACAAAATTATCCCGAACAGGGAGCTACGAAGAAAGAATCAAAATTCAAAAAAAGAATTTACATTACCCAAATCTAGCAACAACTACTATTGGATCCTTCCCTCAAACGCCCGAGGTAAGAAAAGCAAGAAAAGAGTTTAAAAATCTTGAAATAACATATAATCAATATGAACATGAGATGCGTAATTACATAGATGATTGTATAAAGTTCCAAGAAGATTGTGGGATAGATGTACTAGTGCATGGAGAACCTGAGCGCAACGATATGGTAGAGTATTTTGCCGAACAACTCAGTGGATTTGGCTTTAGTCAAAATGGATGGGTTCAAAGCTATGGTAGCCGTTGTGTAAAACCGCCATTTATCTATGGAGATATTAGTCGTCCAAAGCCTATGACACTAGATTGGATAACATATGCACAATCAAAAACAAACAGAATTATGAAAGGTATGCTCACTGGACCTGTAACTATACTTAACTGGTCTTTTGTACGCGAGGATATACACAAAGCAGAAGTTTCGAAGCAGATAGCTATAGCTATATCAGATGAAGTAAATGACCTTCAAAATGCTGGCATTAAAATGATACAGGTTGATGAAGCTGCATTCAAAGAAGGGTATCCACTTAGAGCTTCCAAAATCAAAGAATATGAAACGTGGTCAATAGAAAACTTTAAACTTGCAGTAAGTTCGGCCTATACAGAGACACAAATTCACACTCATATGTGCTATAGTGACTTTAATGATATTATTAGCACGATTGAAGATATGGATGCGGACGTAATAAGCATAGAGACTGCAAGAAGTGGAAATAAACTTCTTAAAATATTCGCAAAAATAGGATACAAACAAGAGGTAGGTCCAGGAGTATACGATATTCATTCACCAAGAATTCCTTCTGTAGAAGAAATAGTTGCACAAATAAAATTACTTTTAGATGTACTTCCCAAAGATCAATTATGGATCAACCCTGATTGCGGACTTAAGACTCGTAAGTGGAGTGAGGTAAAATTTAGTTTAAAAAACATGGTAGATGCTGTAAAAATCATAAGGAATGAACTTTAAACAAATAGACTTAAAATATAATTTAATATCGTTAAAATTAAATTTTAACGATATTATGTTTAATTTCTACACACTACACTTATTCTAACATCACAATTTTTATATTATTTTTCATATCATCCTGCAAGTAGTTATAATAAGTCTATCTTATTTAAAGTTGCAAAGCTATTCATCTCATAGTATAGAAGAAGTGAAAAATTCATACATATAACCTTAGATTACCTAAGTATAACTAAGATAGAGGAGAACTATTATCTATAAATTACTTAACCAGCAAGCAATTAAAATCTTTTTTACGCTAAATATTTTTATCGGACTAAGCACTTTGTATGCGCAAACAAGTGATTTAATTGATTCCATAGAAGAAGATATGCTGCATTTTAACGAAGTGGCTACACTCACAAAAGAAAATGAAAATTATCAACCATATATAATTTCAACATTTAAGGGAAAAGAACTAGAAAAGCTTGGAATTTCAAATCTTAAAGAAGCTCTCACTCTTGTTCCTGGTGTTGATATGGCTACAGACAATTTCAACAATCAAACTCCCATTTTTAGAGGATCTAACCCACAAGCTTATGGACAATCTAAACTTTTTATAGACGATGTGCTAGTAAACAATGTATTTTTTGATTCTTATTCAGAATATTTATCTTTTCCCATAGAGATGATAAAGAGAATAGAAGTAGTAAGAGGTCCAGGAAGTAAAACTGATGGATTTAATGCATATGCAGGTTCTATTCACGTTGTAACATATGCAGAAAACTTTAAAGACTTGAATAATAATGATAAATTAATTTTTAAATATGGCTCTTATGACTATATAATGGGTGGGTTCGTTACAAATTTCAACATGGATAGCCTTAGCATCAATACAGATTTTTATTATCAGCAAGATGATAAATCTCTTTATGCTGGACCGGATGGACTATCTCAGGGTGTTTTTGGTGAGTACAATAAACAGTTTTCTCAAACAGGCTATGCACCAGTTTGGCTGAAAGAATATTCACTTGGTTTAAATATGAAATATAAAGATTTTTCACTAAAAGGGCGAATACATCAGCATACACAAGGAAGTGCATATGGTATAAACCTCGCTCTTCCTCTAAAGGATGATAGGCTAAAATCACCCAACTACTACCTTGAACTTGGATACAATACAACAATTAATAATTATGAAATTGACATAAAAGCAGGAGTTAAGTATGATGCCTTTGACTCCAAATCAAAACTTGGACCAGATGGCTTAGCATTAAGCGCTACTGCTATATTTAATGATGGTGTATATAGCGAACATTTTGCTTCTCAGGTCTCACTATATCAGTCGTCTTTCATAAAGTACACCGCCCTCTCAAAACACACCATTACATTTGGATACAGATTTTTAAATGAAGAGACTACAGATATGGTATCTAAACTATCAAACCGAACAAATGGAAATGTCGGATTAGTTGACTATACTGAAACATTGCCATTTTTTGATGTAGATGCAAAAAGAAATACTACTATCATATCTCTACAGGATGAATTTACCTACGATGCTTCTTTAAGTTTTTTATATGGTATAAACTATGAAAGTACCTCTTTAAATAATACGAACCTAAACCCTAGGATATCTATAGTTTATCAACCAAGTTTAGACAATATATTTAAAGCCATATACAGTCGTTCACACAGGAACCCATCGTGGCAAGAGATGTTTACAAAAAACAATCAAGCTAGAGTTGGTAATATAGACTTAAATGCAGAGAGAGTAGATGCTTTTGAATTCGCCTATATCAAAAAACTTTCTTCAGACACCTACACACAAGCAAATATATTCTATCTTATCAATAAAGATCAAATATATAATTCATCTACAAGTCCAATGTACCAAAACGTTGTAGATACCAATATACACGGCATAGAGTTAGAATATAAAAGTAATTTAACTTTAATGGATCAACTCTACGTAAACTATACATATGTTAATGGTAATACTTTTATAAATGGTACTAAGTATAATTCACTTCCAAATGTTGCAAATAGCTTAGCCAAAGCTTATTATATTTTTAATTTTACAAGTGAGCTAGCTTTAAGTAGTATTATAAAATATACAGGTTCAAAAGATAGAGTTTCCGAAGACTCAAGAGAAAAAGTAAAAGCATATACTACTTTAGATTTGGCTCTACAGTATGACAACACAAAGTATGATTACAAACTAACATTAAGTGCCAAAAATGTGACAAACGAAACCGTAAAGTTTCCATCCCCACCAGATACCTATTATGAAGACTACTTGCAAGAGTCAAGAAACTTCCTAATAACCGTTGTAAAGGAGTTTTAATGAAAAAATTAATTCTTTTATCTATAATTTTTGTCAATCTAGCTTTTGGTTACAATTATAATGATTTACTGCTAAAAGCACAAGCATCAATTTTTCCAAAAATAATGCTTCTTGATAAAAACATTAAAAATAAACTCATTAACGGAAAAATAATTTATACAATTGTGTATGAACAAACTGATTATGATGTTGCTCTTAAAATAATGCACCTTATAAATACAAAATACAATGGACACATCAATAAATATGAGATTAAAATAAACTTGGTTCCATTTTCAGAATTATCAAAAAATATAGACACGACAGCTATCTATGTCCTCAATACTGACATCTCTATTCAAAAAGTCATTCACATTGCCTCGATTAAAAATATAATAACATTTTCTTACGATATTAACAACCTAAAAAAAGGTCTTTTGTTTTCACTCGTAATAGAAAAGTCAACCGTTCTCTATCTTAATAAAGAGAATTTATACACAAGAAAAATAGATTTTCCTGATTCTCTATTGCAAATGGTTCATTTTGTAGATACACACACAGTCGAAGGTGAATCTTCACTCAATTTTGATGATACAAGTTTAGTTCAAATGTATACTCAGTATTTTACTACAAAAGAGATATATTGAAACGTATAAATTCACTTTCAACCAAAATAGTATTATCTTTTACAATAATATCTATATTCATCATTTTGACTATTTTTATAGTACTTGAAAAAATAAATAAAGAAGCATTTTATAATATTGAAATAGAAAAAGCCAATATAATTGCAAGAACCATAGAGCCACTTATCGCATTAAATATTTATCTCGATATGGATTACAAAGTAAAACAAATAACAAAGCAGCTCATAGAAAATCCAAATATATTGTCAGTTGAAATAAAAAAAGAAAATAATATAATAGTGAGTGCAAAATCCGAGGAATTCACCAACAATAAACAAACTTTTTTTAAGATCAATAAAATAATTCATGAGCCAAATTCAAGTAAAAAACTGGCAGTATTAACCATTATTTACTCAAACAAAACATATGTTGAGCTTACAGATAAGTATACAAAAATAACTATTGGTTTGTTAATTTTTTTAATAATTGTTTTTGTATTACTTGTTTTATATATAAAAAAACTTTTATCACCACTACGAAAAATCTCTAAATCATTAAAAAGTTATTCTCCTAATATGAAAATTGATTTTCCATTTATAGAACAAAAAAATGAAATTGGTTTAATATCTAACGCACTTAGTAATATGCAAGATAAAATATCTCAATATGCAAAAAAGCAAGAAAATATAAATATATTTTTAGAAGAACAAGTTCATAACAAAACTCAAGAGCTTCGTATACAATTATTTACAGATGATTTAACAAAACTTCCAAATAGACTTAGCTTAATAGAAAACGTTACGCAAGTTGAAAATGGCTCATTGTTAATTGTAAATATCGATGATTTTAAGGAAATAAATGATTTTTTTGGACATGTTGCAGGCGATAAAATTTTAATTGAACTTTCCAAAAATATAAATAATATATGTTCACATAAAGACGATGTCATATTGGGACGTTTATCCGGTGATGAATTCGCTATACTATTTATTAAAAAACCCTCTTTAAAAGATTTTTTAGAAATTGCCAATAATCTAATATCCTACATAGAGGAGATGCTTTTTTCATATGAAGAAAATAAGATATCTATTGGGGTAACAATAGGTGGAGCATATGATGTAGATGGCGCTCTTTTGGAAAAAGCAGATATTGCTCTTAAGTTAGCTAAAAAGCAAAAAAAATCTTTTCTATTATATGACAACAATTTAAATATAGAAGAGCAATATAAAAACAATAGAGAATGGATTCATAAACTGAAAAAAGCTATGAGTAAAGACAATATAGTCCCTTACTTTCAACCTATTTATGATAATACAACAGGTAGAATTGCTAGTGCTGAATGTTTGATACGATTAATTGATGATGAAAACAACGTAATAAGCCCATTGTATTTTTTAGATATATCTAAAAGAGTAAGACTTTATAGCGATTTAACAAAGCTTATGATTAAGAAAAGCTGTCAATATTTTGAGACTTTAGATTGTAGTTTTTCAGTCAATATATCAGTGGAAGATATGCTTGATGAAAATATGCTTGACTATATAAAGATGACTATAAAAGAGCATAATGTTGCTACAAGAATAATATTTGAAATATTAGAGTCTGAAGGAATAGAAAACTATGAAGAGGTTTCAAAGTTTATAGATGAGATGAAACTTCTTGGTTGCAAAATAGCTATAGATGATTTTGGTTCTGGGTATTCTAACTTTGAACACTTATTTAAATTAAATATTGATTTCATAAAAATTGATGGATCTCTCATTAAAAATATTGATACTGATGTAAATGCTCAAATAGTTATAGAAACAATAGTGAGTTTTGCTAATAAATTAAATATTTTAACAATTGCTGAATATGTTCATAATGAAAGCATTCATAAAAAAGTTATAGAGCTTAAAATAGATAGATCTCAAGGCTTTTATTTAGCGAAGCCACAAGAAAAAATGAATATGTAAGTAAACTTTAGTTAGTATTACGCCATATTTTAATGAGTTATAAAAAGGTTTATCATGGGTTTAGCAATCGGTCTAGTGGGACTACCAAATGTAGGAAAATCAACAACTTTTAATGCGCTTACTAAAGCACAAAATGCAGAAGCAGCTAACTATCCATTTTGTACTATAGAGCCAAATAAAGCGATAGTACCCGTTCCAGACAAGAGACTATCAGAGCTTGCAAAAATTGTTAATCCTGAAAAAATTCAGTATTCTACTTTAGATTTTGTTGATATCGCGGGACTTGTAAAAGGAGCTTCAAAAGGTGAGGGTCTTGGTAATAAGTTTTTATCAAACATTCGTGAAACAGAAGTTATTCTTCATATAGTGAGATGCTTTGAAGATGACAACATTGTTCACACAGAGGGAAGCATAGACCCTCTTCGTGATGTAGAAATCATCGAAACAGAACTTATCCTCGCAGATATTGAAGTTCTTCAAAATAGAATTGACAGACTAAAAAAACAAGCCAAAGCAGATAAGTCTGCTAAAGCAATACTTGAGATAGCAGAAGAATTGATAGAGTTTTTAGCAGATGGTAACATGGCTAGAAATTTTGAGAAAGCTGATTCGGATGAATATATTCAACTCAATCAAGAGGTTAGATTTTTAACTAACAAAGAGATTATGTATGGTGCCAACATCGATGAAGAAAGCTTTGAAGATGAAGGTGGTGATGCATCTGATAATGAGTTTGTTCAAAAACTAACACAACATGCAAAAGACAATAACTGTGAAATAATAACTTTATGTGCAAAGGTGGAAGAGGAGTTAATTGGACTTGAAGATGATGAGGCAGAAGATTTCTTAGCAGAATTAGGTATTGAAGAGAGTGGACTAGATCAAATCATCCATAAAGGCTTCGATAAACTTGGACTAATGTCTTACTTTACGGCGGGTGTTAAAGAGGTTCGAGCATGGACTATTCGCAAAAATACTACTGCACCAAAAGCTGCCGCAGTTATACATAATGACTTTGAAAAAGGTTTTATTCGTGCTGAAGTGATAGCTTACGAGGATTTTGTAGAGTTTGGTGGCGAATCGAAGGCAAAAGAAGCTGGAAAAATGCGCCTAGAAGGCAAAGAATATATAGTTCAAGATGGTGATATTATGCACTTTAGATTTAACGTATAGGGCTATTTTTAGCCTGCCCTATCTCTTTTATCATTGAAGATATCATATCATCTCTTAGTCCCGCTAAAAGATCATCAAACTCGTAGATACCGGTCTCTTCAAGTTCAGCAATATCATATTCACAATCTTCTATATCCAAAAGCACTTCATTATCTTCATCAAATTCTATATTTTCGTCAACTGAAAGATTACCCATAAGTTCTTTTACTTTAATATTTAAAAGATTCATATCATGATTTTTTTTATCTTGAGCAATCTTCACTCTGCTAAATACTTGTGTGAATTTATGCATTTTCTGAGAATCTTTAGAACTATTTAGTTTACTTTGCAAGACTCTTTCTATTAATATTTGTCTATTTTTTGTAATTGGTGTCTGTATAAATAAAGCAAAAAAAGTATCAATTATTTCACTATAAATAAAACGTTGATATTTGTCAAAATAATTATTCACAATATCGTATACAAACTTGACTCTATCACCCTCTTTAACAACAGCTATAGCATCATCTTTAGGGTACATCAACACATCATCACAAAAGGTAAGCCATTCGTTTATGATTTGCTTAAAGATATGATTTTTAATATTTGTAAAATTAAGTTTTTCTACATCATTTACAAATAAAAAATTAAGTTCTTCTTTGAGAGTATGATGAACTAAATCTTCTGCGATGATTTCCATTACCTCTATTCTATCTGTATTGGACGAAACATGAAGTACATCCCACTCAAACAAAACCAAATCGGAAAATAGTTTCTCAACATATATATCCTTTTGTTCTTGTGTTGTGTACATAATGTTTATCTAGCCTTAGCTATTGTTTGTCCGAATTTAACATTATCGTCCATTTTAATTTCTAAATCTAGCATATCTTTTTCGACTAACACGATAATAGTAGAGCCCATCTCAAAGCAACCAAAATCATCACCTTTTTCTAGCTTCATATCTTCATATTTATAGACACTACTGTTCATTGCGTTCGCGTTCGTTTTTATCCGTGGCTCAAAATTAACTTGCATTACACCTACATTAAGAGCACTTACTAGTATCATATAAAAGTTTTTTCCACTGCTATTTTGGCACTGTATAACAACACGTTCATTTTCTATAAAAAGATTAATGCGTTTTTTCAATGATGGAATATTAACAGGGTAAAATTTACCTGGAATATGCACAACTTTTAAAATCTTTGTGTCAAGTGGCATATGAAAACGATGATAATCTTTTGGCGATAGGTAAAGGTTGATAAACTTTCCATTATGGACTAAGTTTTTTTCTTCTTGAGTAAAATCATCTCCAATAAAGTCATCGCATTTATACCGCATACCTTTTATTTGGAGTGCATAGTCCTTATCTATATCACCACACTCTGATATCCAAGCATCGCAAGGAGATATAAAATCTTGAGAATCAAGAGAAAATTCTCGTTTGTGGTTAAGCTTTCTTGTGAACAAAGCATTTAAAGATGGATATGATGATGGATCATTAAATTCACTCATATCTAAACCCATAAGTCCTACATATGTTTTATTTATTAGTGTTTGAAATCCTTTAGAAAATTCTTTATTTGCAAATTTTCCAAATGTTTGTGATATCGCTGATGTAATATGTCTATTCATTGTGTACTTTGTTTTCCTTTTTTTATTGAAATCTTTGGTTGATTAAAAACTAGATTCCGGGTCAAGCCCGGAATGACGAATAAGAACGCTCCGTCACTCAAGAACACTCCGTCATTCTGAACTTGATTCAGAATCTACTAACTAATCTCAAGATATTCAGTTGATTTTTCTCTTAGCAATTTCTTCTAAAAGAACTGTTGCATAAGAACCTTTTGGTAGCGTAAAGTTAAACTCATACTGTGCTTCTATGGGATTAAACCTTCCCTCTACATCTTTGGGGTATATCCAAGCATAGCGCCTTGTTCCATCTGCATTTATCTCATCATCAAAATTTTTTTCTATCTCCCATGCATAGCTAGAGGCTACTCTTGCTTTTTTGCCACACAACAAGCCAGTCACTGTAATATCTCTTTCATTAAATCGACTCAAGTCATGTTCGCTTCCATCAAAGTCAAAAAGTCTACCATAAGGGTAATGTTCCATAATATCACCACTTATAAGCTTAAACGGATGCTTTTGAGACTTCAGTTTATCTAATTCTATCTTAGGCATATTTAAAACATCCACGAGTTCATCACTTTTAAACTTATTTACCAGTGAATTTATCTCTAATCTTTTACTAAGCCAAAGATTGAAAAGGTAACTTTGATACGCACTGATTAATAGTTTTTTTATCTTAGGATTACGCTCTTTTTTCTCACCTTTGGCAATTTTCTCCCCATCTATATGGTTGTCTCCATCACGTCCAAATCTTTGGTATCCAAAAAAGTTTGGCATACCATTTTCATTGATACTTTTTAATGCTTCATCTATCTTCGACGCAGAAGTTGGATTCACTTTTTTCACTTTAATATAAAAACGGTTTCCTGCTAAATGCCCAATGCGTATTTTATTATTATGGTAGTTTTTTGAGAGTATTTTTACATTTTCATGACTGAACTGTTCTAAATCTGCTTCATACTTTTTATGTAAAGAGATGTATTGCTTAGTCATAGCATGCTTATCTTTTAACCCAGCGTAGCCTATCTCTTTGTTTTTAATGCCTAAGTACTTGGCTATTGCACTTACTAACTCTAATGTTGAGAGATTCTTTTTACGTACGAACAAAACTAAATGCTCACCCTCACCACTAAACTCATAAAGAGGAATCTCTTCAACTACAAAATCTCTCGCACTTTGCTTAAAGTGAAAGTCTATACTAGCGTGACTCAATGAATAAAATCTTTTCATATTTTTTCCTAAAAATGATGCGATTTGCATCTATTTGTATATTTTTTGCGTTGTACACTCGCGACAATATTTAACTTTGTTCTCGTACTTTTGGCCAAGCGGACAATGGCTTTCCTATGACGTCTATCAAACACGACTAACATTTCATACTCCTCGCCACTACATGCTATCTTTTTATCAATCTTATTATAAAATTTAAAGCCAACTTTGTTCATATCAGCTAACTTCGATAAGTCACTAAAAAGACCATCGGATATATCCATCCCTGCATTCAAATAATTTATACTTTTTTGTATAAATTTTTTTCTTAGATGTATGTTCACAAATTTTGAATTTAGATGAATTTTAGCCCCCCTCATTAGATAACGTAAACTTTTAGCACTTTCACCAAGACTACCTGTATAAGCTACTAAATCTTTATTTTTAATACCTCTTCTAAGTAATGGTTTCTTACTAACAGATATAACTGTTATGGTTATATCTAACTTTGTGTTAGATATTGTATCACCACCAATAATCTCCACATCATATTCATTGGCGACACTAACAAATCCATCATGAAGTTCTTTCATATTTTTTTTAGTTATGTTTTTTGGCATTGCGACACTTATAAGCACATATTTTGGTTCTGCGTTCATAGCTACTGCATCTGAAATATTGACTAACATAGCCTTACGAGCAATTTGATAATGAGAGAGCCAAGAGGTCTTAAAATGTACATTTTCAAAAAAAGCATCTTTAGAGTAAACAAAGCCATCAATCAAGGCTCCATCGTCACCAATATGAATACTTTTAAATTGTTCAATAAAGTAATTTTCTGCGTTCAAATTCAATTCTCTTAAATAAAAATTTGTTATAGTCGGTATTTTAATGTTATAATCTCAAAATTATAACATTTAATTAGGGAAAAACTATGAAATCATCTATTAAAAGCATATTTAACAATATTGTGCTTTTCCTATCCTTTATAACTCTTATTGCAGGTATTGGTGTTTTGTTCACCATCGAGCAAAGTAACTCATTTAAAAAAGTTGATATACTCAATGAACAAAAAGAGATTATATCTAGCTTACAAAAAATTGACAAAAAAGATGTAGAGATAGCGCTTATCCAGTTTAATGGGAAAAGTACAGAATTACTTTATCAAACACAAAAACTATACGATTTAATTAAGTATGACATTGTAGGGACCTATATATTAAATAAAGCTGATGAATACAAGTCACAACTAAACACATTAAAAGGACTTATAAATACCTATAATAAAAATGCTTTTATATATTATAAATCTAAAAAACATACCGAATCAAATGCAAAACAAGTATTTCTAAACTCCTATAGAACTATAAACAATCATATATCCAATATAATTTTTACAAACATAAGTTACGATAAATCAAAAACAGAATTTATGTTCAATTTAACTTTAGGTATTTTTATATTAATGCTTATATTTACGTATGTTTTTTATAAAAAACTTGGCAATATTTATAATGACATCATTTTTTTACAGTCTCCAAGTGCTGACCCAGAGAAATACAACATATACGCAATGGAAACTGATTCTATCTTTTTACGAATGAATAAAAGACCAGTTAAAAGTCAAAGCACCTCAAATATTGACCCAGTTACAGGAGTCAACAACAACAAAGGTCTCATTAACTCCTTTGCTGAAAAAAAAAGTTTAAAAGAGAGTAATTTCACAGCTATAGCTATACTGGAAGTAGATAACTTCTCAAAAACAAATCGAACTTTTCCTCAAGATTTCACACAAGCTATACTCAAGAAACTAGCGAGTACAATATCAATGTATGAACAAGCTACAGATACTATTGCTAGAAGTGATTACAATGAATTTACAATCGTTTTATCACGAGCAAGTAAAGAAAAAGCATTTAAAGAGATAGACCAAATGCGTCAGAGCATCTCTGAGTTAAAGTTCACAACGGCTACTAAGGTTCCCGTTACAATCACTGTGAGTGGAGGTTTTTATATAAAACCAAGCAATGTAAGCTTAAGCAATGCTATACTTGAAACAAAGTCGATGCTAGAACATGCAAAACACAAGAATGGAAATAGAATTTCACAGAAAAAAGACATAACAGGTGTGAAAATTTAACACACTACTCCACCTTGGGTAATGTCCATAATTGTAACATTACTTAAGTTCAGACAAACATTCCATTAATTCAACAAATCACAAGACAAATAACGCTAGAATCGCACCTATTACTTCTAATTTTTACATAAGGAAAGCTAATGAGTATTCCCATTTATACTTACGATGCAATTGTTGTAGGTGCTGGTCTAGCTGGCTGTGCCGCAGCAAGAGAACTGCAAAACGCAGGAAAAAAAGTTGCTGTTATCACAAAGCTACACCCACTAAGAAGCCATTCTGGTGCAGCTCAAGGCGGTATTAACGCAGCATTTAGTGACGAAGATTCTATTGAACTTCATGAATTTGATACTGTCAAAGGTTCAGATTATTTAGCAGATCAAGATGCTGTTGAATTTATGTGTAAAAATGCTCCTGAGACTATCCGTTGGGCAGAGAGAATGGGTGCAGCTTTTAGTCGTACACCAGACGGGAAAATTGCCCAACGTCCATTTGGCGGACAAAGTTCTCCTCGTGCATGTTATGCAAAAGACAGAACTGGTTTAACGCTCCTTCAAACCATCTATGAACAAGCTCACCGTGCTGGTGTTAAGTTCTGGGATGAATGGTACGCGGCAGATATCATCTACAAAGATGGAAAAGTATCTGGAGTTATCGCTTTTAATATTCGGGATATGAAGATTGCTATCTTTAATGCAAAAAGTGTTATGTTTGCAACAGGTGGTTATGCTCGCTCTTACAAAATAAACTCTAATGCTCACGCAAATACGGGGGATGGTCTTAGCATCGTAGCTCGCCATGGTCTTCCACTTGAAGATATGGAGTTTGTACAGTTTCACCCATCTGGTTTATCTGGAAACGGTGTACTTATCTCTGAAGCAGCTCGTGGAGAAGGTGGACGCCTTTTTAACTCTGAGGGTGAAAGATTTATGGAGAAGTATGCTCCAAATGCGATGGAGTTAGCATCACGTGATGTAGTTGCCCGTGCAATTTTAAATGAAATCCGTGAAGGTCGTGGAGTTGGTCCAAGAAAAGATGCTGTATACATTGATGTTACACACTTAGGAAAAGACTTAATCATGGAAAGACTTCCTGAACTTCGTGATTTAGCTATTACTTTTTTAGGTTTAGACATGATTAAAGAGCCTATACTCATCTCTGCTACTGCGCACTACTCTATGGGTGGTATCCCAGTAAATATAGCTGGAAATGTTCGTAAAAATAACGATGAACTTGTTGAAGGTTTTTATGCAGCTGGAGAGTGCTCATGCGTCTCTGTTCATGGAGCAAATCGTCTTGGAGCAAACTCGGTTCTAGAAGCTTTACTTTTTGGTCGTTATGTTGGTAAGACTATGGTAAAAGAAGTTGATGACATCAAGTTACGTGTAGCAACTGAAGATGATGCTAAAACTGCTCTTGAAGAGATTGATGCTATTCTTGCAAACAATGGTTCAGAGACCATACCTAATCTTCGTGATGAACTTCAAACAACTATGACAGATAATGCAGGTGCGTTTAGAACAAAACAAACTTTAGAAATTGCTATAGCAAAAGTTAAAGAACTTAGAACTAGATTTAAAAACATACGCATAAAAGATAAATCAAAAGTATTTAACACTGAACTTCAAGAGGCTCTTGAATTTGGTCATATGCTTGATTATTCAGCATTTATAGTTGAGAGTGCTATAGCTCGTAACGAAAGTCGTGGCGCTCACTTCAGAGAAGACTTTGACACACGTAACGATGAAGAGTTTCTCAAACATACTATGGGTTATATGAATGAAGATGGTGAAATCACACTTGACTACATGGATGTCGTTCTCGGCAAACATGAACTAAAAGCAAGAACATACTAAGGAGAACTTATGAACAATAGTGGAATTACAACACAAAAAGTAAACTTCAAAGTATTTCGTTTTAATGCAGATGATGACTACTTACCATATTATGAAGATTACAATATGGATGTAACATCTGAAGAAGTTGTACTAGATATATTAAATAGAATTAAATGGGATCACGATGGTAGTTTTTCATACCGTCGCTCTTGTCGTCATGGTATATGTGGAGCCTGTGCCATCAAAGTAAACGGAAGAAGTACGCTCGCTTGTAAAGAGAGTATGACAACTATGATAGAAACTTTTGGTACAGACCTGGTTATAGAGCCTCTAAGTATCAAACGTGCTGTAAAAGACATGATTATAGATAAGGGTGATTTTTGGGAGAAACATGATAACATACACCCTTTCCTTATCTCCGATGTAGATGAAAATCCAGAACATGAACATATAGTAACACCAGATGAAGCCGAAGAGCTTTTAGACGCTGATCTTTGTATTCAGTGTGGTGCTTGTCATTATGCATGTCCAGTTGTTGAAATCAACGATTCTTTCATGGGCCCTGCTGCATTTGCTAAGGCATATAGATTTGAAGCAGATGTTCGAGACCAAGCTCACAATGAAAGACTTAAGGAGCTTCACTCACCAGAACAAGGCATCTGGGATTGTGTAAAATGTTTTGAATGTGCAGAGGCTTGTCCTAAAGATGTCAATCCTATAGACAAGATAACTAAACTTCACCAAATGCTTTTTAAAGAGGGTGTAGCAACTTCAAATGTAGCTACTCGTCATGCAGTTGGTTTTAAACACTCTATCGCAAAACACGGTGTTCTTGATGAGGGTGGCTTAGTTCTTTATAGCGAAGGACCTGCTATCGTTAAACACATCCCTGTTGCACTTAAAATGTTCAGAAAAGGTAAAATTGTACCACCATGGTCAATACCAAAATCTAATAACCTAGATGAGATTCAAAAACTAATCAAATCATCATCAACAGTAAGTTTCTAGGAGTAACTATGTCAAAATTAAAATACGCACTTTTTACTGGTTGTACAGCAAAACAAAGTACACCAGAGCAATTAATGTCAACTTATGCAGTTGCAAAAAAACTAGACATCGAGTTAGTAGAACTTACAGAAGCATCATGTTGTGGAGCTTCACATTTACAAGATTATGATGATTTTTTATCTTTAGTTTTAAATGCTAGAAATATTGCTTATGCTGAGAAGCATGGACTTACTATGGTTACTATCTGTAATACTTGCCAACTTAATACTGCTATGACTAAGCATCGTCTTGACAATAATAAAGAACTTAAAGACAAGGTCAATGTAAAACTTAAAGAGGTTGGCTTAGAGTACAAAGGGACATCTAATATCATCCATTTTCTATATGCTATCATTGATGATATTGGTCTTGATAAAATTTCAGAGATGGTTAAAACACCCTTATCGCAATTTAACATTGCACCTTTTTATGGTTGTCACAACATCCGTCCAAGTGAACTTCAAAATGAATCTCACAAAAAAGCTGAGAACCCTTACAACCCTACTTCCCTCGATGATCTCATCATCGCTTGTGGTGGTAAAAATGTAGACTATGAAGAAAAAAATAAATGTTGTGGTTTCCATGTTGAGCTACAAGCACCCAAGACTGCTTCTATCTTAACTGGTAATGCTATAGCTGGTGCAATGGATGGTAATGCTGACTGGATGGTTACTCCATGTCCACTATGTCACTTAAAACTAGATACTCAAACAAAACATGCAGGAGAAGCTATAGGTCGCGAAGTTGAGCTTCCAGTACTTCATATGCAACAAATGGTAGGATTAGCTCTTGGCTGTGATGCTAAAGAACTTGGTTTACAACATCACTTAGTGAATGTAGATTTTATTTAATTATCCCTCATTTTTTCTCGCTTCACCTCTCTTTTTGAGGTGGAGCTACAACTTCACTTCAACAATTTTAATTATAATGGAAATTTAAATGTCAAATAGCATAGAAATAATCTCATGGAATGTCAACGGCATACGCGCAGTAGGCAATAAAGATGCCCTTAGATGGATAGATGAGCGTCAAACTGACATCCTATGTCTTCAAGAGATAAAAGCTCTTGAGAGTCAGATACCAAAAGAACTTTTTGAAAAAAAATACCAAGATATAGTTGTAAACTCTGCCCAAAAAAAAGGCTATAGTGGCACTATGACTTGGAGTGTAATCCAGAGTGACTACAGTTCTACTGCAAATGAGATAGACACCAGGAACGAAGGTCGCATAGTTGAAACTCACTATGGAGATACTGTACTTTTTAATGTGTATTTTCCAAATGGTCAAAAAGATGAAGATAGACTCGCTTTAAAGATGAAGTTTTATGACGATTTTTTGACTCATTGTGAAAAGCTTAAAGAAGAGGGCAAGTCCATAATCATCTGCGGAGATGTAAACACAGCTCATCGTGAGATAGACTTAAAAAACCCTAAACCAAACTCCAAAACATCGGGTTTTTTACCGATGGAGAGAGAATGGATAGACAAACTACTTGAACATGGCTATGTAGATACTTTTAGATATGTTCATGGAGATGAAGTTGATAGATATAGTTGGTGGTCTTATCGTTCTGGAGCACGACTTAAAAATGTTGGCTGGCGTATAGACTACTTCTTTATTAGTGAGGACTTGTGTGAAAACTTGGAAGATGCCTTTATATTAGACCATATAACTGGTTCAGACCACTGCCCAGTTGGGATAAGAATCTCTTTATAATTATGATAAATATCATTTTTGAAAATACGGACTTTGTAGTTTTTGATAAACCTGCTGGTTTAAACTTTCATAGTGAGGGTAATGAAGCAGGTTTTGTTGTCTTAGCATCACAACAACTTGGACTCAAACAACTCTATAGCGTGCATCGTTTAGATAAAATAACATCAGGACTCATAATACTCGCAAAATCTAGCCAAATTGCAAGCGAGTTTGCAAAGATGTTTGAAAAAAAAGAGATACAAAAATACTATCTTGCCCTAAGTCTACGAAAACCAAAGAAAAAGCAAGGTTGGATAAAAGCCGACATGGCAAGTGCTAGACGCGGTTCGTATATGCTGAGTAAAACTAAAGACAACCCTGCCATTACTCAGTTTATTAGTTGTGCTCTGAGAGTTGGGGAAAGATTTTTCCTCATTAAACCACATACAGGCAAGACGCATCAAATAAGGGTCGCTTTAAAAAGCATAGGAAGTCCTATAGCTGGTGATATACGTTATGCCAATGCCGATGATGCTAAGAAAGAAGAAAGAGGTTATTTGCATGCTTACGCTCTATCTTTCACCTATGATGCTAAGGAGTATGAGTTTATCTGTAAACCTAGCTGTGGAGAAAGGTTTTTATCTACTGAATCTAAAGCACAACTTCAAACTTGGTCTCAACCTTGGGAACTCTTTTAAAAATATTTATAACTTAAATAGTTTTTATATTGTTTGTAACTAATATATTCCATAAAACGCATATCACTTAAAACACGTTTTATTTTTCTTCTTTGTTTTTTAGATATATTATGATTTTGAACTACCGAATAATAGTATCTTCTTGGACTTGGTAACAATAGGGATATCAATGCGCCCTCTGCAGCATTTACATTTTTAGGATTTTTATTAAATATTCTATATGATGCTGCGCGAACACCGTAAATATCTGGTCCAAATTCTGCTATATTAAAATAAATTTCTAATATTTGATTTTTTGTAAACTTTCTTTCTAATCGTTTTGTTATAAAAAACTCTTGTAATTTTCTAAAGAGAGATTTGCTACTAGAGAGATACAGATTTTTAGCAACTTGCTGACTTATAGTACTCGCTCCATAGCTATACGAATCAGACTTATAGTTTTTAGCCATTGCATCAACTAAAGCATCATAATTAATACCGCTATGCTTAAAGAAGTTACTATCTTCAGCCATAACTATAGTATAAAGATAATCACGATGAATAGAGGAGAGTTTCGTCCATTTATAGTAGTTTTTTTTATCTTGAAGCCTAGATATCACTTTCTTCTTTGCAATAGCTTTAAGCTCTTTAAATGAGGTATTATCAATATCTGGCAGTGTATACAACAACACCCCAAAAGCTATACCAATAATCAAAGATATGATAACAACTATAGTCCCAACAAAGCATCTAAACCTTCTAAACCACTCTATTGGTTTTTGATAGGTTAATTTTAAAACTGCAAATTTTGCAAAAAAATTCCCTTTTGTCATATTAATTTATTTTGCCTTAGGTCTAAATGCTTTGACAACATCTTCGTTACACTCTAAAAAGGGACCCTCAAGTAAGTCTATACAATAAGGTACTGCTGGAAAAACTGCGTCTAAACATTCTCTTATAGATTTTGGTTTTCCGGGAAGGTTAATAATTAAAGACTTCCCTCTTATACCCGCTGTTTGACGTGAAAGTATAGCGGTAGGGACATACTGAAGGCTTACTTGACGCATCAACTCACCAAAACCTGGCATCATCTTCTGGCATACATTTTCAGTTGCTTCTGGTGTAACATCACGCAGGGCTGGTCCTGTCCCTCCAGTTGTAACAACCAAGCAACATTCCTCTTTATCGCAAAGCTCTTTCATTGTATCTTCTAAGATATCTTGTTCATCAGGTATACATCTGTACACTATACTAAATTCACTTTTAAGGTAATCTCTCATCGTATCTTGTATAGCTACCCCGCTAATATCATCATAAATGCCCTTACTTGCTCTATCGCTCGCCGTTATTACGCCTATTTTAATATTACTCATTATTTTCCTTTATTATTTTGTTTGTAAAAAATGATTTGCATCTTTTATATATGTTAGTGTTGCATAGTTTATAAAAAATACCTTTGCCTCTTCAACATCGATGATGGCATCTTTACCACCAAGATATACTTCTATAACAACGCCCTTATTTAAAACTTTTTGTAAATCCTCTCTGTCCCATTCATACAAAAGCAATTCTTCTAACTCTTCTATAGTATTGTCCGCTGTTTGAACTATTTTTCTCTCATAAGGGGTAAAACAACTTTTTAAAAACTGCTTTAAATAGATATCTTTATTTTTTCTATAGCCCATCAATTGAAGCTTTTTAAATTTTATATTCTTTGTTTGAAAAAAAGCTGGAGAGAGAAGCTGTAATCTATCTATCCGATTACCTTTATCTAGTTCATTTAGAACATACTTTAGTGCTCCTATGGCACCATAACTAAATCCAGATACACTATATTGACTTTTATCTATAAACGCATTAAAAAGATAAGATTCATTTGTAAGAGAAAATCCACTAAAGTAAGGCATCTAAGTGAACTTTTACTGTACTTTTGCTGATACTCTCACTCAGAGTAAGTTCCTCTTCAACCTTAAACATTACACTCTCTAAAGAGGAAAGTAACTCTTTAGTTTCAGCAAAAAGCCTATCTATAAAAGCATCAACTTCATGTTCTTTTGCATAGATACTTGCTCCCATACCATACTGATGTACCATCTTTGTGCATAACTCTTTTACATCATCTAAATCTTTCTTAGCATCGCTAGAGTGTTCACCATACCTCGAGTCACATGCTACACTCCCAGCTAAAAGTGTCCTAGCACGTTCTTGCAGTTCATGTTGAATGAGAGGTTCATCTACACTAGGAGTTAATCTTTCATTACTAAGCATGAGCTTTTCAAATGGTAGATTATAATAAGTTGCACATACAACTTTTGCTGCTTGATAGGTAACCTTGTACTTTTTTTGTTTTTCCGTTAATATTTTTAATTTTTTCTTTCCAAACATCACCTTATCTTTGACTTGATAAAAGTGCTCTATTGTAACTTTTAAATTATTTTGTCTCAACGAGAGTAATGCAGCCTCATTTACTAGTGATGCTAAGGATGCCCCATTAAAACCAACTGTCATATTTGCTACTATATTTATGTCTAAGTCATGCGGTATTTTACTTATGTATTTTTGAAGTATAGATGTACGCTCTAGTTTTGTAGGAAGTTCAACAAATATACGTCTATCAAATCTACCAGCACGTAATAGAGCTGAGTCAAGCACATCTATTTTGTTGGTAGCTGCAATTACGATAACACCACTAGAATTTTCAAACCCATCCATCTCAGTTAAAAGTTGGTTAAGCGTAGCGTCACGTTCATCATTTCTATTGCCATCTCGTGTTTTACCCACAGCATCTATTTCATCTATAAAAATGATACTTGGTGCATTTTTTTTCGCAGCTACAAATAAATCATGGACACGCTTCGCACCCATACCCACATATATCTGAACAAAAGATGCCCCACTTTGGTAGAAAAACGGTACATTTGCTTCTTTGGCAACAGCCTTAGCAATCATTGTCTTACCAACACCAGGAGGGCCTACTAAAAGTACACCTCGTGGCATTCGAGCTCCAAAACTTTTGTAACGAGCAGGATTTTTCATAAAGTCTATAATCTCTTCTAGTTCAACTTTAACATCGCTAATACCACCAATATCACTAAAAGATATATCACTTTTCATCGCTTCAACTACGCCACTTGTAAGCTCGGGAGGAGTGTTGTGTTTGCCCATTATTGAGCCCTGAGGATTGATAAATTGCGTACGTTTAAAAATTAGCGTAGCTATGCCTAAAATCAAAACTAAAATAAAAAGGTATAAAACAACATGTGATTTATCACCCACTTCTACTCTATGGTTCATAAACATCTTGGGAGTAACCTGTGAAGAGGCTATTTTAAAAATGCCCTCATCTGTTTTTAAGTACGCGTATTCTTTCGTAACAACTATGCTTTTAACACTATCCCCTTCTAACATAGTTTTTGCATCTGACAAGGTTATAAAACTTGAATTATCTCTCAACACTGCAAAAAGCACGAGTGCTACTATAAAAAAAGCAGAAATATAAAGCATGATACGGTTTGTTTTAAAGTTTAGCATAGTTAAAATCCTCTCTAGTTTCATAATCTATTACATTTATCCAGTTGCCAAGTAAATCATCCTGAGACTCTACAACTATCTTGTTAAAGTGCTGGTCATATCCATGATACAATCCATCCTCTTCATTTTCTATAAGCACTTCAAGGGGCCCTTGAGAGTTTTTTCTAAATACTAGATTTTTTTGTTTTACTAAGCGTTCTATTTCATGAAGTCTTTGCTTAGCTATCTTTTTATTTACCTCTGGCTTCATAGTTGCTGAGGGGGTATTGTCACGCTTAGAGTAGGTAAAGGCATGTAGATGTGTAAGTGGTAATTCTTGTGCGTTTTTCATAGCCTCAGCCCATAGTTCTTCGCTCTCACCAGGGTGTCCAGTTATAAAATCAGTGCCTATAGCAAAACCTTTTGATGCTAAGAGATCAAACAACTCTTTGTCGCTCTTATATACATTTCTTCTATTCATCAGTTTTAGCATCTTTGGTGATGTATGTTGCAGGGCAATATGAAGATGCTTCTCAAGCCATGGTTCATCGAGTAGTTCAAGGAACTCAGAATCTATCTGAATAGGTTCAATGCTACCTAGCCTGATACGCCTTACTCCACGTATTTGTGCTATTTTTTTCATCAGTTTAGCT
The DNA here is from genome assembly GCA_026988245.1 of Sulfurimonas sp. GTDB lineage: Bacteria > Campylobacterota > Campylobacteria > Campylobacterales > Sulfurimonadaceae > Sulfurimonas. Next base: position 26,576 of record JALSLR010000109.1, read on the forward strand.
ATAGATGTACCACTACGCTTTCCATAGCTACCAACATTTGTTCCAGTAAGTACAAACTCCCCAAAACCATTCAGTGCTAAACGTGTTATCTGCTCAAGTATGCGTGATTCATCCATACTCCTAGCATCACCACGTACAAAAGGGATGATACAGTAAGAACATCGAAAATCACATCCCTCTTGAATCTTGATAAAAGCCCTGCTCTTACCCACAAAATCATCAACTACGGATTCATCTACATAGTTCAAATCACCTGGATCATAAAATGGTTTTTCTTGACTTAAGAGTGTGTCAATTTTTAGTTTTTCACTTTGACCAAAGACACCATGAATTCTCCCTGATGCTAAGAGTGACTCTCCTTTGGTATGCGCACCACATCCCGTTAGAAATATCTTAGCATCAGACTTTTTTTCTAATTGAGAAATATAAGAACGTACATGTGTATCAGCTCCATTAGTCACTGTACAAGAGTTAAGAACCACTACGTCTGCTTGTGTTTCGTCCTGCGTTATTTCGTATTCTTTGAGAGCACCCATCATAACTTGCGAATCATAAAGGTTCGTCCTACATCCAAAGGTCTTAAAGTAGACTTTTTTCATCAAACAACCTCTTCTCCAGTTGGAAATGGTGGGGTCTTGATACCCTCTTCCACATGAATCATCTGAGTAGGGTATGCAATGGTTATGTCATCTTGAGCATTAAATGCTTCTACTATCTCTATACTTATGACACTTCTTAATGTCAAAGTAGCATAAGCATTCGTTAAATACCACGAGTCGATAGAGACCCCATTATCCTTAATGAAAGAAAAGATACGAGGTTCTACATTTGTATTTTTAAGACTATATTGATTTCTCAGCTTATTAAGTTGTTTTCGTGTTATATCCGTATAGCCTTTAGAGTATTTTTTTGTTATCTCTTTTGCTAAGTGCATCGCTTTTTTATGATTAGAATCATAAGTTACTGTGATAGCTACACCATCCCAAACAGTCTTAAGTGACGAGTGCGTATAGTTTGCTATCATATTTGTAAAAACATAATTATTTGGTACAAATATAATCCTACCAGCACGTCTGTTTTTTGTAATAGCTGTGAGCGTAATATCTTCAAGGATAGTCATACGTAGAGGTGAAATATCCATAACATCACCTACATATTTCATTCCGTCCATATCAACACGTATTCTATCTCCTACATGTATACTTCCACCAAATACTATCACTAACCAACCAAGTACAGACATGAACCAGTCTTTCATGGCGATGGCGATACCTGCTGATGCAAAACCTAAGATAGTAACTAAATAAGCAGCATTTTCTAAGTAACTAAAAAAGATTATTAAAATTATTAATGTATATTTAGAAAAATTTATAGCTTTGTAAGCCATATAAAATCTTTCAGAATCAGTGAAGTACTTCTTCACTGCTAACTTAAGTAAAAAGAATATAAAAAAGACCACTAAGACTAATACACCGATATTTATCAGTTTATAAACTTGTACCTCTATATCTTTATTTATCTCAACCTCAAGAACTTCTACTCTTTTATGGTATACCTCTGCTGCTGCAGCTACTGTGCTCAGTGCATTTTCAAAACGTTCAAGCTGCTTGCGTTTAATTTTTTCTTGTTCTTCATACTTCTTATCTTTATCTAGTTTTTGTATCTCTTTATAGATACTTTCTTCACGTCTTAGAAGCATTATAAGCCCAATCAGAGCCTTTTTTCGATTAATATACTCTTCATAGTCAGCATTAATTTTTTTAATTTTTGATATCCCCTCAAAGATATCAAAAGGGTTTGTAATTTCTGGTTTTTCCCCAATAGGAGCTGGTCTAAGTAAGGCAGAAAAAGGACTTGAGTTTTTCTCTTTAAGTTGTCCCGCCTGTGATGCTAAGATATCTTCTTTAGCAAGAAGTGCACTTAGTTCATCTTTAGCTCCTTGTTTGCGTTTGTTCCTTTTTAAATACTTAATTCTTTTTTTTATTTGTTTTAAATTTTTTGCTACCTCTAAAGATGTTAAATAAGTAGCATAACTTTTCATCCAGACAGCTTCTTCAGCAATCTCTTGTTCAATCTCATCTAAAAGTGTAATATATCTATCTATTGTAACTTTATTTGTTGCATCTTCATTGTTTTCAGCAACTACCTCCGCGTGAAGTATACTAACAAGGAGAAACAGTGATAAAAGGTACTTAAGCATCATCGACTCCAAACTTACGCAATACAGAAAATAAAAGTTCTTTAGAGCACTTATCTGTCATCTGTACACCACCTATAGACTTAGGTATTATAAATGTTATGGCATTGTCAGAACTTTTTTTATCTAAGAAAAATGCATCATAGAAGGATTCAAGATTTACAATTTTATAGTTTGTTGGCAAACTATATTTTTCTAAAAGTTTTTTGATTGAAAAGGCTTCCTTTTCATTCATCAATCCCATTTGAACTGAAAGCTCATTTGCCATAACCATGCCAATAGCCACCGCCTCGCCATGAAGGTAGGTTTTATAGTTTGTTTCATTTTCTATAACATGTCCGAACGTATGTCCATAATTTAAAGCAGCTCTTATACCGTGTTCTTTCTCATCTTTACTTACAACCATCGCTTTTGTTTGCACAGCTTGTTTTATAGCCTCGTCTAAAACCCTAGTATCACTTAGGTCTGCTTCAAGTAAAAAGTGAAAAAACTCTTTATCAAAGGTTACTGCCATTTTCAACATCTCAGCGAAACCTGCCCCAAACTCACGAGATGGTAGTGTAGTTAAAAAATGAGAATCAATATATACTGCTTGTGGTTGATGAAAAGCACCTATAAGATTTTTTCCATAGCTGTTATTCATCCCTGTCTTACCACCAACACTTGCATCTACTTGAGACAAAAGCGTAGTAGGTATCTGGATAAATTCTATCCCCCGCTGATAGATACTCGCGGCATATCCTGTCATATCTCCTATAACTCCACCACCAAAAGCGATAAGAATAGATTTACGATTAAAACGATGGTTAAACAATGACTCAAGTACAAGATCAATGCTTGCTTGATTTTTATATTCTTCACCATCTGGCACAGTTATTATGTACAACTCTTTTGCACTGATTTTACTTAGCAAATATCCTAAATGCAGACCAGAAACTTTTGGGTTAGTGATGATAGCTACCTTAGCATCATAATGCATTTTTGCAAGGGTATCAATAATTATGTTATATGAGTTGTCTATGGTTTTCACAAGGGGAATATTTACCTGCATTTAGCTATCCAAAATTAATTTATTTATTTATTATAATACTTAAATTAACCTAACAAATTACTAAATTAAAGAGATTATAGTTGTACAGGTATAAATATTTGATGATAGGCATCTAATTTGTGGTAAAGTCTTTCACTGTCAGTTGAAAACAGTGTATAAAGCCTTTTTTTTGTCAACTTAAAAGTAAAAGGCAATATTTGAATAAAGTCTTCTTTAGCTCTCAATACTTGTATAGGGTTTTCACTATCCTCTATCACTTTGATATTTTTAGAAAAAATAGTCGATAAATTATTAAAGTGTTCTATTACCTGCTCTTTTTGCCCTTGGTGTTCATTCATATAATTATGAATTTCTATATTAAAGTCCATCTGCTCAGAGATATCATAAATGGTTGCACTTATCTTTTCTAAATCTCTATTGTCTCCTAAAATTAAGGCTGCATCTTTTACACTTGAAAAAGGCTTATCAGATATTTTCAAGACGGGTACATGTGCTTCATAAAGCATATTTCTTGACTTAGTATCTCTAAAAACATCACGAGAGACTATAACCAAACCTATATGAAGAGTTTTCATATCATGAAAAAAAGTATCCTCAATGCTAGTGCTATCATACTTTATATCTATCTTTATATTTGGTGAGTTATATTCTTTGATGTGGCTTACGATATCTATATCACTAGGATTAACTATCTTAATGATAAGATCATGTTTGAATTTTTTATGTGAGAACACTGCACGTCTTACAAGATCTTTTATTGTATCTTTGTTAGTGTGATTCATATCGATATAAAGATATAAATTTGATCCAAAAGGCTCTGGAAACTGCCCTAATTCACGCTTAATCGAACGATAAACTGACTTTAGTACACTTGGTTCACCAACTAACACTAACAAGTCATTTGGTTGTATCATACGTCTTCTTGAAGGCATAATAAGTTTTCTATTTCTATATATGGCAACAATGCGCCAATCTTTTTGTTCTATCACCCCAATATGCCTATAAACAAAAGAACTCCCAAATGGAACTAAAACTTCCATTATTTCACCTTCACCCACACCAACATTTTGTGCGATGACTGGTACATTTGGTAGGTAGTCTATCAATCTAGAAGCTATCAGTTCAGTTGTATTTACCATCATAGTATTCACATCATCATTAGTTAAGTTCCAGTTATTTAAAAAAACGACGCGAAGATGATTTTTAATTGTACGGATATTTTT
>JALSLR010000110.1 GCA_026988245.1 Sulfurimonas sp.
AGAGTAGGGCTTGATTATGATGAGTTTGAAAACTTAGTATATGATATGCGCGCAAAAGAGTATAAGATGTTTGGTATTTTTGAAGGGGAGGAACTTGTAACATATGCAGGAGCCTTTATACAAACTAACTTATACCATAAACGTCATCTTTTTATCGATGATTTAGTGACCTACAGTAGTGTCCGTTCACGTGGATATGGTGAGGCTATGATGGAGTATCTGCTCAATTATGCTAAAGTGGGTGCTTGTGAAAATATTGTGTTGAGTTCTGGCTTACAAAGAGTTCAAGCACACGATTTTTATACGAAAAATGGTTTTAAGAAAAAATCTTTCGTTTTAATAAAAGAGGTCTTATGAAAACAAAATCACTCTATATAGCATCACAAGAAAAAAATGCAGGGACACTCTTCATCACAATGGGGATGATGGAGATACTTAAGAGAAATATCCCTAAAGTTGCTTTTTTTAGGCCTATTGTATCTTCAAAAGATGCTATTGATGGTGATATCAGTTTTATAAATGAGTACTATAATTTAGAGATGCCATATGAAGAATGTTGGGGTTTTGATATTGATTTTGTAGAGCGTCTCATCTCTGAGAATAAAACGAATGAACTTATCAACCTACTTATATCTAAGTTTAAAAAGTTAGAAAATGAGTATGACTTTGTTGTATGTGAAGGTATTCGACGCTCTTTTATTACTTCGACGATTAACTTTGATATCAATATTCTTATAGCTCAAAACTTTGGCTCACCGCTCATAAATATTTTAAGCGCAAAAGATAAATCTCCACAAGAGATATATGAAAATATTTTAATAGAAAATAAAACTATTCAAGAAGAAAGCTGTACACACTTTAGTACCTTTGTCAATCGTCTTGATGCTAAGCAACATGAAGTTCTAAGTAGAAAATTAAAAGATTATGCTTTAGATGTATATCTTTTACCAGAGGAGCAAGAGCTTACTTATTTGACCATGGCGGACATCATTGACGGTTTAGATGCTGAGGTTGTTGCAGTAAATGAAAGAGATTACTCTCGAGTCATTAAGAGCATAAAAGTTGTCGCTTTATCTTTAGATAATTTTTTGGAGTATATAGAGGAGGGGGAACTTGTTATTGTCCCTCCTGATAGGTCAGAAATTATATTGGGATTGCTTGGTGCACTTTACTCAAAAAATTATCCAAATATTGCTGGAGTAGTGTTTCCTTTTGAGATGGATATCCATCCAAATATTAAAAAACTCATTGATGGTTTAGAGAGCTTTAGTATCCCCCTTGTTTCAGTAACAACTGACACTTACCAAACAGCAAGAGATATTTCAAAACTTAACTCACGACTGCGTGTAAATAGTAAGAGAAAAATAGCCTTAGCATTAGGCTTGTTTAATGCCAATATCGATGCAAAACTTATAGAAGATAAGATTCATAACTCACAAAATGATGCAATGACTCCAGTGATGTTTGAGTATAAACTTTTTGAATTAGCTAGAAACAATAAAAAAACAATAGTCTTGCCAGAGAGTGCTGATGAGAGAGTTCTAAGGGCTGCGGAGATAATTATAAGACGCGATGTTGCTAACATTATACTGCTTGGAAATTCTAAAGAGGTGAAGGAAAGATATCGTAGACTAGGACTTGACTTAGATGCTGTTAGAATTATCAACCCCCTTACTTCAGACTTAACAAAGGAATTAACGCAAAGTTTTTATGCGTTACGTAAAGCTAAGGGCTTAAGTGAAGAGGCTGCTTTAGATGTATTGCATCATGAAAATTATTTTGGCACAATGCTTGTTCATCTAGGGTATGCAGATGGGATGGTAAGTGGAGCGATGCACTCAACTGCTGAGACTATAAGACCAGCCTTACAAATAATAAAAACAAAACAGGGGGTACCTTTAGTATCTTCTGTTTTTTTTATGTGTTTAAAAACGAAGGTGCTTGTTTATGGAGATTGCGCTGTCAATCAAAACCCAAATGCTCAAGAGTTAGCAGTTATTGCAAAAAGTTCTGCTGATACTGCAGCGGCTTTTGGAATCACTCCAAAAGTTGCTTTACTTTCGTACTCAACAGGGGAGAGTGGAAGTGGGGAAGATGTTGAAAAAGTCAAAGAAGCTATACATATATTAAAATCTCAAAATTTAAGTTTTGAGATGGATGGACCCATCCAATATGATGCGGCCATCAATAAAGAAGTTGCCTTAAGTAAGTTACCAAACTCTAAAGTAGCGGGAATTGCAAATGTTTTAATATTTCCAGACTTAAACACGGGAAACAATACCTATAAAGCTGTACAACGCTCCTCAGATGCCGTTGCGATAGGTCCAGTCCTTCAAGGACTGAATAAACCTATAAATGATTTAAGTCGTGGTTGTTTAGTAGAAGATATTGTAAATACAATAGCTATTACAGCGATTCAAGCTGGACAAAATGATGAGGTGAACATGTGAAAATAGCTGTTATAAACTCAGGGAGTTCCTCTTTAAAGTTTAAACTTTTTGATATGCAAGATGAGTGTGTATTGTTTGAAATGGCACTAGAAGAGATAGACACAAATCACGCAGGTGCTTTAGGTGTCATTTTAGATTCTTTGGAGGAAAAAGGTATAAGTATAAACTCTATAGATGCAGTTGGACATAGAGTTGTTCATGGTGGGGAGGATTTTTCCAGTGCAACGCTGATAGATAATGACGTTATAAAAAAAATAGATAGTCTTAGCTCTTTAGCACCTCTTCATAATCCAGCCAACTTGCAAGCTATTTTAGCCATTAGACAAATATCTCCTGCTTTAAATCAATATGCTATTTTTGATACAGCTTTTCATGCAACTATGCCCCCTGAGGCTTATCTATATGCTATTCCATTAGAGATGTATGAAAAACATAAAATTAGACGCTATGGCTTTCATGGCACTTCACATTCATATATTGCAAAAGAGTGTGCAATACAACTCGGTAAAAATTTAAATAATCTGAATATTATATCTCTTCATCTAGGTAATGGTGCAAGTGTATGTGCTATAAAAAATGGAGTAAGTATAGATACCTCTATGGGTTTTACGCCCTTAGAAGGCTTAATGATGGGGACTCGAAGTGGAGATATTGACCCAGCTATCGTTTTATACATGCAAGAAGAGTTGCTTATGAGTGTTGATGAAGTACGTACAATGCTCAATAAAAACTCTGGTTTAAAGGCGATAGCTAATGAGAGTGACCTAAGAAAGATTTTAGATGCAGATGATGAAAAGGCTCACTTAGCTATAGCGATGATGCTAAGAAGGGTAAGAAAGTATATAGGTGCATATGCTACATTATTTGAAAATTTAGATGCAGTAGTCTTTACAGGTGGGATAGGGGAAAATAGTGAGTATATTCGTAATGAATCTATAAAAGGCTTAAATATTAAAAATATAATGGTCATAAAAGCAAATGAAGAGCTTGAAATAGCAAGGCAAATAAATATTTAGAGGTGCCCTATAGTAAAAAATAACCATAAAAAAACCCACATAGTTTCAAGAAAGTCTTGAAACTAGAGGTGGGTTTTTTTTGTAATTAGTGTTTAAAAATTAAACAGCAGTTACATTTTCAGCTTGTGGGCCTTTTTGACCTTCGCCTAATTCAAAAGTAACTTTTTGACCATCAGCTAACGTTACGCGTCCGCCATCTGGGTTGTTAACTTGACGAAAGTGTACAAATACATCTTTACCGCCATTATCTTGCTCTAAAAAACCATAACCTTTTTCGTCGTTGAACCATTTAACAGTTCCATTCATCATTTCTGCCATGAATATATACCTCTTGTAATAAAAATATGAATCAATCTAAGAATAGATATAACTCTATCTTTATCTTTCTTCGTAAAAAGATTATAGCTGAACTTTTAAAAAATTGGAAATTAATTTCATAATTTTAGAAGAAAATTTTAAATTTGCCGATATTATATGCAAGAAAGTAAATATATTACATGTTTATTACAAAAGGATTTGAAATGAATGTATCAGATGCAATGAGTTCTGTAAGTCAGACACAGGTTAAAAATACTCAAAAAGAGAATACTATAAAACCTATGTATAGTGAAAAGATATCTCAAGAAGATGTTAAAGAGATAAAAGCACAGCTAAAAGAAAATACTATCTCTATCGTTATGAGTTCTTTAGAGATTCAAGTAGGTGTTAGCCAAAAAAGTACTTTTGAAACAACTCAGGAAGATTTTAAAGCTTTTTTGCAAGATATCGGTTACGAAGGTAAACCTATAGCTGAACTCTCCCAAGATGAAGCAGCTGCTTTAGTAGCAGAAGATGGTTTTTTTGGAATAGAACAAACATCAGATAGAATAGCAAACTTTGTTATCAATGGTTCAGGTGGAGAGGAAAGCTTAATGCGTGCAGGTCGTGAAGGTATGCTTTTAGGATTTGAACAAGCAAAAGAGATGTGGGGTGGTGAACTGCCTGAAATAAGTCAAAAAACTATGCAAGCTGCAATTGAAAAAGTAGATAAAGCTATGATAGAAGCTGGTTTTTCTCTGATAGACACAGAAGCTTAAGCAGAAATATCTAAAGATGATAGGGGGTTTGTTCCCCCTGGATTTGAGTCTCCCCCAAAACTAGCATTTGATGCTACCTCCTTTTTATATGTATCATAACCCTCTGTAGCTTCCATTAACTCATTTGCTTTTTCTTGTTGCGCTTTTATTATCATGCTTTTTGCACTTGCAGCTACGGACATGTCTTGTGAAGAAGGATTCGCTGGGGCAGTTGCTGCGGCTATGACTTGCATCGCGTTTGCTATGGTCTCTTCAGGAGTTGAACCTGTTTTTAGGGAGATAGGTACCTCACCTCCAATAGCATACATTTTACCATCTGGGCCTTGTTGGTAAGTATAAGTTGCAGCACCACCACCTCCGCCTTGGTGTGCAGCTTCATGTGCTTTGACTTCAGCATCTCGTGCTTGGAGGTCTATAACTTGAGCTTTTTCACCCTCACTTAACTCTTTGATGCCGATGGTGTCTTTTTTATCTTGTTTTGGTTCTTCTTTTAATTCTTTGGATGATTTTAACTCTGTAGAAGTCCCTTCTTTACTTTGCAAGGTATAGTTATATCCGGGTATACTAGAGTTTAGTGATATGTTCATAATGATTATTATACTATTATTTGGTTATGATTTCAAATAAGGAAAATTATGAAATATAAGCTCAAACATGAATATATAGAACTTTTTAAACTTTTAAAGGTATTAGACTTGGTAGATTCTGGTGCACAGGCTAAGATGCTAATAGATGGTGGTTATGTTCTTAGAAATGATGCAGTAGAAACTAAAAAACGTGCAAAGATTCGTACAGGAGAAGTGATAAAAATCGCAGATGTTACCATAGAAGTTCAATAACTTCTATAGATGTTGGGATAAGGACTAGAGAAGAAAAGATGATACTAGTCCGATAACTCCTCCAAAGACTAATCTCCATACTTTTTCAATCTTTCTTAAAGTTGCTCAAATATCCCTATTAACAGGCTTTTAAAGTATTTATACTCTTTTTTTATTTTGCAATATTTTACAGTTTTATGCTGTTTTACTACAAAATGTAGTAAAATAATGTAGTAAAATTTTACGGCTCTAATAAAGCTTGAGAAGAGAGAATAAATGGGTTTTAGAAAAGTACGAGGTAAAAAATACAACAGTATTTATGAATATTATAAAAATTCTGATGTCGATAAGAGAACAGTGGCTTATTATATTATGTATAGGGATATTGACAATATTCCAAAAAAAGTTAAATGTGATGCTACAAATAAAGATGAAGCATTAAAAATTCTCAATGACAAAAAAGCCCAATTAACAAAAGATAGAGCAGAAATAGAAAAAGATGATTCTCTTTTGGCTAGAAAGATAATGAATAATAATTTAAAGCTTGAAGATATAGCTAAAATTTATTTTCCTACAAAAACAGCTAAAACTACTAAAATGATTGAATCAGCCTTTAATAGGCATGTAAAGTGTAAATACGCGCACACTTGGCCACCCGTACGCATCAACACTTGGCCACTTGAGTGCTAAAAAATATTCTTACGCAATTGTAGCATAGGGTGGCCAAATGTTTTATACTTTTGCAAGTAATTCTCTCATAGATGGACCTCTTAATTCAATTTTAT
>JALSLR010000111.1 GCA_026988245.1 Sulfurimonas sp.
GATAAAGTTATAAATAAAGAAATTTATTCATTAGTAAAAATTAAAGTATAGTTTTAAGAAGTTACGATTAAGAAATAATTAATATAACTAGGAGTAAGATTTATATGATACAAGGAGGTATATCATGGTAATATTTAACAATATTGCACGTATATTTATTATATTAAGTGCTTTGTGTGTAGGCTTTTTAGTTGCTTCTGAAGGTGGGCATGGAGGAAGTAGTGGAGGGGGAAATAGTAGTAGCGGTAATGAAGGAGGGGGTTATTATGCACCTTTGAGTACTCCACCAGTTATGCCTCCTTCATTTAATCCAACGGCAGGGTGGTCAAATAGAGAGCCAGCAAAAATTGCAATATCTGATGCAAGAAAAAAATATCTAGAAGAAATGAAAAAAGAGAAAAGAATGTTAGCTGGCTTAAGGCAAGGTGTTTTGAGAGATCAAAGAGATAGGGCTTTTGAAAAGAAAAGAAGGGCAGAAAAAAAAGTTAAGATTGCTGAAGATATTGCCGAGATAGATATGATTGCAGGTGCGGCAGTAGGAGCTATGATTGGTGCACCTGCAATTATTATTGGAGTTACTGGAGATGCCGCTGCCGCTGCCGCTGGCGGTTTTACGGAAAGTTATGTAGAAAAAGGAAAATCAGTAAAAGATTCAATGCTTAATGCAGCTGGTAAAGGAATTGCAAAAGGAGCAACAAGTGTTCTTCTTGGAAAAGTAAAAGCTGGCGGAAAAGCTGCTAGTGCAGCTTTTGGCTATACCTCTGGAAAGATGGTTGATGCAGTTTTAAATGGCGATAATTCAAATCAAAATACATCAAGAGGAGTTATAGATGGTTAATTATATATTGAAAACAAGTTTAGTATTGTTGTTATCTATGCTTTTTTTTGGTTGTGCAAACACTAATCCTATAACAGACAATAAGATATTTGGGAAAAAACAGACACTCAAGGTGATGACCCCAAAAGAGTTATCTGGTGATATATCGTTGAGTGTATCAGCATTGGTCATGCAAATGCGACATAAAAAACTAAATTCTAGATATGTCTCTTTTGACAAGAGAGGTATACACACTATATATGAAAAAGATTTTAAGTATAGAGACTTTAAGTGGACTTTGCTTAACATTTCAAAGTATAAAACGCTAGATGTTAGAGGAAGCGTAAAAACTATAAGGCTCGAAGGTGTTGTGTATTTTACTCACAAAAAAGGAAGATCAACTTCTGCACTTTTTGCTATGACTTATGAAATCAAGAATAAAAAGTATATAAAGATTTTAGATAGCGATATATTTACTCATTTTAAGTCACATCCTGTCGTAAAGAGTTATTTTATACCAAGTCATAAGTACAATGCATATAAAAGCACATATAAAAATTTTGATAAGCTTCTTGCTTTTGCAAATAAAAATGCAATTCGTATGACTGCTACAAAGTCCGAGATGAACAAGTACAATAGACTAAGTTTGATGGATAAAATCAAAGGAAAAGTTCCAAACAGACCCATAAAAGGTAGTTTTGTTGTTATGACATTTTGTATGGAAAGGTTTCCATTGGAGTCAAAGTTTTCTTTAGAAGTTACAGCGGATAATTCAGAATATAATCTCATAAGGGATGTTAAAAATGATATTACATACCTAGATTATGATGGCTGGAAAGTTGGTATATTAGGTTTTAATGGGACCATTAGGACTGCAACTAATCCATATTTTATAAAAGCAAATTATCAAACAGGTGAAAATGCATATAAGCAAGAAATAGGTAAGTTCAGTAGTGCAATGTCCTACAAAGAACACGAGGTAAATAGCTACCCACTTAGTCGAGGAGTTGTGCTGTTGAACTTGCATGTAAAAGATAATGCTAAACTAATTCAAGCTCGCTTGTATGCATTAGGGCATTATCGCGGTAAAATTGACGGCGACTTTGGTCGAAATTCAAAAAAAGCACTCTCTGAATTTGTCACAGATGGTCTACGCATGAATTATACTGGCTGGAATATTGAAGTTCAAAAAAGGTTGTTTAGAAACACAGGACTATAGCAAACAAGCCCTTTTGGGCTTGTTTATTTGTGGAAAGTTGAGTTGAGCTTGTATCTACTACTAGGGTAGTAAAGCTTAGAATAACTAGCAATCTCATCTTTGGAGGTAACTACTCGTGAAATTCTAAGACAAGGTTCACTTTTAGATATATCTAAGTATTCTTGTATTTCTTGGCTTACTATAACAGCTTCAATAGTGTTATCAACTCTTTGAACTGGGCAGTTTTGTTTTAAAAATTCTGCTGGAGTCATATCTCGAAAAGATTGTTTTATGTAGTTTTGTGCTGCTGATGGTTTTATGTATCTTGTATCAAATCTCACAGGAATACCATTTTCTTTGTGAATCATTTGAGAAATATATACTTCCTCATCTTTAACTACATGTAATACTTTTGCTACGCGTTCATTGGCTTTTATCTTGTTTAAACTAACAAGTTCATTGGTATAGTGGTTGCCCCTCTCTCTAATTTCATCTGCTATATTTTTTAAATCAAGTATAGAGCTTTGAGCAATTTTTTCTTTGACAAAAGAACCACTTCTTGGAAATCTTTCGATAATATCATCTAAAACTAAATCACGAAGAGCTTTATTTACTGTCTGTCTGCTTGTACTAAAGGTTTTAGCAAGCTCCATCTCAGTAGGAATTTTTTCACCTATATCATAAACTTTATCATCGATTTGTTTTTTTATAAAATCTTTTATATCTTCAAAAAGTGGTCGTTTTGCCATTTTAATTATCCTTAGAAGCTCGGTATTAAATTTTTATCCAGATACTTATTGTAAACACCTGAACTTACTATCATTATAGCTTTTTCTATATCTTCAGTAAAGTACCTATCTTCATCATAAAAACTTACCTCATCGCGAAGTATCTTTTTTGCTTCTTCTATCTTACATGTAGACTTATTTGGTGATCTAAAATCCATACCTTGTGCAGCAGCAAGCAACTCTATGCCTAAAATACCTGCTGTATTTTCAGCCATATCTTTTAGGCGACGTCCAGCGTATGTAGCCATGCTTACGTGGTCTTCTTGGTTTGCAGAAGTTGGAAGTGAGTCTACGCTACTTGGGTGTGCTAAAGCTTTGTTTTCACTAGCTAAGGCTGCTGAAGTCACTTGAGCTATCATAAAACCTGAGTTTATGCCGCCATTGTCAACCAAAAATGGAGGAAGTTGACTTAGGTGTTTGTCTACAAGCAGAGCCATTCTACGCTCACTTAACGCTCCTATTTCGCTGATAGCAAGTGCAAGATTGTCACTAGCAAAGGCTATAGGCTCTGCGTGAAAGTTACCGCCACTAATAACATCTGCTTCATCTACAAAAATAAGTGGGTTGTCTGTAACGCCGTTTGCTTCTGTGAGTAGAGTTTCGGCAGAGTTTCGTATCTGCGTTAAGCAAGCACCCATAACCTGAGGCTGACAGCGGATAGAATAGGGGTCTTGAACTCTATCACAGTTTATGTGAGTCAAAGAGATTTCACTCTTGTCTTCAAGCATATCACGGTATAGTTTTGCCGTATCTATTTGAGTCTTGTGACCGCGAATTGTGTGTACTCTCTCATCAAAAGGAGCACGACTTCCCAAAACTGCTTCAGTCGTCATAGAACCAGTTATAATAGCACTTGCAAACAAGTCCTCAGCATAAAAAAGCCCCTCAAGAGCAAATGTTGTAGAGAGTTGAGTTCCATTTAGTAAAGCCAAACCCTCTTTTGCCCCAAGAACCATAGGCTCTAAACCAGCTAGTTTTAGCCCTTTTTTTGCTTCAAGTATCTCTCCTTTATGATTGACATAACCATAACCAAGAAGTATAGCACTCATATGTGCTAATGGTGCTAAATCGCCGCTAGCTCCAACTGAGCCTTTCTTTGGGACGCAAGGATAAACTTCACTATTGACAAGTGAAATCAGAGCTTCTATGATTTTTAGTCTAATTTCCGAAAACCCAAGACTTAAAGAGTTAACTTTTAAAATCATCATAAGTCTTACGGTGGCATTAGATACATACTCTCCAATTCCTGCAGAGTGTGAAAGCACGATACGACGTTGCAAGTCTTCTAAATCTTCTTTTTTTATCTTCTGATTTGCAAGTAAACCAAAGCCTGTATTTACGCCATAGACCGTTCTATCTTCCTCTACAATTTTGAGTATAGTTGCATTTGCTCTGTCTATCTTCTGTTTTGCACTGCTATCAAGCGTCACTACTGTGTGTTCTTTGTTGATTCTTCTTATATCTTGAAGTGTAAGTTTTCCTGGTACTAAGTTTAATTTAAACATCTATTTCTCCATCATTGGCAGGTCTAAATTCTGCTCTTTTGCTTTGTTTATCGCAATATCATAACCAGCATCAACATGACGCATAACACCAGTTGCTGGGTCATTTGTAAGAACTCGTTGCAGTCTTTTGTCTGCTTCATCTGTTCCGTCAGCCACTATAACTACGCCAGCATGTTGAGAAAAGCCCATGCCAACGCCACCACCATGATGTAAGCTCACCCATGTAGCTCCGCTTGCTGTGTTTAGAAGTGCATTTAAAAATGCCCAGTCACTTACTACATCGCTACCATCTTTCATGCCTTCTGTTTCTCTGTTTGGAGAAGCAACTGAACCACTGTCTAAATGGTCACGACCTATGACAATAGGAGCTTTTAGTTCACCGTTTTTCACCATCTCGTTAAATGCACGACCTGCTCTAGCTCTCTCGCCAGCTCCAATCCAGCATATACGTGCAGGGAGTCCTTGAAATTGTATTTTCTCTCTCGCTTGGTCTAACCAGCTATGAAGTGGCTTATTGTCTGGGAATAGCTCTTTCATCTTAGCATCAGTTTTATAAATATCTTCAGGGTCACCACTAAGTGCCACCCATCTAAAGGGTCCAGTTCCCTCACAAAAAAGATCTCGTATATAAAGAGGAACAAATCCTTCAAAATCAAAAGCATTTTTCACGCCAGTTTCTAGTGCCATTTGGCGAATGTTATTACCGTAGTCAAAAGTAGGTATACCTTTGGCATGAAAACCAAGCATAGCCTCTACATGTAGAGCCATAGACTTTTTAGCCTCTTTAACCACAAGCTCTGGGTCACTTACTCTTAGTTTTTTTACTTTATCCATACTCCAGCCAACTGGCAAGTAGCCATTTAGTGGGTCATGTGCACTTGTCTGGTCTGTAACTGCGTCTGGCAAGAAGTCGTTTTTTAGTATTTCTGCAAAAACTTCAGCCGCATTTCCTAAAAGCCCAACAGAGATAGGCTTGTCACTATTTTCTATGAGCTTACGAGCCTCATCAAACCCATAAGCCTTATAGTCACAATAGCCAGTTTCAAGTCGCTTGTCTATGCGACTCTCGTCACACTCAACCGCTATCATACTAGCTCCTGCCATAGTTGCTGCAAGAGTCTGTGCTCCACCCATGCCACCAAGTCCACCAGTAAGTATCCACTTGCCACTCAAATCTCCACCAAAGTGTTTTTTGCCCATAGATACAAAAGTTTCATAAGTCCCTTGAACGATGCCTTGTGAGCCTATATAAATCCAAGACCCAGCCGTCATCTGACCGTACATCATAAGTCCCTTTTTATCTAGTTCATTAAAAGTTTCCCAGTTTGCATAGTGAGGAACAATATTTGAGTTTGCTATAAGAACACGAGGTGCATTTTCATGCGTTTGAAAAACCCCAACAGGCTTACCAGACTGTACCAAAAGTGTTTCATCATCTTCTAGCCTTTTTAAAGTATTAACGATAGCATCATAACACTCCCAGTTTCTAGCAGCCTTACCAATGCCTCCATATACCACCAAATCCTCTGGATGTTCAGCAATTACAGGGTCAAGGTTGTTCATAAGCATCCTAAGTGGCGCTTCTGTTAACCAAGACTTTGCAGTTAGCTTCGTGCCTGTATCGGCTTTTATAACTCTTTTTGTACTCATTTGTTGTCCTTTGTTTTGTTTATTAATCTAATTATATAGACAATTAGATTAATTGTCAAGACAATATATTAGTCCATGACATATGGCACTGAGGATTAGTTTCAATTAGATATTGTACCGGAGTTTTCATAAATAAACCATGGTGAGGTATTTCAGTGTTATATCCAATAAGCCAATCTGCCA
>JALSLR010000112.1 GCA_026988245.1 Sulfurimonas sp.
GTTGTATAAATTTTAATTTTATATTTTTTAGTGCATCATTAACCAGTTCCGAATCTTTCAATATTACTACATATTCATCTGCACTATACCGATAACATTTCACATTACTTAAAGTGCTTTTCAACACTACAGAGACCTCTTGAAGAAGTATATCTCCAAAGATATGTCCATAGGTATTATCATAAACTTTAAAATTATCGATATCTAGAAATAGGAGACTAAAACTTTCATCATTTTTTATGTATGCGTCAATATCACTCATTAAAGAGTATTTATTATACAGATTTGTCAGTTGATCATAATGCTTAAGATGATTAGCATGCTCATACGAGTTTTCTAGTTTTTGTTTTGCTATTACATTCTCTGTAATATCATATACTATTCCAACCATGCGTAAGGGTGTTTTATCTTCAGCGTAGATAACAAAAGCCTTTTCATGTACCCATGCAACTTTGCCAGTGGTTAGTTTAATCTTGTGCTGAAGATCATAGTACTTTTTCTTGGAGCTTAAGACATCGTCTATCTCTTTTAAGACTCTCTTCTTTGTCTCATCATCAATCACATTTAAAAACTTTTCAAAAGTTGGGACAAAAGAGTCTGAGTCTTCGCCGTATATTTCTATCTTTTGTCTAGCCCAAAGCACATCATTTGTTTGGATATCCCATTCCCAGTATCCAACATGTGCAATATCTGTAGCCATCTCAAACAGTTGTTTTAGTTCATCTAATTTTATATCTTGAATTGCCATGGAAGAAGTATATCATAAACTATTAATCAATTCTAGCTTTTCTTTTCGAGAGAGTTGTTTTATGGCATATTCCCTCTGCATAGCATCTACCTTGTCATCACGGTTTTCATAGTAAACCAACTCAACTGGTCTTTTGTTTTTAGTATACTTTGCACCTAATTTTGTGCCGTTATGCTCTTGGACTCTTCTGTGCACATCTGTTGTCACTCCAGTATAGAGAGTATCATCTGCACATCTAACTATGTAGGTTTTCCACTTACTTATGGGAGTCACAAATGTATCTATTCCAGCTACTTGATAATGCTTAGCATCATGATACAAACAGTAGTAGATGCTATACGCACAAGTGATAGCATCGAGTTTATCTTCATACTCTTTTATCTTTTGACCCCTCAGCATCATAATATCTGTTTTAAATATCTCATCTGATGCTAAGGCTTTTTTGAGGTATCTCGTATAAATACTAAGTTGTTCTTTGATGAATGGAGTGTCACGACCTTTTTTTCTTTTATATGGAAGTATTTTATGATCATTCCAAAGCATGGCGATAGTTGAGTGGGTGTAGACTTCAAATACAACTTTCTTGTGTGCATAGTCTCTTTTAAAACCTAATGATGCTAAGCGCTTATATAACTCTTCACTTCTTATTTTTGGAGAATATTTACTGAGTATTTTTCTGTTTGCAGGAAGCATAGATATTTTGTACTTTGCAAAGTCTTTGTTGAACTTTTTTTCTATATCTCTATTGCCTGTCTTATTTGGTATGACGAGCGGTGCATCTACACCTACATAAACTTCATGTTCTTTGTATTTGTTTATCTCAAAAACTATATCATCTATGGATTTTATGAGTTTAAGCTCTAGTATTTTGAGTTTTGGCTTAGAGGTTTTAGAGGAGGTAGAGAGTTCAAAAGCACAAAAACCCGAGAGATTTTTCTCCCCCCAAGCTAAGTCTATGCCTATGAAGATTTTATTCACATGAATCCTATTTTTTACAAAATTATATCATAGATGTCTAAAATCTCTTTTCAAATCCAAAGGTAAATAATGTAGTGTCATAGGAGCTTTGTTCATTTGAGAGATTATCTTTGCGTATAAGTTTTTCAACTCCATAGCCTATGGATGGGTTAAGAGTGCCCATGATTTTACCATTGTATATGAGTTTTACAATATAGAGCGATTTTATCTCAGTTGTGTCTACGGTGTTAGTGTTGAAGATAAAAGATGAACCGCTCTTTGCAAGTTGTGCTAAGTCATATTTCAATGGTTGTACATCATATGATGCTAAGGCACCGATGTCGAAGAGGTAGCCTGTTTTTGTTTGTAATTCATATAAAAAATTGTAAGCAACGTCTTGAGTTGTCTTACTTGAGCTTGTGCCAGTTTCACTTACAAGTGGTTTAAAAATAGTTGATTGTTTAACACCTATACTAGTAAATGGAGATATACTTGTGCTAAGTCTTGAACGAAAATATTCACCATAGGGTAGTGCTATATCTGCTCGTAATGCATGACGCTGTATATCTAACTCTATAGAGTTATCAAAAGATATATAATAATCCGCTCCATTGCCAAATACATTGTCACTATCGTGAATATATCCAAACTCATCGTTTTGTTGCTGAGAAAAGGTTGACTCTACTCCAACAGAAATAGCAAAACCAAAGAGAGAATCTTTGTAGTTTATGTAGCTGATAAGTATATCTTTTGAACTTCCTATGAGTGCATTTTTACTATCGTTAAAACCATCTATGGAACCTGCATCGTTATAATTTGAAGATGTATAACCTATACCTGAGAAAAACTGATTTTGCTCACCATAATACACTGGTATAAAAAGTGTAGGGTTTAAGTTACCGTCTTTGTCTGAACTAAAGGTTAAGCTTGTCCTTGTGGATGTGTCTGCATCTAGCATAACTACACTCAACATTAGTAAAACTAAGTGCTTAAAGTATTTCATTTTTTGCCTTTTTATGTTGGTTTGAAACCTATCTTTTGTGTTGATTTTTCTGCCTCTGTTTGTAGCTCTTGCATAGAACTTACAACGCTTACAACTTTGTCTAGTAACTCTCTTGTATCTTTGTCATTAGCTTCAAGTTTTTCTAGTCGTTTTATGATGTCAAAGTATGGAACTGACTGGTTTTTTAGTTTTGTAAATGTTCGCATGATATGCTTTGTTATTTCAACAGCTACGCCACTTTTTAGTACAGTTGCTAACATATAGACGCCTTGTTCTGTGAATACATAAGGATTAGTTCTTATCATATTAAAACTTGCAGTCGCATTTTGCGACCGCAAAATATCTAACTCAGTATCTATCATTACCTGTATACCTCTGATAACAAAGATTTTATTATCAACTAAAATGTTTTCAAGTACATCATTCATATAACTACCCTCATTTTTTTAGAACCATATTAACAAAAGATATGAAGAAGTTTTAAAAATATGACAAATTGCAATATTTTTATCTTTGACACAAATCAGATGCTTTTGTTTCATAAGTTATGACATTATCTCGGATGCTTGCTATCTCTAAACATCTCTGTGTTGTCGTTGAAAGCATGACGATGTTTTCAAGTTGGTTGTTTGCATAGACACGCACTTGGACTTTGTTGTCTATGGATGCATTGTTACTAAAGTTGTGTACCAGCACTTTGTATGCATCTTCTTGGTCTAGTGCATCTACCGTGATGGTCTCTGCTCCGTAGCCATTAGTTGTATCTCTATCTAGTCTTGCAGTTTGGGGGATATTTTTTGTGTATCTGTAACTTATATGGTAGTTGTTTGCTACTAAGTGCAAGTCCATATCACTAGGTTTCGCTCCCCAACTTAGGACAAATCTAGCACTTTGAGGTGGCAGTTTTTTACTCATCAAAAATTGTTTTTTCCAGTAAGAGCCAAAAGTTACAAGGATTTTCTCTTTTGCGGTGATGTAGCCATCAGCTTTGATGGTTATGGGTAGTTGTCTGTCCATATCTTCAGGTGGCATAGGAAGATGCACTAAGCCCTTAGCATCAGCTTTGAACCTCATAGAACCTAAGTAAAACTCAGCAAAAGAAACAGCCTCACAACTCACTGCATCTCTAATGGTAAAAGTTGCTTTATCATCTAGTTCATCTTGGGCGAACTTCGAGAGTTCTAGTGATGTCCAACAGGAATCTGCGTTTGCACTTAGGGTTATGAATATAGTTAGTAGTAGTTTTTTTAGCATTTTTTTCCTTTTTATTTTGGTTTGAAACCTATCAAATTTTCATTTGTCTTTTTAGTATCATCTATGATTTGAGATAACAACTCAAATGCTTGTTTTATGTAGTCTGAGTTTTTAGATGTTTCTAGTTTGTTATCTCTTATATCTTCTTTCATTTTTTGTAGCTCTACAACTATGTCCTTATAGTTAAGTGCGAACTCTCGCATCTTTGTGAATGTTCGCATTATGTGTTTTGTGATTTCTACAGCTACATTACTGTTTATGACCGTCGCAAGCATGTATACCCCTTGTTCGGTAAAGACTTTTGGTAATTTTCTTTTACCACCCCAACTTGAAGTGCCATTTTGGCATTTCAAGTTTTCAAACTCTTCACTTGAAAGTTCAAACATAAAATCCTCATCATTAAATCTATCAAAGTTTCTTTTTACTTGTCTATTTAAGTAACTTGTATCTACCTCATAAAGTTTTGCCAAATCAGAATCCAACATAACTTTTAAACCTCTAAGCTCATATATCTTTGTTTCTATGCCATTATTTATTAACTCCATTTTATTATCCTCTTTTTTTAGAGTTATAGTAACAAACAAAAATCATATATCTTAAAAATATGTCATATTGCAATATTTACATCTCGGAACCTCGAATTTATTCGGGGCTATGCTTTATCTTTTTTAAATTGTTTGTATACTTGTTCACGAATAGAACTATGGATGCAAAGCTCACATTTTTCTCCATAAACACCTAAGAGATTTAAGGCTTCTCCTATATCTAAGATTTCATCTCTACCTTTCCCAAATTTTTCTATTAATTCTTTATTACTATCTTGCATTTTCTTTTCCTTTTATTTTAAAATAATTTTTCATTCATCTATATCCTCAATTTCTAATTCAAATTTTCCAGTACATATTTTTGCTTGTTTAAATGTCACATGACTAAATCCATTATCTTGACAAAGAATCATAAAACATTTCATATCATGGTTATTTGCTTTTGCTCCAAAAATAATAGTTCTTAAAGATTCTTTTTTGAATTTTTTCACTCCATTGTAATATAAGTCTATAACCCTATATTCATCTTCATATATCCAATCCTTATATTTTGTTAACATTAATTTTGGCAGTTCTTCTTCTTGCTTATTTGTATAGGATAATTCCTCATAATTAGTATGATAATCTATTCTAAGTGGACGGATAAAACAGTCTTTATC
This sequence comes from Sulfurimonas sp., assembly GCA_026988245.1. Classification (GTDB taxonomy): domain Bacteria; phylum Campylobacterota; class Campylobacteria; order Campylobacterales; family Sulfurimonadaceae; genus Sulfurimonas. The sequence goes on from JALSLR010000112.1 coordinate 5,167, forward strand.
CAAGGAAATATCAAATTCTAATACTAAACCAGTGTGGTCTTCTGCATAATGAGACCACATCAATATACTATTATACTTTGATGACAACGATAGTATTCCTATCTTTTCAATCATTTTATTTGTAGTTCTATTCCTTCGTGCAACAAAATCTTCTTTATCCTCATTATCCATTAAATTTTTAATTATTTCATCATCACTATAATTTTGCCTATAAGTCAACTTGCAATCAAACGGATCATTAAATTGATTAATTGGTGAAAAATATAACTCACTATTTGTAATAATTTGATTTGTGAACTCTCCAAAATTTCTATATTTATATAGTTTCATTTTCTACTCTTTTATACATCTAACAGAATAACCATCACCCCTAGTACTATCTCCCCAATTGCTACTAGTTCCATCAAAAAACAAGTATCTAGATTTTCTTGCACCATATGTAGCCGTACTAGATGTCCAAATAGAAACTCCATATCCAATATTTCTCATATACCCTCCAGACGATAACCTATTTCCATTTGCTGGAATTTTAAGAAAACTATCAAATACCAAAGAACGATTATAAATGCTATTGTCTGTAGTTTCTAGTTTGAGTTCTATTTCTGTAGGTAGCCTATATCTTGATGGGCAAGGATTATTTATTGCTTCGCTTCCATTCCACAAATCATCATCTTGCAGTGCTCTCCAATCATAATTTGTTTCCCAATCTGAACTTATAAATACTCCATTAGAGACTAAGTCTTCTATAATATTTACATATGATATTGCACTATCACTCTTTTCATGCCCATTCATCTTTCTGCCCCACTGAAAGTAATCTCCATAGCAAAGAGTATCATCATAAGTTGCACACACCTGAGAAGCACCTAGATTTCTATCG
>JALSLR010000113.1 GCA_026988245.1 Sulfurimonas sp.
CATCTATCTTAGGTCGCCCTTCGAAATAATCATCGTTAGCACGTAAAATGATGTTTTTAGAGTGTTCTAACTCAAAGAGCTTATAAGGACCAGTCCCTACTGGAGCCATATTAAAAGGTGCATTCATTAGATTTTGTTCATCTTTAAGTAGATGTTCGGGCAATATACCCATCATCCATGTTTCAAGGGCTTTAAAATATGGCTGTTTATACTCAACTTCAACTGTATACTTGTCTATCGCCCTAACACTCTTTACAAAGCGAAATCCTGAGGAATAAGGTGATGAGATTTTAGAAGAGATAAGGACTTCATAGGTAAAAACAATATCCTTAGCTGTAAATCTCTCTCCATCATGCCATAAGACATTTTTTCGAAGCTCAAATATTAAAGTTTTGTCATTTTTAAAGTAAAACGATGATGCTAAGTCCCCTATTATGGTTGCATTATCTTTATCATACTTCACAAGCCCGTTAAATATAAAACCAGCTATCTCTGACGAGGAGGAATCTGTCGCTAAGATAGGATTTAATCTTGAGGGATTTGCAGAGGTTGCAAGATGCAAGGTTGAAGCAAAAAGATGTAATGCAAATACTAAAAGGACAAAAACTTTCACCCTATTTTATCTCTTTACCATTGACACTCAACTTTGTATCTTTAAGTTTTATGTCAAATATAATCAATTCTTTTTCTTCTTTAGCAAAGTTTTGAGCCATCATCAGCACAGGCGATGCTAAAGCAATTTTTTCGTACATATTTTTTGACATCGTAAATAGCAAGTCAATATCCATAAGTTTTATCAAGGCTATCGGGTTTGTTTTTACTTTTTTGGCTAAATCATTATCTTGTTTTATCACTATCTTACTTTTTAAACTCATCCCTCCTAAGTTTTTAGTTTTAGCAGTTGTTATCTCTTTGATGGAGAGATCTGCGACCTCTAAGACCATACCTCTCCCTATAAGTTCATACCCGACCTCCTCTAACTGAGCTTCTAACTTTAGTGTAGTGTTTAACTTTGCTTCAGCTATGACTTGCACTAGTTTCTCATAACTATCTTTAGAAACACCTCGAAGGGCGATATCATAATTGAATTTTTTAGTTTTTATTTTAGTTAAAGAGGTTTTCACATCCATAGAATCAAACGATAATTTTGCAAAAAAATCAGCTTTTACACTCTGAGTATTTGATGAAAAATCAAAAGCTACATTATCCATATTTAATGCTATATCTGTCTTTTGTGTATCTTTTATACTCCAAATTATTTTACCAAACTTACCAGTACTAGCATAGGTAGTTTTTGATTCAAAAACAGAACTTGATACAAAGTCGTTTACTTGTATATGTACATTTTCATTATCAGCTTGTATACTCAAGGCAAACTCTTGTATATTTGTAGAAAGACTCTCTGGAGCTATGAGCATCCCATAACCTTGAAATTTTGCCTCTTGTAATTTCAGGGAAAGTATTGAAGCATCTTGAAGTGTATGAGACTCATCAATATTTTTTATATAGCCATCAAAATCATTATTAAATACGTCATAATTTATATGATATACAATAGCCTTATTTTTGAGTAACGCATCTATATATCTATAAAATTCAACATCATCTACCATAAGGTCCTTAGCTATTTTTTTTGAAAGCTCATTTGGATAGATATCTATAGAGACTTTGTCTTGTATGGGGATATTGCTATACTTTACGTCCAAACCAACTTGGGCACCATCTATAAGTGCATCAACATAGGGGGGCAACTGAGTATCTGAAAATTGATTTAAATAACCTATAAACTTTTTACTATCATTGACTACAAAGATATAGTGTTTTTTAGTTGAGAGATAACCTGTATCAGTATGAGACTTTTTTACCTCAAGACCATAAGAAGATAAGAGCTCTATTCTATCATTGAGAGTTTCATCAATAACTTTATTACCAACTAAAGGGATTGCTAAAAATATGGCCAATATAATGGCTAATGCGATAAGTACTTTTTTCATAAGAAGTATTATATAGGAAGATGTTTAATGAAAAGGGTGTTCCTACGCAAAGCGTAGAAACACGAGAAAAAATCCCAAAAGAATTTTAACGTTTTCTGAAGAAGCTCTAGCGCTTTGAAAACTGACGAGAACGACGAGCTTTACGTTTACCTGGTTTTTTACGTTCAACAACACGTGCATCACGAGTCATCATACCCTCAGGTTTAAGGATTGCTTTAATTGCAGGATCAAATGCTACTAAACATCTAGAAATCCCATGACGAAGTGCATCCGCTTGACCACCAAAACCACCACCTAAAGTAGTAGCTACGATATCAACTGATGTATCTTGTTTAGAAAGAACCAGTGGTTGCTTTACACGAAGCTTTTTCGCTTCAAGTCCACCTAACCATGCGTCTAATGAAAGACCATTAATAGTGATATTACCAGTTCCTGGAGTTAACCATACTTTTGCTATTGACGCTTTTCGGCGTCCTGTTGCATATATTTTAGTTGCTGCCATATGTCAGTCCTTACTTAGCTAGTTGTGCAGTGTGAGGATGTTCAGCACCTGCATATATTTTTAATTTTTTAATCATTTTAGCACCAAGCTTAGTCTTAGGAAGCATACCACGAGTAGCTAGTTTGTATAGTTTCTCAGGATTTTTTTCTAAAAGCTCAGTCATTTTAACACTTTTAGTTGAACCGAAGTAACCAGAGTGAGAAAAATATTCTTTGTTTGCCACTTTACCAAGACCGTTAAAACGTGCCTTAGAAGCGTTGATGATAACTACATAGTCACCACAGTCAATGTTTGGAGTAAAACATGGTTTATTTTTACCACGAAGTATAGTAGCTACTTCAGTAATCATACGACCAAAAGTTTTACCTTCTGCATCAATCAAAACCCATTTTTGATTGATTTGTTCTTCAGTTGCAATTTGTGTAAATTTCATTGATAGAACCTTTCATAGTTATTTTAATATTATCAGGAGCAAAGCCCCTCCTAACAGCAGGGACTAAAGTCCCTACAACCCCCTAAAGCTACTAGCATCAATGCTAGAGAGTAATAAAGGGAAGATAATTGATGGAAGTATAGCTATTAATACTTATATAAAGCTTAATTTAAGTCTATTTTAATTAAAACTTACTTAATTTAAGTTATTTTTAATACTTTAATCTTATCTTTTAAAAGATAACATATATACCCAACCACCTCAGCACCTGTTATCTCCTCTATAGCTTGTACATAGTGTTTTACTTGAGTTTGATGATGCTCTTGAAATGCGGTAGAACTTTTGTAGTCTATAACTCTATACTTAGCATCCTCACCTCTCACTAAAAGGTCAATATAACGTAAGTTATTTTTATAACGAAGTGCTTTTTCTTTGTATATATCGCCTTGTATTAGTTGTAAAAATTCTTTATTTGACACTAAGGCTTTAACTCTTTTAGAGACATCTGTCACTTCATCTTCATCTAGTACATCGCCATACTTGTTAAGCATCATATGCTTAGCATCATCTATGCCCTCTAATGAAAAACTTCCCATCATCTCCAACATATAATGCAGTGATAAACCAAAATTTTGAGCTTTTATATCTTGCTCATCTTCATCTTCAACAGTGAGTATATCACTCTGTGTACCATAGCTGTTTTCTTCAAAGAACATTTTATTTATCTCTTTAGCATCATCAGTATCTCGAGACTTTTTAGATACACAAAGTGTTCCATTTGTTTGTACCTTTAAATCTAAAATATCAAAAGATGATTTTTGTGATTTTTGAATGATAAAAAGATTCTCTTTCGCTCTGGTAAATGCAACATAAAGGGCATTTAAACTGTCTTCATTTTGTAATATTTTTTCTTTTTTTAGTGCTTGAGCATAAGCAGAATCTATCTCATCCCTGCCTTTAATGCGAAGATAAACATTTTGCAGTTTGACTCCATCATATTCATAGATGATTGCATCTCGTGGTGATGGAGGTTTTTTAAGTCTATCCATTACTATGACATGTTCGTACTCTAAACCTTTTGACTTATGAACAGTAAGTACCCTAACCCCACTGAGTTCTGAAGCAGCAGCTGCAGTGTCCAATCTCTCATACTCAAACAGTAATGCTTCTATATCGTTGTACTTTGAGATAGTATTTAAAAAACGTATAAGATTTTCATCTTCATGCAGTGCTTCATTGGAAAATAAGCCATATTCATTAATGGCATTTTCTATAATGCTAAGCAAAGAGTTGTAGTTAAAATCTAAAAATGGTATATCTTGAGGTTCTTGTCGTATGAGTGTAAAAAAATTATATTTATATATATTTTCTTTAAAATATAGGTATTTCAAATACTCTAAAAGTGCCTTTATGATTCGCTGATTTATGAGTTTTGTAGTTGTTTCTGTCACAACCTCTATACCCTCACTTTGCAAAAAGTTTTTGAGCTCCTCTCCATCACCATTAGTTGCACACAAGATGGCTACTTCATTTGCATCTGCACCTAGGTCTAAAAGTTCTTTCACTTTGGTTTGTGTAGCCTCTAAGAGTAAGTCGCTCTCTAAAACTTCTACATAACCACCCTGAGCGTCATCTCTTACTAGCTGATGTGAGTAGTTTTTTATCTTAGCATCAAAGGCACGATTTACAAACTCTATCACCTCTTTTTGCGAACGATAATTTGTAAGGAGTTGTGCTACTTCTGTGTTATTTTCTTCTGCCACCTCACCAAAGAGTGCACTTACCCCTCCACGAAAACGGTAAATCGACTGCTTCACATCCCCCACAAAAAAGAAGCTTCCATTTTCAAAAATGCCACCCCCTGAAGTTATCTCATTTATAAGGGGTTTGAGTATCTCATACTGGAGTATTGAGGTGTCTTGAAACTCATCTAAGAGCATATGTTCGATTTGAGCATCAAGTCTAAAATATAAAAAGTTGTTGGTATCAAAAAGGTTCAGTATCTGATACACAAGAGAGGTTACGTCCGAAAATGAAAGTTCGCTCTCATCCATATAGAGTGCTTTTTTAGATTTTTCATAGATACCCACGAGTTCACTGAGTGCGTAGAAAAAATTTTGCTCCTTAGCCCGGTTATAGTTTTTCACCGCCTCTTGAATTTTTGTAAGACAACCGTCCATCTCTGGCGTGTAACACTTTTTATAGGTTGAGTAATTCATAGATTCACGAGATATCCAAGCCTTTGATGCTAACTCTTTATAACTCTCCCCCACCATCCCTTTGCGTGCTGTCGATGAGGCGAGTTTACATCCATTTACAATGCGTTGGAGTTCACCAAATGCTTCCATAGCTTGCTCTTCAAAGAGCTTCGTATTTGTTGGATGAAACTTTAGATGAGAGAGCTCTTGCGTCTTAACATAAAAATCTTCAAGTAAAAAAAAAATATCATTGAGTCTTTTGTTGGACTCTAAAGAGAGATTTATAAGCCTATCTCTTTTACCAGCTACACTCACTTCACTCAAAAACCTTGTTAAAAGCTTTATCTCATGTTGGCTGTTCATAGTTGTAAAATCAGGCATAAGTGAAGCATAGAGCGAAAACTTACGCAGTATAGAGGCAAAAAAAGCATCTATAGTCATTATCTTAGTATTTGCATTTAAAAACTCATAAAGTACTTTTTTTCTTTCCCTCAATAACTTTTCACGTGAAAAACCTGTAACCTCAGCTATTACATCTAATTCACCACGATTTTGCAAATCTTCTAAGGTTAACACTATCCGTTCACTCATCTCACGAGCAGCTTTGTTGGTAAAAGTAAGTGCCAAAATCTTCGTAGCATCACTCCCTGCAAAAAGTAAAGAAAGATACCGCACCACAAGCATAAATGTCTTACCACTCCCTGCTGATGCTTCGTATGCTAGGTTGTTTATAAACATTACTATCCTCATCTTTTACTAATTGTATGCCATTATGGGCACCTCTAAAAACCCTTGTATCCTCAGCATTATAGCAGATATGCTAATACAAGGCGAAAATTCGCAGGAGCTACTAGTAGCTTCAAGAGTTTTTAACGCAGTAGTAGTGTATCTGCTATAA
>JALSLR010000114.1 GCA_026988245.1 Sulfurimonas sp.
AAGTGGCCAAATAAACGATGCGTGAGGTGGCCAAGTGTTAATGCGCGCACTGGCCAAGTTGTAATGCGTGGGGTGGCCAAATGTTATGCGTACCTACAAACATATCCATAAGTGAACCATAAAAGAGATTTTTCTGTGAGGTTTTCGACAAGGTTGTTGTCCTATTATAGGGATTTGAAGTTTTTAAGACTGTTTATGTTGTTGAAATTATATCTAAATATAGGCTTTAAAGTACTTAAAATAGGGGTGTTTTTTGTTTTTCAGGGCTGACTAATTAATAAGACTATGGTTTGTTTGTAGTTATTTCACAGTCTCATAGGAAGCTTAACACCACACCTTATAAGTATGTTGGATACAAATTCCTCTTGATTTGTTTAAAGAATTATTAGGTGAGTTAGAGAGTAAACCAGACCCTCAAAACTTTGGTGGTGTGAATAATATTTATTGGGATGGAAAGAGTTAGATATATTTTACTAATTCAAATAGGGATAATTCTACCTTTTCTAACTCTATATTCCTCTCTAACTGTGATTTTTCAACAATATTAAAATCATCTAGCTCACTTTTTGCCTCTGGTAAAAATTCAATCTTCATTAATCAAATATTTCTTCAAAAGGAATGGTTTGTACTTTGTTATCTCTATAGTTCTTAAGTCTATTCTCTGCTTCATCAGCCAAAACAGTATCAATGCTCTCATCTGGTATGTCTAAGCTTTTTAATAAGCTCTCAACCACAATATATCGTTCTTGAGGGTTTAGCTGTAGGGCTTCTTGTAATAGCTGTGCATTACTCATCTGATATTCCTTACATCTTTAGTATTTGTGTTATTATATCAAAAATATAATCTATATAAATATAGCAGTGGTAAAACGAATAGCTTTCAGTTTTCATTGGGTCTCGTCTTGGGTCTCATTGGGTCTCGTGTTTAGGTCTCTTTTTTGAAGTTATCGAGAAAAATCAATCGGAATAGAAAAGTCTCTTATAGTACCTGTCTTAAGTACTAAAAGCAATCAAGAGGAATGATTAAGGTATCTATAGTGTTAGAGTCCGAATCTCTGAGGGTTCCCCTCTTTTAATGCCCATTTAAATAAGATACTGAAGAGTTTAAACATACCATTATCACTTAGATATGCGACTTAATTAAGTCAGATTTTGGTACAATAAAGAATATATATTATAATTTAGTGCTATAATTTGTAAAACTAATCAACTGGGTATGCATGGCAAAAGTAACCAAAGAACAAAGAAAAAATACAATTATATCTGTGGCATTGAAGCTGTTTTCAAAAAATGGGTTTTATATGACAACTATTCCGGATATTGCTCAAAAAGTTGGGATGAGTGTTGGTAACTTCTATAACTATTTCTCCTCCAAAGATATTTTAGCCAAAGAGTTAGTGATGTATATCTCGGAGTATCTCGGTGAGCAAATTCAAGAGATAAATAAAAAAGATATCTCATCACAAGAGAAAATAGAAGAGATAGTCTCTATGTATTTTGATATGGCAGATGAAAAACCTGAGATGATAGAGTATTTTTTAAGAGTATATCTCTCAAACCGTGAAGTTTTTAAAGAGGGTTGTAAGGGTATGATATGTGTTAGTTCCTTTGTAACTGAGTTGATGATATTTTTTGATGATGGAGTTGAATCGGGAGATTTATTTGATCAAGATTTTTTTAGTGCTTTTGGGCTTTTTATGGGATACCTAGGTGGTATGGTTTTTCTTTTTGGAGAAAAAATCTTGCCTGAGCCATTAAGTAGTTACCAAGAGTCTATCTCTAAAAATATTTACAATGCCCTCAAATCAAGATAAAAAACCAACTCTTGTTTGGTTTCAAGGTCTTACCTGTAATGGCAATACACACTCCTTTTTAAACCATCCAAATCTTGAACAACTTCTCAGTAAATTTGAAATTTTTCATCATCCATCACTAAGGTCAACAAAGAGTTTTAACGACATAACATCTTGTGAAATCCCTTGCGATATATTTATTTTTGAAGGTACTTACGACCCTTTAATGAAACGTAATGGTATTTTACTAGAGAAAATTGTAAATCATTATGCTAAAAATGCAAAACATATTATAGCTGCAGGAAGTTGTGCTAGTTTTGGTGGTATGTTTAAGGCTTCAGCACCAGAGAGAAACAGTGGGCTTATTTTTAATGAAGAGAGTAGCTTTGGACCACTTCTTAAGCATAAAGAAAAAGTTATTAATCTTTCAGGCTGTCCTATTCATCCAGAATGGTTAGGATATACGCTAGGCATGATTGTTGCAAAGAGAGAGATAGAAGTAGATGAACTTCATAGACCAATAGAACTCTATAGTAATTTAGCACATCATGGATGCACAAGAAATGAGTATTTTGAGTGGAAAGTAGATGCTAGTGATTTTGGAGAAAAAGAGGGGTGTCTTTACTACAAGCAGGGGTGTCGTGCGCCTATGACGCATGCCTCGTGTAATAAAATTCTTTGGAATGAAGTGAACTCAAAAACAAGAGTTGGTACGCCATGTTTTGGATGTACAGAACCAGACTTTCCACGTCAAAACCTCTTTAGTACAAAAACAAATATGTCTATTCCAGTTGATGTTCCCTTAGGTATCTCTAAACGCAGTTACTTAACGCTTACCGGAATAGCAAAAACATTTAAAATAGATAGATTAGAAGGAAAACTCATTGATTACAAAACAACTCGTTGATCAGATAGAAGGTGAAGCTTCTATCTATTTTGACATTAAAGATGAAATGGTAGATTTTGCAACTATATCATTTCCCCACTTTCGTGGCATGGAGAGTATCTTAAAGGGTAAAAATGCACTTGATGCACTTGTAATAACTCCTAGAGTATGTGGAATCTGTGGCCATGCTCATCTTATGGCATCTGTTAGAGCAATTGAAAATGCTTATAAAAATGCAGGTCACAAAATAAATCTCAACCAAAAAATAGAGTCCATTCGAGAGTTTACGCTTCTTATGGAGATGGTGCAAAACCATCTTAAATGGATTTATCTCACTATTATTCCCGAACTACAAAAACTTCATCCTACAGATAGAAATTCTAAACCACTTAAAGGTGCATTTGGAGCATCCTTAGCTGCAAAAGCTATAGCTACTTTTGCAGGACAGTGGCCACACTCCTCATATATGATTCCAGGTGGAATTACTTGTGACCCTACAAATATTGATGTATTAAAAGCACAGAGTTACCTTGATGAGTTAATCTCTTTTTTTGAGAAAGAGAGTTTGGGCATTAGTATTGATGATTTTTTAGCTTTTGAGTCATGCAAAGATTTTGAAAAAATGAATAGTGACATATCTTATCTTGAGAGTGAACTTATTAAGAATGATATGACACATAAAGGCCACTCCTATGACCGCTTTATAGTTTTAGGTGAGCACTCATTTACAAAGGTTTCTAAGCTTAATCAGACAAAGGCCATGGGTGCTGATGTAAAATATGTAAGTGAGAGTGAAGCATATAGCCCAAATGAAAAAACATATGCTATAAATGCTCTATATAAAAATAATTTTTATGAAGCAGGACCTCTTTCACGATGTATGGCACTCAGTATGCCAATAGTGAAAAATATGCACAGGCGCTATAAAGATAGTGCCTACTCAAGAGTCATGGCGAGGGTTTTTGAACTTGCATATCTTCTTAAAAAAAGCCAATCCCTTCTCAAAAAGATAGACATAAGCCAGAGCTCTTTTGTCTCCCCTGAAAATATAAAGAATATTACAGCAGAAGGAGTTGGTGTGGTTGAAGCACCACGAGGTCCCTTAATTCATAAAATTAGAATCAATGAGGGGATAATCCAAGAGTATAAAATTATCACCCCTACACAATTTAATATAGGAAGCTCTACTCAATCAAACCCCACACCCGCACAAAAAGCAATGTCTGGAGTCTCAATACAAAATGCACTCTTTATATTTCGCACATTTGATGTTTGTTCTGTTTGTACTACACATTAGTATTTATAATATTACTTTTTTAATCTTTAGTCCGAAAAATATATAACAATCTTACATATTAAGAAATTATTTAAAAATATTATATTTGTTTAAGTTATTATTCTGTAGTATTTTGAATGGTTATTCATTAACTAATTAAATAGGAGTTAGCTATGGGAGATAGAATAGAAGGCGTTAAGAAACTTTTTACATCAAAAAGTGCACGCGTTGAGACAAATATGGGTGATGCTCATTACGATAAATTGTTTGAGTCCTGTCAAGCAAGAATCCAAGAGTTAAAGACACAAACACCAAGAGAAAACCGTTTAGATATTGATGATTTACTTCAAGATCAGGGAATAGATAGACGAAGTTTTATGAAATGGGCAAGTGCTGTTACAGGTATGCTGATGCTACCAGCTTCATTTACACCACTTGTTGCAGATGCCGCGTTGCTTATGAACAGAGCACCAGTTATCTGGATAGAGCTTTCGGATTGTGCAGGAAATACAGAAGCAATGCTTCGTTCTGATGGACCAAAAATAGATGAAATCTTACTAGATATCATCTCTTTAGAGTTTAATGAAACGATTATGGCAGCAGCTGGCCATCAAGCTGAAGCACAACTAGAAGATGCGATGCATACATTTAAAGATAAGTATCTGCTCTTTGTTGAAGGTGCTGTTCCTATGGGCATGAATGGTCAGTATGGTACTATTGGAGCACATGGAGAGACTTTTTATAATCATCTAATGAGAATATCTAAACATGCAGCAGCTGTTGTAGCAGTTGGCTCTTGTGCAACATTTGGCGGTGTTCCCGCAGCTTCTCCAAACCCTACTGGTGCAGTTGGTGTTATGGATGTTTTAAAAGGTAAACCTCTTATAAATATCCCTGCTTGTCCAGCTAATCCTGCTAACATGGTTGGTGTAATCATTCACTATATCTTAACAGGTCAAGTTCCAGAACTAGATTCGCTTCTGCGTCCTAAGTTTGCATTTGGTTACCGTATTCACGATAACTGCGAAAGACGCGCTCACTTTGATGCTGGTGAGTTTGTTGAAGAGTGGGGAGATACTGGAGCTAAAAACAACTTCTGCCTCTATAAAGTGGGATGTAAAGGCCCTATGACATTTAATAACTGTTCTATTGTAAGATACAACGAGGGTGTAAACTGGCCTGTAGGTGTTGGTCGTGGTTGTATTGGCTGTTCTGAGCCAGATTTTTGGGATAAGTATGCTTATGAGCGTCCAATGGCTGATGCAAATATAAAAGCACCAACTGGCGGAGTAGAGAAAACTGTTGATGAATTTGGGTTAGGACTCTTAACAGCTGCAAGTATCGGTATCGGTATTCATGCAGTAGCAAGTGTAATAGCCGGTAAGACAGAGAATAAGGAGTATTAAGATGGCAAAAAAACATATAATAGTAGATCCAATTACAAGAATTGAAGGTCACTTAAGAATTGAAGCGGTAATAGATGAGAACAATAGAATTGTGGATGCTTATGCATCATCAACTCTGTTCCGTGGAATAGAAACAATTTTAAAGGGTCGAGATCCTCGTGACGCTGGTCTTTTAGCTATGAGAATTTGTGGTGTTTGTACAGGTACGCACTATCAACGCTCTATAGAGGCTGTTGAAGATGCATTTAGTGTAACTATCCCTAAAAATGCTCGTTTAGTGCGTAACCTTATTCAAGGTGCATTATACCTACACGATCACCTAGTTCACTTTTATCATCTTCATGCTCTTGACTTTGTTGATGTGGTTTCAGCACTATCAGCAGACCCAAAAAAAACTTCAGATGAAGCGGTAAAATGGGCAAAAGTTGCTGGAACTAATCCTTATATTGAAGGTGCTGGTCAATACAAAGAGATTCAAGGCAGAGTTGCTAAGTTTGTAAAACAGGGTCGCCTTGGTATCTTTGGAAATGGTTACTGGGGAAATAAGCACTATAAACTAACTCCAGAACAAAACCTTATAGGTGTTGCTCAGTATCTTAAGGCTCTTGATATTCAAAGAGATATGGCAAAAATGCAGGCTATATTTGGTGGTAAAAATCCACACCCACAATCAATAGTAGTTGGTGGTGTAACATGTGTGCAAGATATCCAAAACCCTGCTCGTATTGCACTTTTTAAGTCTCTTTTAAAAGATGCTAACAAGTTTATCAAGCAAGCTTATCTTCCAACTGTTTACATGGCTGGAACTATGTATGCAGATGAGGCAACTGATGCTGATGCTACATTTACTAAACATACTACTGGAAAAGGTGTCGGTGGAACTGGTGGAGGTCTTCTTAATTTTATGTCCTATGGTGATTTCAGGTTAGATGATACAGGTTTTTATAAATCTGCTCTTCTTTTCCCTTCTGGTATAGTGATGAATGGTGATTTAAGCAAAGTACATGAGTTTAATCCAGAAAAAGTTAAAGAGGATGTTACTCACTCTTGGTATGAGGGAACAGGTGCTCCTGAACATCCATACGAAGGAACAACAAACCCTAAATATACTGGTTTAGAGAAAAAAGCTGATGGTATGAGTTATCTTAAAACTGATGAGAAGTACTCTTGGATTAAATCTCCAATCTATGATGATGAGAGAATGGAAGTTGGACCACTAGCTCGTATGGTTGTTGGTGTAGCAAGTGGTCATGAACTTATTACTAAGTATGTGACTAACTTTCTTAAACGCGGAAATCTCCCTACAACTGTTCTCTTTAGTACAGTTGGCCGTACAGCAGCTCGTGCAATTGAAACAGAGCTTATGGGTGATGAGATGATGAAATGGGTTGATGAGTTAGCTGCGAATGCAGCAAGTGGAGACTTGAGCACTTGGACAGACTTTGATTTTGACAAGGTAAGTAAAAAATCTAAAGGGGCTGGTCTTGCAGAAGCTCCTCGTGGTGGTCTTGGTCACTGGGTAAAAATAGAAGATGGTAAAATCTCTAATTATCAAGCAGTTGTTCCATCAACATGGAATGCGGCTCCTAGAGATTATAAAGGACGCTTAGGTGCTTATGAAGCTGCTCTCATAGGTACAAAAGTAGCTGATGCAGAGCAACCTTTAGAGATTATTAGAACTATTCATAGTTTTGACCCTTGTATCGCTTGTGCTGTACATGTGGTCGATACTAAGGGTAAAGAGCTTGGTGTTTATAAAATAGATACTCAGTGTAGCATCTAAGGAGTTTAGTATGAATAATACTGAGATTGAATATGACGATAAACTAGGAACGAAGAGAGTAAGGGTAAGACGCATGACATTTACAATGCGTCTTATTCATTGGGTTAATGTTGTTGCTATGGTTGTTGCTATAGCAACAGGCTTATATATTGCAGACCCATATTATCAATCATTTATAGCTGACGATGCTGTAGATAAGTATGTAATGGCATGGAACCGTTGGGGACACTTGATAGTTGCGATTATTTTTGATGTTACTGCTATAATTGTTTCATACTTATTTTTCTTTTCTAGATTTGAAAAGCATTATTTGAAAATATTACCTACTAAAAAGAATATTATAGAGTTTGGAGAAGTAACTTTAAATCTTTTAACACTAAATAGAAGAAAAAAATTTGATTCTTCTCATAGTGATAGTTTTAATTCTGTTTACTTTATTATATTTCATATACTTTTAGCCTGGATGCTCTTTACTGGACTTCAGATGTATGTACATGCTTTGGCTTCTGGAGATAGTTCTATCGGTGCTTGGTGGCCTTGGATGTTGCACCTTGTAACAGATTGGACAATTCCATTTTCATCATGGTTAGTTGGTACAACAGCAACGGGTGGAAACATTATGGATGTAAGGATAGTTCACCACATGAGTATGTGGATAATTATAGTATGGGTAGTATTCCACATATATTATCAAATTTGGAGAACAATTTTTTGGCAAGAGGGTGATATTGCCATAGTTGTAGGCGGTTCTAAGTTTATGAAAATTGACAAAGACGGCAATAAAAATATAGAATAAGACAAAGAATAACACTCACTTCTACATTTACAAAGTAAAGGAAGATTTCTCTTCCTTGCTTCATCCTAAGCTTTCCTATCCTCGCATAAATATACAATAAGTTAAAATTATTAGCCTATATATATTAGTGATTTTTATAAATATAATAAAATTATGTAACTATTAATTTATTATTGGCTAAATAATTAGATATTTCTTCTCATCTTAGATTAATTTAAGGTAACGTAGCATATTATAGTGAATGAATATGCATTCATTAAGTATTTAAGGAGAAATAATGAATAACCAGGTTGATATATCATTTGACAAACTTTATAATGAGTTTGAAAATAGAATAAAAAGTTTAGAAAAGCTACCAGCTCTTAAGGAAAATACATCTGCAGAAAAGATGTTAATAGAGAAAGGTTTTTCTAGACGAGACTTTATGAAATGGGCAGGAGCAATCACAGCAATGCTTGCACTTCCTTCAAATTTTACACCATTAATGGCTGATGCTATAAAAGTAGTAGATAGATTACCAATTATATGGTTACATATGGCAGAATGTACAGGTTGTAGTGAAGCACTTCTTCGTTCTGCACACCCTACTATAGATAGTTTGATATTTGACTATATCTCATTAGAGTATCACGAAACGTTAATGGCAGCTGCTGGTTGGCAGGCAGAAGAAAATATAGAACATGCTATGCATAAATATAAGGGTCAATATATTTTAATGGTTGAGGGAGGAATACCAACAGCTAATAATGGATCTTTTTTAACTATAGGTGGGCATGCTAAAAAAGGTTTAGACATTGCAAAAGAAGCAAGCGAAAATGCGGCAGCTATCTTCGCTATAGGTACATGTTCTGCTTTTGGTGGTGTTCAAGCTGCTATTCCAAATCCTACGGGAGCAGTAGCACTGAGTGAAGTAACTCACAAAACAGTTATCAATGTGCCTGGCTGCCCTCCAAGTGAAAAAAATATTGTCGGTACTTTGATGTATTATTTACTTTATGGGTCATTACCAGCTTTAGATGCATACAATAGACCAAAATGGGCATATAGACTTAGAATCCATGACCTTTGCGAGAGAAGAGGTCATTTTGATGCTGGTGAATTTGTAGAAAATTTTGGGGATGAGGGTGCAAAAGATGGATACTGTTTATATAAAGTAGGTTGTAAGGGTCCATATACATTCAATAATTGTTCAAAAAATAAATTTAATGAAGACACCTCATGGCCAGTTCAAGCTGGGTTTGGTTGTATTGGTTGTAGTGAGCCAAATTTTTGGGATACTATGGGTACTGTAAATGAACCACTAAAAGACAAACTATATAATACAACATTTAGTGGTTTAGGTGCAGATGCAACAGCAGATAAAGTTGGGCTTGGTTTGCTTGTGGCTACCGGTGTTGGATTAGCAGCACATGCAACACTATCAGCAATAAAACCACCAAAAGAATAAAGGAGAATTTATGTCAAAAAGAATAGTAGTAGATCCAATTACAAGAATTGAAGGGCATCTCAGAGCAGAAGTTATTGTTAATGATGATGGAGTTGTTGAAGATGCATTTGTTTCTTCAACATTGTGGCGTGGACTTGAAGTAATCGCTAAAGATAGAGATCCAAGAAATGTAGCAATACTAATGCAAAGGATTTGTGGTGTTTGTACATATTCTCATTATTTAAAAAGTACAATGGCAGTGGAAGATGCTCTAGGCATTAAAATACCATTAAATGCAGAACTTGTTCGTACATTAATGAATGTAGCTTTATTTATTCATGATCATGTTGTTCATTTTTACCATCTACATGGTGTTGATTGGGTTGACATTACAAGCGCATTAGAAGCAAATCCAGCTAAGGCTGCAAAACTTGCCTTTAAATATAGTGATTCTCCTATAGCAGCCGGAGAAGCTGATTTAATAAAGACACAAGAGACTATTGCAAAATTTGCTAAACATCCACAAGGAATGGGGCCATTTGCCAATGCATATTGGGGTCATGGTACGTATAGATTAACACCTGAACAGAACTTAATAGCACTCTCTCATTACCTTAAAGCTTTGGAGATTCAAAGAATAGCGGCAAAAATGATGGCTATTTTTGGTGGTAAAAATCCACATCCTCAATCTTTGGTTGTTGGAGGAGTGAGCTGTGTAATGGATATTCTTGATCCAACAAGAATGTCAGAGTATATGGAGAACTTTAAAAAACTTGCAGACTTTGTTGATAATGCCTATTATTCAGATATTAAAATGGCTGCGGAGATGTATAAAGATGAACCGTCAGTTACAAAACCAATAGGTGTTAAAAACTTCATGGGCGTACAGGAGCTTATGATAGGCAGAGATGAATATCTATTTGACTCTAATGGGTATATCTTAGATGCTGATATATCAAAAGTATTTGAAATAGATGAAGATCTAATTACTGAAGAAGCTACTCATGCGTGGTATGCAGATGATGAAGCTCAACACCCTTATGATGGAACAACTGTACCAAATTATACAGGATTTGTAAAAGGGCAAAGTGTTGGACCTGATGGGAAAATGATTCATTCTGAAAATATTGATCCAAAAGGAAAATATAGTTGGATTAAATCTCCAAGATATGATTCTAAACCTATGGAAGTAGGTCCATTAGCCTCTATTCTTGTAAATTATGCAAGTGGCAACAAAAGAGTGAAAGAAGCTGTAGATAGTTTTTTGAAAGAAACAGGACTGCCTGTATCAGCACTATTTACAACACTTGGTCGTACAGCTGCTCGTGCTATTCAAGCTAAGTTAATTGCTAAGTATGGCATGGAAGCATTTTATAATCTTATAGAAAATATCAAGGTTGATGAAGAGACTTGTGCACAATATATTATAGACAAAAATAAAGAGTATAAAGGTCGTGGTATAGGGGAAGCTCCTCGTGGAATGCTTATTCATTGGATTCGCATTAAAAATGGTGTATGTGAAAATTATCAAGCTACAGTTCCATCAACATGGAATGCTTCTCCTATTGATGCAAATGGAGTAAAGGGCCCTTATGAAGCTGATTTAGTTGGACTTAAAATTAAAGATTTATCACAACCGTTGGAGATAATTAGAATTATTCACTCTTATGATCCTTGTATAGCATGTGCAGTACATGTAATGGATACAAAGGGAAATAAGTTAAGTGAATACAAAGTAGATCCACTATATGGTGGCGTTTGTAACGTATAAGGAGGTTACCTATGGAAGCTGTAATTGAAAAAAAAATACACAAAAATAAAGAAAAAGACTGCGAGTGTGATATAGAGCAAGAGATGGAATTTTCTGCTCTATATAGATGGCAACATTGGGTTAGAGCAATTTCTATTGTAGTGTTGACAGTAACAGGATTTTATATTGCTGGACCATTTGTAACACCTATCTCTGACCCAGAACCTACAAACTTTATGTATGCTCTTTTTAGAAGTTGGCATGAGATATTTGGATTTATTTTAATAAGTGTAGTTATATTAAAAAGTTACCTTTTTCTATTTGGAAGAAAGCATTCTATGGAAAGAGCAGCTATAAAGGATATGATTAAACCAACAGTTTGGCTATCTCAAATTGGATATTATGCTCTGCTGACAAAGCATCCAAAGTTAAGTGGAGTATATAACCCATTACAATTTGTAGCATATATTGGTTTTTATTTAATGATGTTTATTTTAATAATTACTGGACTAGTTTTATATGCTCATGTTTATCATGAAGGTATCGGGGCTGCAATATATGAACCAATGCGTTTCTTTGAAGTGTTAATGGGTGGACTTTCAAATGTTAGAACTATCCATCATATAACAATGTGGGGTGTGATTTTATTTATAGTAGCACATGTGTATATGGCGATATTTAATGCTGTATTTGGAAAAGAAGGTGCTATGGATGCAATATTCTCTGGTATGAAATGGCATAAAAAGCACTAAATAAAGGATCTCCTATAAAAATTTTAATTTTAGGTATTGGTAATGTTTTATTTGGTGATGAGGGCGTCGGTGCTCATATGGCAAATTTAATCACTAAAAAGTATGAGTTTATTTCAAATGAACATGAAGTTGATGTTGTTGATGGTGGAACATTAGCAACAAGACTTATACCAATAATAACAGACTATGACAGTGTTATTCTGATTGATTGTGTTGATGTTGATAATGCAAATATCGGCGATGTATATTCATTTGATTTTAATAAAGTTCCGGACTATATTACATGGAATGGTAGTGCTCATGAAGTGGAGATGTTACAAACACTTATGATGATAGAAATGATGGGTGATTTACCACCTGTGAAAATAGTGGGAGTTGTTCCCTATGTAATAGGGGAAAATTCAACTTTTAGTATGACAGATGAGGTTGTTATAGCAGCAAAAACTATGGAAAAAACAGTTATAGATATCATTAAAAATTTTGCTATTGAAGTAAAAATAAAAAAAGATTTACTTATTACTGATGTTTCTTCAACAACTTATTTAGAAGGATTTTAAGCATGATACTAGAGTATAGGATTGATTATCGTTCATCATCTACAGTATATGAAAAGATATTTTTAAAAACCTTAGATAAATGTTCTTTGATTGGGAAAATTATACGCGATAATTTTATACTTAAATGCTATGTAGAAGCAGATAGTAGCGAAGAGCTAGAATCTTTTTCAAATGAGTTTACAAGTAGTTTGCCTAATTCTATTTTTTTATATGATACTAAAGCATCTATGGTTCAATCAATTCCAGAAGAAGATGGTTTAGATATATCTAGAATAGAGAAACTAAAGTTACCTTTTTGTTTAGATTGTTTAGATGATGTTAATAACAAAGGTAGTAAAGATTATTATAATATATATAAATCATGTGATATATGTGGATATAGTATTGAAGGCGAAGAAAAAAATTACAAAAAATATTTTCAAGAGATTGCTCGAAAGATTAAAACAGGTGCGTTAGTTAACATAAACACCTTTTATGGAAATTATACAGTAGGGTTACCATCCAAAATATGTAATGATATAAAATGTGATTTAATTTCCTATGATTATGCCACATTAAGTAAGTATATGGTTGCTACAGAAGAGGAACTTCAGGCAATAGCATCATTTGAAAAGCCTTTTATTCGTTTGAAAACAGAGTTGAAATTTGCATTAGATTATGAAAGTGTTGAAAAAGATCTCTTTAGATGTAAGTTGGCTGATGATTTTGTGCTTTATTTTTTGATGCATGAGCTGAATTACTTAGATGAAAATATTATTTTCATTACTAAAGAGAATATTTCTGCTGATGAAATTTTTAAAGTAGTAAGCTTTCAAAATGAGATAGAACCTATAGAAATGGTTATAAGTAAAACTCATAAAGCGATAATAAGAGGAAAAAAAGGCTTACCAGAATTTCCTCTGTTAAGAGAAGAGATAGTCCCTTCTCATGGGGCTTTGTTGTCTGTTGTACATGAACATAAACTAGATTTTAATAATTTTGCATCATTATATGTTAGTAAAGAGCATCGAACATCGATTCTTGTTTATGGAAAGAAATACGGATTTATAAATTATATTGATTTTAAGTTCAAATATGATTCTATAAAAAGTATACTTGATGAGATAGCTCAAACTGATGAAACAACAAAGAAGCTTTTAGAAAATTATAATAAAAAATTCGTACAACATGTTGAAAAAATAAATACTATTTCATGGGATAATTCTTCGTTTAGTATTTATGAATTATGGGGTGTATGTGCAATTATTTTAGGTCTTACAAAAACTAAAAATCTACAAGAAGCAGCTCAAGAACTAGAAGACAATAATATAAAATTTTTAGGTAAAAAAGGTCCTAGAATTGACTATAAGCTTATTCAAAAAGATTCAAGAACAGAACTAGATCCATTAAAAGTTATTAGAAGTGCTATGAGCTTTAAACTAGCAGGAATTGATGATTTAACCTTATCGTATGGAATTATGGAAAGTTTTGTTGAATTTATTTCTCATGAATTTGATGTTTTAAAAGAGAGTATGGGGGTAGAAGCTATTTCTATATCTGGATCAATGTTACAAAATAAGAAATTATTTTCAAGACTTTGCAAAGATAGTAGTATAAATCATAAGATTTATATACATAATGAATTAATTGTAGATGGTGATACAATATTTAAATAAAGGAAAGTTTGATGCTTAAGAAAGAAAGAGAGTCTCAGATAATTGAATCAGCTTTGGATATGTTTTCAAAAAAAGGCTTTTACTGTACCACTGTAGCCCAAATTGCTAAGAGTATAAACATAAGTGTAGGTCATTTTTATAATTTTTTTCCATCAAAAAATTCTCTTGCTAAAGCATCTATTACTTTTGTTACTAAAAAATTAGCTCAAGAGTTAAGTAGCATAAATAAAACACATGTAAGTTCAAAAGAAAAAATACATTTGTTTGTCGTTAGTTATTTGAATTTTTTAGATCAAAATCCACAAATGATAGATTATTTTTTTAAGGTGTATTTAGCCAATAGAGAGATGTTCTCTGAAGATGGTGATAGTGGTTTTAAACTCGCTAAAGTATTTATAGATGAGATTGAAGTACTTATAAATGACGGAATTAAAACAAATGAATTTTCCCAAAAAGATTTTTATGTTTCATTTTCATGTATTACAGGAATATTAGGAGGTATAACATTTTTAAATGGAGAAGATATTTTAGACGAAGGGATTCAAAAATATGCTAATGAATTATCTTTATCGATAGTTAATTCACTTAGATAGTATTTATTATTATTAAAAATAATAATTAAATTAATAAATTAATAAAATATTAATAATTTAAGTTTTTCTTCATTTATATAGATGTACAATTATAAGTAAGAAAAATTATATTTATAAATATAATTAATATTAAATGGAGGTGAAAAGTATGAATGTAGAAATTTCAAGAAGAAAATTTCTTCAAGGAAGTATAGCTTTAAGTGTAGTTGGTGGTGTGGCAGCAAGTAATGTTTTTGCTAGCAGTGAGTACAAAAGTAAAAAACAAAAGTTAACTTTTACAACAAAAACAACTAATACAAATGCTGTTTTAGTTCCTACTTTATGCGAAATGTGTGTTAATAAATGTGCCGCAATCGCAAGAGTAGAAGATGGTGTTGTAAGTAAACTTGATCCAAATCCAATGTTTCCAAAGTCTAAAAATATGTTGTGTCCCAGAGGGAATGCAGGTATAAATGCTTTATATGATCCAGATAGGCTCAAGTATCCATTAGTTAGAATAGGAAACAAAGGTGATGGCAAATATAAGCGTGTGACTTGGGATGAAGCTTATGAAACTATTTTAAATGGAACAGATAAATTTAAGGGTCTTAAGACAATCTTAGATGAAGAAAAAGATAATCGTTCTACTATAGGGTATTGTGCTGGTGAAGGTATGGCTGAACATACTTTTTCAACTTTTATGTCGAAAAAATTCGGTTCTACAAACTTCATAAATCATGCATCAATTTGTTTGCAAACTACTGTTTCAGGGTATGCACTTACCATAGGTGGTTATGGACAAGCAGACTTGGAAAATGCAAATTATATTATTATGGCTGGAGCAAATAGAGCTGAAGCTATCATAACTCCTGATACTATGGATCTATTTAAAAGAACGAAAGGTAGGGGTGCAAAACTTATAGTAATTGATCCTAGATTTACAAATACTGCTGCTCATGCAGATAAATGGTTACCTATACAGGTTGGAACTGACTTAGCCTTCGTTTTAGCTTTAACCTATGTAGTCCTCTCTGAAAAGCTTTATAATAAAAAATTTATAGAATTAAACTTTAATGGGTTTGAAGAGTATCGTGACCATATAATATCTTCAAATTATACTCCAGAATGGGCGGAAAAACTTACTGGAATAAGAGCTGGCGACATTAGAGATATTGCGAGAGACTTTATGGAACATGCTCCACGGGCTATATATTATCAAGGAAGAAGAACAGCATGGAGTAAACAAGATTTTCAACTTCGTCGTGCACAAGCAATCTTTTCAGCATTGGGTGGAGGAATAGATGTAGAGGGTGGAATAGTGTTTGGGAAAAAAATTCCACTAGGTAAACATAAAATAAATGTACCTCTCTATGATAATAGAGAACTTAGAATTGATAAAAAAGCCGCAGCAATTGTTGGTGGGAATGGTACATGGATAGGATGGAGAAATACTATACTCGAAGGCAAATCCCCATACCCAGTCAGAGGTATGTTCGTTTATAAGCAAAACCCTATGTTAAGTGTACCAAATATTACAAAAACAAGAGAAATGTTTGAAAAAATGGATATAGTAGTTGTAATTGATACTATGCCTAGTGACACAGCAATGATGGCAGATGTCATACTGCCAGAATGTACATATTTAGAGAGAGAAGACCCGGTAACGTCTTTTGGTGGATCTCAACCATCAATAGCATTGAGGCAAAAAGTTATTGATCCTATGTATGAAACAAAACCTCTTATAGAAATTATACGCGGATTAGCTAAAAAATTAACCTTACCACTTCTTGACGTAACTAAAAAACATGATGAAGAGGTTCGTATACTAGTTGAAGAAGATGAAGCTAGCAATGAAGAGTTGTTTGAAGATTATGGATTTGACCTATCTGATGCTTTCACTCATTCTCAAGAAGAATTAAATAAGGAAATGGTAGTTTCTAAACATGGAGAAGAAGCGTATAAAACATTATTGAAAGAGGGTGTTTATTATCCAAATATGGAAAAATTTTGGAAAATGAAATCTATAAATGAGTTTGAATGGTACCCAAAAAGAGAAAGGTTTTATTCTGTAGTTGAAGGTGAGTTTAAATCAGATGTTTTTCATGATACTTGTGTAGATGAAAAAGAGATAGCTGTTCTTAAAAAAGAATTTAAAACTTCATCTGGTAAAGTTGAATGTATACTTCCAAACCTTGCTAAAAAAGGTGTTAGCACTATGCCAACATGGAAAGATGATCAATATACCCCTACTCCTAAGGGTAAATTTAAATTTATAACAGGGAGACATGCTCAGTTTACACAAACAGGTACAGCAAATAATGCTTTACTATTAGACCTGATGAATGAAAATTATGTATGGATAAATAAACGTGAAGCAAAAAACCGTGGTATTGAATTTGGTGATATGATAGAGATTAAAAGTAAGATAGGCAAAATTTCTATTAAAGCATATCCAACAGAAAAAATAGGTCCTGACACTTTATTTTTTGTTCATGGATTTGGTGTCACTTCGGATGGGTTGACACTTGCAAATGGTATTGGTGCAGCAGATAATATGATTATTGAAGATATTATTGAGCCTGTATTTGGTAGCGCAGCTATGCATGAAACTGTAGTTGATATAAGAAAGGTGTAAAAGATGGCTAGATATGGAATGGCGTTAGATTATAAAAATTGTATAAACTGTAAGGCCTGTGAAAGTGCTTGTAAAGAAGAAAATGGAATTTTACTTGGTGCAGATAAACACAGAATATGGGTTGGAGTAAAAGAAGTTGAAGGTGAATTTCCTCTCTTGAGTATAGCAAGTAGTGGTTTTGTACCAAGTCAGTGTCAGCATTGTGATGATGCTCCTTGTCAAGAAGTATGTCCTACTAATGCAACATATTATGATGAAAATGGTGTTGTTCGTGTAAATGTTGAGCAATGTATTTTGTGTACATATTGTATGAATGCTTGCCCTTATGATGCAAGATATGTAGATGACAGAACAATGACAGTAGATAAATGTAATTTTTGTTCAGATACAAGGTTATCTCGTGGTGAAGTGACAACGGCATGCCAAAATACATGTCCAACAAAAGTAAGAACATTTGGAGACTTAGATGATCCAGATAGTGAGATAAGTATATTACTTAGAGCAAGAGATCATTATACCCTCAAATCACATCTTGGTACTAAACCAAAACTATATTACCTAACTTAAGGAGTTTAAAATGAGTATGAAAGAATTTGTTACATCTATTCCAGTAAATAAAGTTGGACTAAAGGATCTTTTAGGTTTTGAGAAGAGTCCTGCTAATATATTTTTAGCATTTTTAACTATTTCTCTTTTAGGAATGTTTGCTACTGGTGTAGCTATATATTTAATGGATGGACATCATGCCTACAATGTTACAAGAGAACATCCATGGGGATTATTGCTTGCAGCATATATATTTTTTGTAGTCTCCTCTACTGGTCTTTGTATCATTGGATCACTTGGAGATGTTTTCGGTTTTAAAGATTATGAACTTATCTCAAAAAGGGCTATTTTTGGTTCTATCGTTACTATTGTATCAGGGTTTGCTGTCATCATATTTGAGATTGGACATCCTATAACTATGGTAGTATATAATGTTTTAACACCTGGATTGACTTCTGCAATTTGGTGGATGGGGACGCTTTATGGTCTTTATCTTACATTTATGATTATAGAGTTTGTTTTTTTACTTAAAGGGAATATGAAACTTGCAAGATACTTTGGTTTACCCGGTTTAGCTATTGGTCTTGCTGCTCACTCTAACTTAGGTGCAGTTTTTGGTTTTTTAAATGCTAGGCCAATATCAAATGGTGTTTATTTTCCAATGTATTTCATATTGACAGCTTTTATTACAGGTGTTTTTATAGCATTTATATTTATGGGTTTTAGATACAAATTAAAGTTTCCGCAAAGTGTGAAAACAATGTTAACAAGTTTAGGGAAAATTCAACTTTTCTTACTCCTTTTCTTGGCATTTTTTATGACATGGAAATTTTTAACAGATATCTATGGTGGTGTACCTGATAGAGCTGATGTAGCTATACATATCTTAAGTTCATGGACATTTTGGGCAGAAGTAATTTTGGTCATAGCTTTGCCACTTTTTGTATTGTTAAAAGACATTGGAAGATCTCATGTAGCTATTTTTTATACATCTTTGTCTGGAATGATAGGTATAGCATTTATGCGATACAATCTGATTCATGATACACAACTTAAACCATTACAGATGTTAAAAACAAGTGAATACCAACTAGCGCCAACATGGATACATTATGTTCCATCTATGACAGAATGGATGATATCTCTTGGAGGTATCGGTTTATGTATGGCTTTATATTATCTAGGAACTAAATTATTTAATTTAGATGCAGATACATATCATCCAGCTTAAGAACTATTTTAAAATTTCAAAGATACAACCTAAAATATAGTAGGTTGTATCTCTTCATTGCTTACTCCACCACTTTCATTTATGTTTATCAATTTCTTCCATAAACTTTCTGCAATAAGTTGATATCTAATTGAAACTTCAGAATTAGGAGCAACAATGGTTATAGGTAGTCCATTATCTCCCCCTTCTCTGATAGATAATTCTATTGGAATTTCACCTAATATCTCTGTTTCATAAGCATCTGCAAGAGGTTGAGTAGTGCCTTTTCCAAATATAGCATATTCTTTTCCATTTTCAGGACAAATGAAACCACTCATGTTTTCTACAATACCTGCTATAGGTATATTTAATTGCTTCATCATGTCCATACTTCTTACTGTGTCATCTAGTGCTACTTTTTGAGGTGTAGTTACACATACTCCTGCAGTAATGGGTAGGTTTTGCGCTAGTGTTAGTTGAGCATCGCCTGTGCCTGGGGGCATGTCAAAAAGCAATACATCTAAGTCTCCCCATTGGACATCTTCTAGCATCTGCTCTATGGCTTGTGTTACCATAGCTCCTTTCCAGAGTAAAGAGGCCCCTTTTTGAATTAAGGAACCAATCGACATAACCTTGATATTATGAGCCTGTATTGGTTTGATAGTTTTTCCTAGAAAAATTGGTTCTTGATTTTCTATCCCCATCATTCTTGGGATGTTTGGACCGTAAATATCAGCATCTAAAACACCAACTCTTTTCCCTTTTTTAGCAAAGGCGATAGCTAAATTGATGGTAGTAGTAGACTTACCAACACCACCTTTTCCTGAACTTACCATTATGAAATTTTGAATATTTGGTAAGACATTTTTACCATGAGAGCTAGTCTCAGGTAGCATAGTAGGTTGGATGATGATAGTATTTATTTTATACTTGCCAACATATGAGAGCCTCTTTAATATTTCTTCTTCTATTTGAGATTTAACCATGTTAGATGCGGAAGGGATTTCTAGTGTTATACCTATAGTTTCGTTAGTAATATTTATGTTTTTAATAAAATTGAAATCTACGATACTTTTTGTAAAGCCTGGATATATTATTAAGTTTAATTTTTGAATTACCTCGTCTTTTTTTATCATTATGAAGTTTACCTATTGTAATTTTTAACATTCTATAGAAAATATCAAAATAAGTCAACAGTTTTTGTTGACCCCAAATCATTCCATAACTTCCTCCACACCTCCAAATTCATAAAATCTCATCTAATTTCTCGTTTGTGGATTGTAGTTTGAAATTGAATATTGTTTGTGTCATAATTCAACCGTTATAGTTGAAAAAGTTACACCCATTGGGTGAAAGTTTTAGGTGTGGTTTTTTCGCTTTTAAGTCCCTAATTATAGAGCAAATTGGCTTGTTGTCTAATTTGGTATGGAATTATTGGGAGGGGTTGACTTATTTTAAGTATAATTATATATATTAAATCATATGAGGATAATTACTTGGCATTCATCTTAGAACTACAAACTTCTTTTCAGCAAAATTATTTAAAAAATATCATTACATCAATTTCTAGAAAATATAATGTTCCAGCAAGAGTATCACAAGGTGACAACTCTCTTGTTTGTGCATTTGCATCAGATCATGAAAATTTAACAAAGTGTCTTGAAGCAATATCACTAGAGCTTCCCGCTTCTTTATTTTTAAAAAGTTCAAAGAGTTATGAAAATGATGATACTATTGAGAATTTAGCAGAGATTGAGAATGAGTACCCACTTTCTATTGGGCTTTGTCCAGCATGTCAAAAAGAGATATTTGATGTAACATCAAGAAGGTACTACTATCCATTTACATCGTGTACCTGCTGTGGTGCAAATCATAGTTTTTTATCCTTATATCCATATGAGAGAATCAACACTTCTTTTAAGTTTATTGCCCCTTGTAGTAGTTGTGAAAATGAGATAAGAGAAGTTGGACTTAAAGAGAAACATCATATAAACTCTTGTCATGATTGTGGTGTTCCTGTAAGACTTGTTAATAAATCGAGTGAACGATATGCTAATGATGCAGGTAGCTTTAGAACAATGTTTGAAGTTACAGCAAAAGCTATAAATGATTCAAAGAAAGTACTTATAAAAACTACTATGGGATATAAGCTCTTTTATAAAGCAAGTATGTCGCATGACGACTCTATACTTATGATGATAAATGCTGGCAAAATTACAGATAACCTCTCCCTAATTACAGAGGAATTTAATGCCCTTTTAAGTATAGAGAGACCTATACTTGATGTTACGCTTAAAAACGAAGAGTTGAAAAGTATAAAAGGCTCAAACACTGCGTATGTAAAGTACCCTGATGATGGTTTTTCTATTCTTTTAGGAGCAGAGTTACAAAAACTTGGACTGGAGTATATAGCTTACGAAGAGGCAAATGAGAGCTCTCCAGCTGATATGAAAATGGATTACGATTTAGAGATATACCCCCAAAAAGATATGCGTTTTTTTCTTAATAAGGAGGTTCAGTTTATAGCTGAAGGAGAGAGGGTTTCTTTTCCATCAAAAAATCTCTCTCCGAGAAGTGTAGTCAGTATCAATGATAACTTTATCGGATTTAAACAAGGAGAAAGAATGTTCTTTGACAAGATGGAACTTTATGATTCTATCGATGCGCACAAAGCAAATGTCATAGAGGGTACAAAAGATACATATCACACAAACCAAGCAGTTTATCTTAAAGAAGAAGCATCTTTTATGTCAGTTATTGCAGAAAACAATCTCTTTGAGAAAAAGTGTGTAGGTGCTTACTTTGATGAGGAGCCATCTTTTTTATACTATGATGCGAAAAATGTTTTACGAGTTGTACCACCTAAAAATTTTGATGCAAAAAATATCTTAGAAAATATTAAAGAACTACGAGATGGTTCAGATAGACTTGTGATCAACTTAGAAAAGACTATGCCAAATATTTATGAGAAACTAGTTAGTTTACAAGCAAGAGATGATGTAAAACTCTTTGAAGCTGTTGCAATCATCTTAGGTCTTAGTGATGAGTCGATGAGAGGTGTAACAAAAGAGTCTATGAAGTTTATAGGAAAAGGTGGTATACAGATAGATACGCATGTAAAAGACAATCGCTTTGACCATACTGCGTTTCTTGCAAGTATTATCTCTTATCAACTAGCAGGTGTGAGTACAGCTATCTTAGCTTACTCAATTTTTGAGAGTTTTGGGGACTACTTTAGTGAGCTTATAGGTGAGCTTAAAGAGAAAACAAAAGCGACAGAGATTATACTTTGTGGGACACACTTTGCAAACCAGTCACTTTTTTCTCGTATGCAAAGAAACCTAAAGATGACACCACCGTATATGAATATCAACTACCCAATAGGAAAAGAAAATGAAGTAGTTGGAGGCGCTTATCTCTAAGTTAAATTTTAAGTACCATATTAGTGGTATAGTTCAAGGTGTTGGATTTCGTCCTTTTATCTATCAACTTGCAGCAAAGTACATGCTTAAAGGCTATGTTGGTAATGATGGTGATGGTGTGATTTTACAGATAGAGGGTGAACGTAATAGTATTACAGCTTTTAAAAGAGATATAGAATTACTTAAACCACCTCTTAGTCGAATAGATTTTATACAAGAGGAACAAAAAGAATTAGTTGGATTTAAAGATTTCTCAATTATTGAGTCTAATGAGTCAACTATTTCTACAATGCTAAGTCCAGATATTTCCACTTGTAGGGAATGTTTGCAAGAGCTAACTAATAGCAAAAATCGTCGCTATAATTACCCCTTTATAAACTGTACAAATTGTGGACCACGTTATACAATTATAGAAAATTTACCTTATGATAGAGAGAAAACATCTATGAAAAAGTTTTTCATGTGTACAGAGTGCCGAATGGAGTATGAAAACCCTCTTGATCGGCGTTATCATGCAGAACCTATATCCTGTTATAATTGTGGTCCAGAATTAGTATTTCAAACATTTAATGGGAAAGTTGATAAAAAACAAGCTGTTTTAAGTACAGTAAAATATATTGAACAAGGATTATGTGTAGCTGTAAAAGGAATTGGAGGATTTCATCTCGTATGTGATGCTACAAATGAAAAAGCAGTTTCAACACTAAGAAGAAATAAGCATAGACCTACAAAACCATTAGCAGTTATGTTCAAAAATATAACTGACATTAAAAAAGTTTGCTCTTTAACAAAAAAAGATCAAGAACTTATCCTTTCAAAAGAGAGACCAATAGTCATAGTTAGTAAAAAAAGAAATCATGATTTAGCTGATTCAATAGCTCCAAATATCGATAAAATAGGAGTTTTTTTACCGTATACTCCACTTCATGAAATTTTGCTTAGAACACTTAACTCTCCCATTGTTGCAACAAGTGCAAATCTAAGTGATGAACCTATAATAGGGAATGCCTTAGAGATTTTTAAAAAAATTCCACTTATGATTGATGCAATCTTAACACACGATAGAAAGATACTCAATGCATGTGATGATAGTGTAATGCTTAACACAAAATATGAAACTATAATGCTACGAATGGCAAGAGGTTACGCTCCGCAAAGCTTCTATCTCAAAGAGAAAACCTCTAAGAAGATACTTGCTCTTGGAGCACATCAAAAATCAACCATTACCCTTGCATTAGGTAATAATATGATTATCTCACCACATATTGGTGATTTAAGTTCTATAGAAGCATTTGAGTATTATACAAGAACATTAGATACACTCAAGAGGGTTTATAATTTTGAGCCTGATGTTATAGTTTGCGATAAGCATCCAAAATATGAGACAACTAAATGGGCTAAGCAGTATGTGCAAGAGCATAGTGGAGTTGAACTAATTGAGCTACAGCACCACTATGCGCATGCTCTCTCTTGTATGGCAGAATACTCTCTTGATGAAGAAGTTTTAGCATTTTGTTTTGATGGGACAGGCTATGGTGATGATGGTAAACTGTGGGGTGGTGAAGTTTTTGTTGCCTCTGCTTATCACTACACAAGAGTCTATCATTTTAAAGAACTTCCACTTTTGGGCGGAGATAAAGCAGTGCGAGAACCAAAGAGAGTTGCCCTATCACTTCTGTATGAGTGTTTTACATTAGAGGAGATACTCTCAATGGAGTGTGAAATTTTAAAGTTCTACTCAATTGATGAAGTAAAACTCTTACATAAAATGTTCAAACGCAGTATCAATTCTCCAAAAAGCTCTTCTTTAGGAAGGCTCTTTGATGGTGTTTACGCACTAAGTGGACATATGAATGATTTAGGGTATGAGGGTGAGAGTGGAGCAATACTTGAGACTATAAGTAAAAAGTCTAAGACAAAAGCAACATATAAGTACTCCCTTAAAGATGGTGTTATTGATTATAAAATGATGATATGTCAAATACTTCAAGATAGCAATAAAGAGATAATAGCAAAAAAGTTTATCTTTACTATTAGCAAAATAATTATTGAAATATCTAAAGAGCATCCAAATATACCGGTTGTATTAAGCGGTGGAGTATTTCAAAATAATGTTTTAGTCTCTCAGGTCACCAAAGAGTTAAAAAAATTAGGACGCAGATATTATATACAGAGTAAAACACCAGTAAATGATGGTGGAATTTCACTAGGTCAAGCATATTATGCAGTGAAAAAGTACAGATAAAGGAAAAAAATTATGCAAAAAAAAGTAGCACTTATAGGATCTGGTAATGCCTTTTTTAAAGATGAAGGCGTAGGACTCTATGGAGCAAAGTATATTAAAGAAAATTATGAGTTTTCTCCTAAAATAGAGATAGTTGAT
This sequence comes from Sulfurimonas sp., assembly GCA_026988245.1. Lineage (GTDB taxonomy): Bacteria > Campylobacterota > Campylobacteria > Campylobacterales > Sulfurimonadaceae > Sulfurimonas. The sequence continues at coordinate 24,849 of JALSLR010000114.1, forward strand.
GGTGGAACATTAGGATTTAAACTTATGCCACTTCTTCAAGAATTTGATGAAGTTATAATAATTAATACAGCATCTGATGAGAGCAAAAAGACAGGGGATATAACCGTAAAAACAACTGATGAATTTTTAGATGGTTCTCTCATAAAAAAAACAGCCAATGAAGTAGAAATAGCAGAAATGCTACAAATATGTTCACTTACGGAAGCAATGGGAGAGACTACTGTTATAAGTATAGTCCCAGAAGATATAATTTCTGTAGAGGTTGCCCTGAGTGACAACTTACTCTTGGCATGGGATAGATACATAGATATAACGTTACAAAAAATTGAGTCACTTGGTATAAAGATTACAAAAAAAGAACAAAATTTTACACTAAAGAAGATTTTAGATATTTTTGCTAACCCTAGCATCGAATTTAATAAAGGATTTTAACTATGTCATCACAATCTTGCCCTATGTCATTTCAACAGATAGATGCAACTATAGCTCGAATAGGGGCTTTTTTTGTCTGCTGTTTAGTTCTCTCTTTCTTTGCAACAAACAGCATTGTATTACTCTATATCTTAGCAGTAGATTTTTATATCAGAATTTACTCAAACAAATCATATAGTCTTATATATCAACTCTCCAAATTTATCAAAAAAATATTTAAACTAGAGACAAAATTGACAGATTCAGCTGCAAAAAGATTAGCTGCACAGTTTGGCTTACTCTTTAGTCTTGTTTTAATTGTTCTTGCCCACCTTGAGTTAACTATGGCACTCTACCCTATCGCCATAACCCTCTTAGCCTGTGCATCACTTGAGTTTATCTTTGAGTACTGCATAGGGTGTAAAGTTTACTATGTTATAAAAAAAATATATCCAAATTTCTCAACTTAATTATTAAAATTTTGGAATGACATGACTATTATTTTAGCTAAACGGTGGCAAAAAGTCTACTATTTTTAGTATCATATGCTTGTAGATATTAAAAAAAGGTTTCACAATGAGAATTATAATAATTGGCGGTGGAATAGCTGCGGTATACCTAGCAAATAATCTAAAAAAACAGAATGCACACTTAGAAATTATACTGATTAGTGAGGAGAAGTATCATCCCTACGATAGAATACATCTATGTCGCTTAGTAGATGCATCATCAACTACAGATGGCTTATCTTTACATTTAGACCCAACCGTAAAACTAGAGTTAAATCAAAAAATAGATAAAATAGATAAAAAAAATAGACGAATTTTTTCTAATACGAGGATGTTCAGTTACGATAAACTCATTATTGCAACTGGTTCTCTTCCTGTCCCCCTTTTTAACATAGAGGGTATTTCAAATGCAACAGTTTTTAGAAGTGCAGATGATTCAAGGCAGATAAAAGAGGGTATACGCAACAGAAATATTGTAATAGTAGGAAGTGGTCCAATTGGTTTAGAACTTCTTGAGACACTAAATGGGATGCGCGATGTCTCAAATATAACTCTACTTCTTCGTGGAAATCATCTATACACTAAAGAGCTATCAATTGACTCTATCCGAACTATAGAAGAGTGTTATAAAAAAGAAGGAAAACTCACTATCTCTTATGAAGATGAAATAATTGATAAGATAGTTAAAAACAGTGAAATCATCTCTCTAAAAACAAAAAAACTTCAGATAGAAAAACCTTTTTTAATCTTTGCAACGGGGATAAAACCAAATATTGAATCTTTTAGAGATACTCTAGCATGCAAGAAGGGAATTTTAACAAATCTTTATATGCAGACAGAGGATGAAAATATTTATGCTGTTGGTGAGTGTGCAGAGGTAGAAGAGTTTAGATTTGTAGCAGGGCATGTAAAAGAGTGTACAGCTCAAGCTGACGCAGCAATCTCTCATATATTGCAAACTAATATAAAAAAATTTGAACTTGCTATTAGCATAGATATGTTAAAAGTTGGTGAGTTTGACTTAGTTGAAGTTAGCTCTGCATTTTTTACTGATAGTTACGAAAAAGTTCTCATTAGCTCTAAAAAAGAGAGTAGAATTGATGAGTATTTTTTAAATGATAATAGATTGACAAGATTTATAGGAGTAAATTCAAATGTAGATATTGGCTATATTGAAACCCTTATACAGAGTGAAAATGAAGTAGATATAAACTATCTGTATCAAAACAGACTTATAGGTGAGAGAGGGCGACTTATCTGTAGTTGTGAGCATGTTTATCATCAAGACTTAGTAGATATAGTAACTAGTAGTGGAATCTCTAGCTTTTTGGAGTTGGCAGACTTCAGTGAGGCTGGTCGAGTATGTGGAAGATGTAAGCTTATGGTTGAAGATGTTATTAAAAAATCTCAAGAGCTAATAGACAAAAATATTCCTAGAAAAAGCACTGAGGATATAAAACGAGATAAAGAGATAGCTAAGGTTCAAAAACGCATAGATAAGTTCAACACACTAAACCCTAGAAATAAACTCACAACAGATAATCTTGACTCCGCAATGAAATCCCTAGATATTGCTAAACATGAGATAAATAGTTGGATATCAATGGTAACAGCAGATATGAAACTGCATCCAAATTTTGAACAGCTTGTAGAGGATGCTGTGTATAACCTTAACAAGGTGCCAATAATATGGCTAGAGCTTAGTGATTGTAGTGGTAACTCTGAAGCTTTCATAAAGTCAACAAATCCAGCTATAGAAGAGCTGATTTTTGATTATATATCTCTTGATTATCATGAACTCCTAATGAGTGCAAGTGGAGATCAGAGTGAGTCAATTTTAGAAAATATTATCAAGAATGAGAAAGGGATGTATATCCTTATAGTAGAGGGGGCTATTCCCTTAGCAATGGATGGAAAATACCTACGTATTGGTCCAAAAGGTGAAACTGGGATAGAGTTATTACAAAAATGTGCAAAAGATGCTGCACTTGTTTTAGCAGTTGGTAGCTGTGCGTTAGATGGTGGAATAGTTGCAGCCGCTCCAAATCCAACCGGAGCAGTTGGTGTCTCTCAAGCACTCAATCGAGATGATATTATAAACCTTCCAGGATGCCCTACAAACCCTACAAATATTGTCGGAACCCTCCTCTCGTACCTTATGTTTGAAGAGTTACCTGCATTAGATAAACTTAACCGACCTCTTTGGGCTTATGAGGGGAGAGTGCATGATAATTGTGAACGCAGGGGGCATTACGAACTTGGTGAGTTTGTTCATGAGTGGGGAGACTCTGGTGCGAAAAAAGGCTATTGTCTTTTTGAAATGGGATGTAAAGGACCTTATGCAAATGTAAATTGTTCTACCATAAAGTTTAACAGTGGAACAAGTTGGCCGGTTCAAGCTGGTCATGGTTGTATGGGATGTACAGAGGTGGGCTTTGTCGATAAGTTTGCAAATGAGAGAAAGTATGAAGAGGAGAAAAAGTAATGAGCACTCAAAAAATTGTAATAGACCCTATTACAAGAATAGAGGGTCATCTAAGAGCTGAAGTGGAAGTTGATGCAGATGGTGTGGTTCAAGAAGCCTATGTAAGTGGACAGCTTTTTCGAGGCATAGAAATTATTTTAAAAAATCGTGATCCTCGAGATGCAGGACTTTTAGCTGGACGTATTTGTGGTGTCTGCACAAATTCACATTTTCGAGCAGCAGTTACTTCTGTTGAAGATGCTTACTCCTTAGAGTTACCAAATAGTGCACAAATTATTAGAGACCTAATGGCTATGGCACTTTTTATTCAAGATCATGTAGTCCATTTTTATCATCTTCACTCTTTAGATTTTGTAGATATTACATCAGCTCTCAACGCAGACCCAAAATCAACTTCCAAAGAGGCTCATAAGTATCATAAAAAACCTTTTAGAAATTCACACTCTCATTATGAATCTGTCTTAGAAAAACTTTCAAATTTTGTAAAAGCTGGAAAATTAGGACCATTCTCAAATGGCTACTGGGGGCATAGTGAGTATAAGTTAACTCCTGAGCAGAACTTAGTTATAATCTCTCACTATTTGGAGGCTTTAAAGTTTCAAACAACCATAAGCAAGGCTGTTGCTATTTTTGGTGGCAAAACCCCACATCCGCAAAGTATAGTTGTAGGAGGGGTAACAAGCGTAGCAGATATGCTGAATCCTCAAAGATTAAATGACTACCTATTTATTATTAAAAATGCGAAAGAGTTTATCGATCGTGCTTATTTACCAGACGCTAAACTACTCTCTATCGCTTACAGGGATGATATAAAATCAGGAGTTGGTCGCGCAAATGGTAATTTTTTATCAGTGGGTGGTTATGCGTTTGATGATAAAGAGTTGTTTTGCAATGGTGTAGTTTATAATCACGATTTTGAAAATATTGCTGATTTTGAGGAATATAAGATTACTGAGGAGATAGATCGTGCTTGGTATAAGGGTGACTCTTTGGATAACGAGATAGAGTATACTGATTTTAATGAGGATGGTTCGCTAAAAACTGCAAAAAATGATGATAAGTACTCATGGATAAAAGCTCCAAGATATGCTGGAAAGGTTATGGAAACTGGTCCACTAGCTAGAGTTATCATAAGCTATAAAAAAGAGAATATTCTGATAAAATCTTTTGTAGATGAGTTTTTAAAAGATACTGATTTAGAGTTGATGGACTTATCGACTACAGTGGGAAGAGATGCAGCAAGAGCGATAGAGACAGGATATATTTGTGAGTATATTTTCAAGCTTGTTTCTCGACTCATCCAAAATATAAAGTATTATGATACAGAAACTTGGGCTAAATATGATTTTGACTCTCTAAAAAAAAGGGCAAAAGGGAGAGCATTTCTTGAAGTACCTCGTGGTACATTGAGCCATTTTATAAAAATTCAAGATGCAAAAATAGAAAATTTTTCAGTGATTGCTCCAACAACATGGAATGCAACTCCTAGAAATTTTGATGGAGTGAGAGGTGCCTATGAGGAAGCTCTCCTTGGTTTAAAAATAGAAGATACATCTAAACCACTTGAAGTCTTAAGAGTCCTACACTCCTTTGACCCATGCTTGGCATGTGCAGTTCACATTATAGATGCAAAGGGTAAAAATTTAGGTAAATATAAGATATAAGTAAGGGATTATAAATAGTATTTATCTTATACTTGAGATATGAAAAGTATATTGATAGTTGAAGATGATGTTGACTTAAACACTACAGTATCTAAGTTTTTAAAACTTAAGTCTTTTGATTGTAGCTCTGCTTTTGATGGACAAAAGGCGGTTGATATGGCGTATGAGGATAATTATGATTTGATTATTTTAGATGTAAAGCTTCCTCTTTTAAATGGTTTTGAGGTCGCTACAAGAATAAGGGAAAATTCCAATACTCCCATAATATTTTTAACCTCACTCAATAGTGAAAAAGATATAGAACAGGGCTTTTTAACTGGTGGTGATGACTACATAACAAAGCCTTTTTCGCTCTCAGAGTTACATCTAAGAATAA
>JALSLR010000115.1 GCA_026988245.1 Sulfurimonas sp.
TAGCTACAATTTTATCAATAGCTTTTAATACTCTTTTTTTTTCTTGAGTATCTTTATACCTTAATTCAAAAGTGAGCTTTGCCTGTGGACTAATCGTATTTGCCCCTATACCTCCTACAATTTTTCCAACATTAACCGTGGTGCCTTTTTCTAAGTTTGTAAGCGCTACAAGTTCTTGTAGTTTATATGTAGCTTCTAAGTTGGCATCATGCCCATCGCTATAGTTGTTGCCTGCATGAGATGCTTTACCTTTTATCTTTATGAAAAAAGTTCCAACACCCTTTCTAGCAGTTACTAATTCCATATTTTTTCCAGCTGCTTCATATACAAAACAGTAGTCATACTCTTTAGCAATCTCAGTAGTCAAATACTTTGAATCATCACTTCCCGTCTCTTCGTCACTGACAAAAAGTAAATCAATATTACGTATCTCTATATCTTTTTTCTTCAATTCTCTTAGAGCTTGAAGCGCTACAATATTTCCACCTTTCATATCACATACACCTGGACCATATACCCATTCATCATCTTCTTTATATGTTTCAAATGTATCAGGTGGGAATACAGTATCTAAATGACCTAATAAAAGAAGTCTTTTAGCATTAGAAGTTCTTTTGGATATATAATATTTATGATTGCCGATAAGTTCTCTAGAGTGTGTTGCAATATCATAACCTAATTCTTCAAGCCATATGTCAAAAATACTTGCAACCTTATCCACACCCGTTTTATTATTTGTGTATGAATTAATATTTATAATTTTTTTAAGGTCTTGTAGATAGTCCATATAGGTTTCCAATGTAAATATAAATAGATACAAGAATTATACTATGTATATTATAAAAAAAAACAGAAATGAAAAAAGAAAGTTTTATTTAAAGAAGAGAGAGTATAAACTTAGAAGAATTATTTTCTTCTAAGTTCTTTAATACGTGCAGCTTTACCAGCAAGATCACGAAGATAAAATAATTTCGCACGACGAACACGACCGCGACGAATAACTTTTATCTCAGTTAATGAATCAGAAAAAATTGGGAAAATTCTTTCAATTCCTATACCATTAGCTCCGATTTTACGTACAGTAATAGTCTTACCAGTACCTTGTCCACGCTTTGCAATACATACACCTTCATATGCTTGTGTACGAGATTTACTACCCTCTTTAATAGTTACCGATAAACGTACAGTATCACCAGCACGGAAGTCTGGGATGTTTTTTTCAGCTGTTTGTGCTTTTTCAAAGTTTTCTATATACTTATTTCTCATAAGGTTCCTTCATATTATTTCATAAACTATGTTTTATGAATTGCTCTGGTCTGAAGAATTTGGTCTTACATTCAGACAGTGATTTTTTTAGTGTGCGAATTTTACTATGATTTCCCTTTATATATTCTTTAGGGACATCAATTTCATTAAAAGATGTTGGTTTAGAGAAAGAAGGTGCTTCTAAAAGTTCATTTTCAAAGCTCTCTATCTTTAAGGATTCTGCATTTCCAAGGACACCTAAAACATTTCGCGAGATAGCATCACACATAACAAGTGATGGTAATTCTCCACCTGTTAAAATATAATCGCCAATAGAATACACTTCATCAGCATACTTCTCTAATACTCGCTCATCTATCCCTTCATATCTTCCGCTAACAAAAGCAATATGAGTTTTTTTTGCTAAACGTTTAGCATCATTTTGTTTAAACTGCTTTGCGACAGGAGTTAAAAAGACTATATGGACATCTTCATCTTGTTTTCTTAAAGAATCAAGCGCATCGAAAAGTGGTTGAGGGTTCATAACCATACCAGCTCCACCACCAACAGCCGTATCGTCTACTTTTGAATGCTTGTTATTGCTAAATTCTCGTGGGTCTAGATAAGTGATGCTAAGAAGATTTTTTTCAATAGCTCGTTTGAGTATAGAGTCGTTGAAGTAACCCTCAACTATGTTTGAAAAAAGTGTTACAAAGGTAAATTTCATTATGAAGCTTCTAAAATATCCATTGCGCCATTCGTTGTAATCTCTTTAGCATCAATATTTGTTTTTATCACAAATGGTGGATTATGAGGGAGCAAGAACGTTTTTGGGGAACCACTTTTGATGAGTAAATCTGAAGTTTTTATCTTTAAATAATTTGAAGCATTGATTCTGTCTATCTCAACTACTTCACCTAGTTCTACATCATCTTCTATGATTTTACAATGCATCAAATCAAACCAAAAGTATTCACCCTCTGCTAGCGTGCAATTTTGTCTTGTTTCTTCCATAGTTGCATAAAGCTTTTTGTTTGTGTACTTTTTAGCATCTTCTGGAGTAGTTATGCCATCTATTTTTATAAGCCCACGATCTAAATTAACCTCTTTTAAAGTTAACCTATCTTGTGTATTTATAAAAAAAGATTTATTATTTTTAAACTGTTCTGGAAAGTCAGTATTGAGATGAAGTTTCATATCGCCTTTTATACCGACAGTTTTGCCAATAGTTGCGATATGAAGAAGGTCAGATTGCCTCAACGTTAATCCTATAACTCATACCATCTTTAGCTTTACAGCCAGAGATAACAGTTTTTATAGCACCAATCATCTTACCCTCTTTGCCTATAAGTTTACCAATGTCAGCTTGGTTAGCAAAAAGTACAATCTCGGTAACTTCGTCGCCCTCAGTTACATCTACTCTTACATCATCAGGATATGATGCTATAAGTCTTGCAAATTGTGCGACAAATTCACTTATCATAATTAACGATTAGTGATTTTTTTAACGCGGTTACTCATTTGAGCACCAACACTTAACCAGTAGTCAACTCTCTCGTTATCTACTTTAAGTTCTTTTGTCATTGGATTATAATAACCAATAAGTTCAATCCAACCACCATCACGACGTTTACGGCTATCTGTTACAGCTATTCTGTAAAACGGTTGTTTTTTTCTTCCCATACGAGTAAGTCTAATTACTGTCATAATAAAGTTCCTAATAAAAAATTTTGTTCGGGGGTGCTTTTGCAAAATAAAATAGTGACTATTTAATTGTGCCTCTTACCGCCTTCGAGTCATGCTCGATATGCGTAGTATATTTTGCATTTGCAAAATACCTTCTAATCACAGAGGGATTATTTCAGAAGTTATTACGATGGCGGAATTATATCTAAAAATTATTAAAATGTAAAGTTTATCTAGGAATCCCAGGTGTTCCCATCTGCCCCATCATCGCTTGTAAATCTTTCATCCCATTTTTACCTGAGAATTTTTTCATCATTTTACCAGCATTTTTGAACTGTTTTATCATACGGTTTATCTCAACTTGAGTTAGACCACACCCTGCTGCTATACGTTGTTTGCGAGAGTTATTTAATAAATCTGGATCTTCACGCTCTTTTTTTGTCATTGAGCTCACCATTGACTTTATGTTTTTAAGTTCGCTTGAGTTTTCCATGTCAAAGTTTTGCATAGCTTTACTCATATTTCCCATACCTGGCATCATAGAAAGCATTGACTTCATAGAACCCATTTTTTTCATGGACTCCATTTGTTCCAAAAAGTCGTTATAGTTAAACTTCCCTTTTTTTATCTTTTGTGTAAGTTTTTTGGCTTGTTTTTCATCTATAATATCTGCTGTTTTTTCTGCTAGTCCCTCAACGTCTCCAAAACCCATAAGACGATTTACAATGCGTTCTGGCATGAAAACTTCTAAGTCTTGCATCTTCTCACCCGTTCCGATGAAACGAAGTGGAACTTGAACTTGGCTTGAAAGCCCTAAAGCTACACCACCCTTAGCATCACCATCATACTTGGAAAGCAACACACCATCTATGCCGATTTTTTCTTTAAAAGTAGTCGCAGTTCTTACTGCATCTTGACCAGTCATAGAGTCTGCTACATAAAAAATCTCATGAGGATTAGCAACTTTTTTAACTGCCTCTAGCTCATTCATGAGTTCGGAGTCTATCGCTAAACGACCTGCTGTATCTATGAGCACTACATCGTAGATACCAGCGTTTGCTTTTTTTAGTGCGCCCTTTACTACATCAACTGGATTTTTCTTAGCATCATCTTCATAAAGTTCTACTTCTATGTCTGTTGTGATTTGACGAAGTTGTTCAACTGCTGCTAGACGCTGCAAGTCGGCCGCAACTATCATCACTTTTTTTTGTTTGTTTTTTAAATATACTGCAAGCTTACCTGTAGTTGTCGTTTTACCAGAACCTTGAAGTCCAGTCATAAGAATGACAGTTGGCGGCTTAGACGCAAAGGTAAAACCTTTAGCCCCCCCTACTTCTAGAAGTTCATACAAAGTTTTTCGTAAAGCTTCAAGAAATTGGTCTTTCCCAATCCCTTTTTCTTTAGTCTTTGTCTCAACATTCCTAATAAGTTCTTTGACAACTTTGTGGTTTACATCTGCTTTTAAAAGTGATTTTTTAAGTTCATTAAGCGCTTTTGTGAGTGACTTTTCATCATCAAAAGTACGAATCTTTTTGATAGCTGCTGTAAACGAAGAGGTTAATGAATCAAACATAGAATTACCTTGTAAATATTATAATGTCGCGATTATATCTTAATGTTTATAATGCTTAGATAAAAAAGCGTTGAGTTGATTTGCAAAAAGCTCTGCATCTTTAGTTGAAAATGGTTTAGGACCCTTAGTCATCTCTCCACTCTCTCGGATTGACTCCATCAAGTTTCGCATAGCAAGATATTGCTTGATATTATCAACTGAGTACAATTCTCCCCTGTGGTCTATAGCATGGGCATTTTTTGAGATGATAAAATCTGCAAGAGGAATGTCTGCTGTGATCACTAAATCACCTTCATTGCAAAGTTCTACTATCTTAGCATCAGCAACATCTGCACCTTGTTCTACTATGATATACTCAACTAGATTTGACTTACCAATGTTTATCTTTTTATTTGCGACAACTATAGTCTGTATATTTAAGCGTTGTATCTGTTTTAAAAGTATCGGCTTTAAAGCATTTGGAAAAGCATCACCATCTACATATATTTTAAACATTATCTACTAATGCTTGAGTTGCTTCCACAGCAGGCAATGGTTTAGAAAAGTAGTACCCTTGAATAGTAGTGAGATTAAGTTCTTTAAAAAACTCTAACTGCTCCTTATTTTCAACGCCCTCTACAACGCAATGCAGCTCAAATGTATCTGCGATGGATTTAATGATTTTTACTATATCTTCGTCTTTTTTGGAACCTGGTATATTATCAACAAAAGTCTTATCAATTTTTAATTCATCTAAGGGCAGTTTATGAATATATTGCAACGAAGAGTAACCTGTCCCAAAATCATCTAGAGAAATCTTAATACCCAAGTTTTTCAATTCTCCTATATATTCAAGCTCACTTTTACTTAAACTCATAAGTTCATTCTCTGTTACTTCTATGATTAAATAGCGTAAATATTCTTTATATTTTTGTAACAATCCAAAAACCTCTACGCTTTCAAAGTCACCATTTGTAAAGTTTACAGATACAGAGATTTTAAATCCTTGTTGATGCCAAGTTTTCAACTGTTCAAGAGATTTTTTTAACATGATAAGGTCAATACCATTTATCAAATCATGCTCTACTGCAAGACTTAAAAATAAAGCAGGTGGTATGTATTCGTCATATCTTCGCCATCTTACTAAGGCTTCAAAACTTACAATCTCATTTGTAATAGCATTAATTTTTGGTTGATAAAACGGTGTAAAATTTTCACTTTGTATGGATTCTACTAAACTTTCCAACAATAAATGTTGCTTTGACATCTCATCACTCATATATGACTCATAAAAGAGAGTTTGCCCTGTCCCTATATTTTTCCCCAACTGTAATGCTATATTTGCATTTTTTATAATCTCTCCAGAAGTGTTTCCATCTTTAGGAAATCTTGCTATACCTATACAAAATGTTATATGCACCAATATTTCAGATATACTCAAAGGTTGT
>JALSLR010000116.1 GCA_026988245.1 Sulfurimonas sp.
AGTTATAAGTCATTTTTACTTCACATTTATCTTTAAAAAAATTACTCACGTACTGAAGTACGCTTCGCAATGTTTTTCAAGATAACTGCTTTGTAAAACTGATTATAACTCTTCAACTATTATTTTAAACAAACAAACCGCATTCTGAATAAACAACCGTCATTGTAAACCAACCAACTGTCATTCTGAACCAACAACCGTCATTCTGAACTCGATTCAGAATCTACAATAGATTCCTTTCTCACAACACCTCAGAAGAGATATCTCTCGTTCCCATCGTCCTCGATGGGAATGTATATGATGGCATAGTTCTTTTTATATGCATTCCCAAGTGCAACTTGGGAACTAGATTAAGAAATATGGATCTTTTGCTTCTAAACTGTAATAAAAATATTACAATTATTACCTATTGTGTGATAAAAATGTTACATAAATACACAAAAATTAAATTTTATCACAAAACACACATTTCTATTTATAATTATTATTTGATGTAACTTATAAGAATATATTATTATACAGTGATTTATAAGCACTATTATAGTTTAAGTATATATTAGACATTCTATTTTATTATAATATAGAAATTATAATCTGTTATATAATTTTTTATAATTATTCTAAGATTCTGTTTAAGTTTCAATTCAAATGAACTCACATATAATGCATGCAGTCGAAATAGTTTTCGCTATTTAATTTTAAAACTCTGAGGAGAGAATATATGAAAAGAACTATCAAATTAGCACTAAGTGCTTCATTACTACTAGGTGCTACATCAGCTTTTGCTACAAACGGTGACGTTATGATTGGACAAGGTGCAAAGTCTCGTTCAATGGGTGGTGTTGGAATTGCTAAAAGTTTTGGTGCTGAGTCAGCTTTAGCGAATCCTGCTATGATTAACTCTGTTGAAAATATGGAATTTACTGGTGCAGTAACATATTTCGCTCCGTCAGTTGCTTTTAAATCTGATGCAGCTTCTAATGCTAACCCAGCAGCTCCTGCTGCAGTTTCTGAAGATAGTGCTACTGCTGCTAGTGTTATTCCAGAAATTATGTTTGCTCAAAGATTATCTGATAGCTTTGTATATGGTATATCTATAAATGGTGTAGCTGGTATGGGTACAGATTATGATGATACTGCATCACTTACATATGCATCTGGTACTAATGGATCATTTGGTATGAAGACAGCGTTAAGTATTTTAAAAATATCTGTACCTTTGGCATATACTAACTCTGGATTTACTATTGGTTTAATGCCAGTATTTCAATATGGTACATTACAAATGAGTCATATGTATGATACTCAAACAGGTACTCCAACGGCTCCAATATTTGCAAAATTAGATAATGGTTCATCTTCAGATACAGGTTTTGGTTTTGAAGTTGGTTTAGCTTATGATGTTGCTGCTGTAAAAGGTTTGTCTTTAGCTGCTGTCTATAAGTCTGCAATTGCTATGGAGTACGCAAATACTATTTCTTCTTCTGTCGCTGTATTTGGTGGTGCTAACGCAACTGGTATTGCATCAGGTGATAAACTAGACCAACCAGCAGAAATAGGTGCTGGTGTTTCTTATGAGATTTCTGGTAATACTATAGCTCTTGACGTAAAACAGATTCAATGGTCAGCTGCTGCTGGTTATGGTGATTTTGGTTGGGAAGATCAGACTGTGTATGCTTTAGGTTATGAGTATGCTGCAAAATCTTGGGCTGTTAGACTAGGTTATAATTATGGTGCTAATCCTATAGCTGAACAAACAAGTACAACAAATCCTTATGGTTCTGCAGTACAAAATTTCTTTAATTTATCAGGTTTTCCTGGTGTTGTTGAGTCTCATATGACGCTTGGTGGTGGATATAATATTTCTGATGCTCTTTCTTTAGATGGTTCATTCGTTTATGCTCCAGAAGTGACTAACTCATATGATACAACAGGTATGACATCTGCATTTTCAGGTGGTCTTTCAACTGCTACATCAACTGCTGACGTAACTCACTCTCAAATGGGTCTTACTTTAGCTATGACTTATAAATTCTAGTCAAAATCTCTACTCTCTAACTCGTTCCCATGCTCTGCATGGGAATGCAGACTTCAACACAAACCCCACAAATAAGCAAAATCAATCCCATATACTATACTTATGATATAATACTTTATGGCAGACTTAGATAAAGCAAAAGACTACATTAACAATATTAGACTATATATGACGATGTGCGTAGCATTGATTATATCCGTAGGTTCTGGAATTACTAGAATGTTTGAAGTAGATAATTTTAGTTATATTTTTTTTATTGCTAATGTATTATTGATTTTACTTTTGTTAATATTTATTTTTTTAGCAAAAAAATTACATAAAAAAACTGATGAATTAAAGGATATTGAATGACATTAGCTACGATAACGATAACGATAACAGCAATAGCTTTTATAAGTGCATTTGCATATGGGGCGTATGAGATAACTCTAGAAAAGAGTTAAACCATTACAGCTTCTCTTTTGCCCTCTTTTATCTCGCCTATTAGGTAAGAACCTTCTGCTTTTGCAAGCACTGTGTTTACATTTTTATCTTCAACTACGAGTATCATCCCTACACCCATGTTAAATGCTCTAAACATCTCTGAACGCTCAATGTGTGGAGCCATTAACTCAAAGATAGGAAGTACTTTGATGCTATCTTCTTTTACTTCTGCCATTAAGTTTTCAGGAAGAACTCTTGGTAAGTTTTCTACTATTCCGCCACCTGTGATGTGTGCCATCGCTACTATCTCGTTTTTTAGGGCTTTAAATGTTTTTACATAGATGTTTGTAGGTGTAAGCAAAGTTTCTATAAGAGGTTTGCCATTGAACTCTTCGTTAAAGTCTAAGTTCATCTTGTCAAAGAGTACTTTTCTTGCAAGGCTAAAACCATTTGAGTGAAGTCCTGAACTTGGAAGGGCTATGAGTTTGTGACCAGCACGAACAAGACTTACTCTGTCCATCTCACTTTTCTCAGCTACACCAACCGCAAAACCAGCTAAATCATAGTCATCTTCACTATACATCCCTGGCATCTCAGCAGTTTCTCCACCGATGAGGGCACATTCGCTTTGTATACAACCCTCTGCGATGCCTGCTACTACATTCGTAGCGACATTTACATCGAGTTTCCCTGTAGCGTAGTAGTCTAAGAAAAAAGAGGGAGTTCCGAAGTTACAAAGAAGGTCATTGACACACATAGCTACTAAGTCAATCCCTACAGTGTTGTGTATACCGCTATCTATAGCAAGTTTGAGTTTAGTTCCAACACCATCGGTCGCTGCAAGCATAACAGGTTCTTTGAAGCCTTTTGGAAGTTCAAAAGCACCAGCAAAAGAACCGATACCACCAAGAACTCCTGGAATTTTAGTAGATTTTACGAATGGTTTAATGTTTTCTACGAAACTGTTTCCCGCATCGATGTCGACACCTGCATCTTTATAACTTATTTGACTCATTATCTCTCCTAATTTTCTGGAAGGTCACATTTTTTTGTAATAGAACAAAGTGGACAGAACCCAGTTAAACCCGCGATAAGCGGAACTACACCTAAGAACCAGAGTAAACTACCATCTGTAGTAGTGAGTTGAAAGTATGCACCTATAGCAATCAAAACTAGTCCCATAACGATACGAAATGGTTTACAGAAATTTCTTATTTTATTAAAATTCATTCTTTACCTTTATAAATATATTAATTAAATGCAATTATATCTTTTATTAAGTAAAATTAATCCAAAAGTGGTTAAAATCACTTATTAATTAAGGAAATATACAACTATGAAAAATTTTATAAAAAATGAGATGATGGTTCATGTACCATTATGTACACACAAAGACCCAAAAAGTATTTTAATCATAAGCAATGATGCTAAGAAATATGAAGATGAAATAACTAAGCACATTAAGATTGATGCTAAGAGTATAAAAGTATCTTTAGATGAAATAAGTAAGTTAGATGATGATGCTTTTGATGTAATCATATCTGAGATAGATGGCGATGGTTTAGTAACTTCACAAATCAACCGTGTACTTAAAGATGATGGACTTTTAGTTTCCACACATCCCTCTTTAAATGATGTAGATGCTAACAAGGCATTTATGTCAACGCTTGGAAATTACTTTAAAATTATCATGCCATATAACTTAGGTGATGGTTCCACTGCTCTTTTATCGTCTAAAGAGTACCACCCAACAGCTGACATTAATCTGCACCGAGCAGATATGCTTGATGGTTTAGACTTTTACAACTGTGATGTCCATCCAGCGGCTTTTGCTATGGGTAACAACATAAGAAAAACTTACCTTGGCATCATAAGAAACTAATGGCTTATAAGTACGCTATCGCATTAACTGGAGGGATTGCAACGGGAAAAAGTACCGTAGCATCACTCTTGGCTTTAAATGGGATGCGTGTGATAGATGCAGACACAATAAGTCACGAGATACTAGATGAGTCATACCTTTGGGTAGAAGAAGCATTTGGGGTAGAGTTTGTCAACAACAAAAAAGTTGACCGTGCTAAACTAGGTGAGATTATTTTTAATGATGATGATGCTAAGAAAAAATTAGAGTCATATTTACACCCTAAAATTCGCTCTGAGATAGAAAAAAGAAGTTTCAAGCAGGATGGTTTCAAGTTTCCATATCTCATAGATATCCCTCTTTTTTTTGAAAATAACTCTTACGATATAAAGACAAGTGTAGTTGTCTATACTCCAAAAGATGTTCAGCTAGAGCGTTTTATAAAGCGAAATGGCTACTCCAAAGAGGAGGCACTTAAGAGAATAAATACTCAAATGCCTATAGATGACAAAAAATCAAAGGCTACTTGGGTTATAGACAATAGCAAAAATCTAAAGCATCTTCAACAAGAAGTTGAGGATTTTGTGGAGATTATAAAAAGTAAATATTTATAGATTCTGAATCAAGTTCAGAATGACGATAGGCCGTCATTCCGTGCTTGACACGGAATCTACAAAATAAAGGAAAAATACCTATGATGATGTCAAAATATAGTGCTAACGGGAATGATTTTGTCATTTTCCACGCCTTAGAAAAAAAAGACAGAAGTACTCTTGCCATAGAGGTGTGTAACCGCCAAAACGGTATAGGTGCAGATGGTTTAATCGTGCTTATACCTAATGATGCTAACGACTTTGAGTGGGAGTTTTATAACTCAGATGGGAGTCATGCAGATATGTGTGGAAATGGCTCTCGGGCAGCTGCTCACTACGCTTATATCAATGAGATAGCGAGTAAAAAGATGAGTTTTTTAACTGGTGCTGGAGTTATCAATGCTGTTATTGTCAAAGGACATGGTAAGAAAAAAGCTATGGTTAAGAGTGAGCTTACACCTCCTAAAATACTAGATAAGACAATAGTTTTCAATGCTAAATCTTGGTGGCTCATAGATACAGGTGTCCCTCATCTTGTGCATTTTGTGGATGATGTGAGTAGTTTTGATATCCAAGAAGCAAGAGAGCTTAGAAATAAGTATGATGCTAACGTAAACATAGCACAGATTGTCGATGGAAACATTAAAGTGAGAACTTATGAGCGTGGTGTAGAAGCTGAAACATTAGCTTGTGGTACTGGTATGGCTGCTTGTTTTTACAGAGCATATACTGAGAAGAAAGTAGAAGCTAAGGTTGAAGTGTATCCTATAAGTGGAGAAACTTTATACTTAGGGCATAACGGAGATACTATTACTTTTAAAGGTGAGGTCGTAAATACTTTTAATACTGTTTGGTAGTATGGAGTGTGTAGATTCTGAATCGAGTTCAGAATGACTGGTTTTGGTTCAGAATGACTGGTTTGTTACGGAATGACGAGTTTTGGTTCAGAATGACTGGTTTGTTACGGAATGACAAT
>JALSLR010000117.1 GCA_026988245.1 Sulfurimonas sp.
ATACGCTTTGAAGCACCCATCATATTTACAGGATTAGCAGCTTTATCAGTCGATACACAAAAGTACTTTTTAGTTCTTTTTTGAATAGCTTGAGAGAGAGTTTTATCAGTATTGAAAATGTTTACATCACACATACGCATAAGAGTAAAAGCATCTTCTTCACTTCTTACATGCTTTAAAGCGGATAGATTCAATACATACTCAAACTTCCCATCAGCCTTTATGTAAGCGTCATATTCAACTGAACCGATGTCAAGAGCAAAAGTTTTAAACTCTCCATCTATATATCCGTAAGAACTGCGAATATCACGAACAAGTTCTACAAGATTGTTTTCACTTATATCTACAACATGAAGTTTTTTAGGATTGCGTTTAAAGATCTCTTTTACAACTGCACCCCCTATACTTCCAGCACCACCAAGGACTAAAAAAGAAGATTCATTTATAATAGCACTAAGCTTAGCATCATGCTCACGTACATCTTCAAATAATAATTCTGCATCTCTACCAATTAAGTTTAGTATATTCATACAAAATATTAGCAATTTTTATACCAAAAGCTGAAATATTTGTTATAATCTAGTATAAATTACCGAAGGAAGATATATGCAAGATATTCAAGAATTAGCTATGCAAACTTATAAAGAAAATATGGAATATTTTGAACAAAAGAATGAAACCCTTCACAACAAACTCTTAGCACTTGAAACTATTTTAAACAATGGTTCCATTGAACAAAAATATGACCTAGAATATAAAGTCGATTATTTCGATGTAGTTGAATTAAAATCAGGTAATTTTTTATACAATACAAATTCAAATGACTATTCACAAACTCTTTTGGATTCTGTAACGTATAAAAAAGATGACCAAGTTTTTGAAACACAAAGAAACTATAACTTTGATAAAACAGTTGTAGATTACCTAAAAGATGAAGATGACATATATGCAAATTTTTCCACTTCAGCTCAGATAATTAAGTATCATAATGATTATATTGATAAATCTCAAGAGATGATTTACCTCGATAAGTACATATTTTTTGGAACAGGACTTGGACTTCACATAGAAAAAATAGTTAAAAAATTTGATCTACAAGTTGTATTAATCATAGAAAAAGATATAGAGCTTTTTAGACTCTCTATGTTTACATGTAACTATAAAGATCTATTGAGTGGATGCGATGCATTTTTTTCTATCGCACAAAATAGAAATGAATTCCACTCTACTTTTAATAATTTTTATATAAAAGCATTTATCAAAAATCATTATTTTAAATTTAGTGTTTTTTCTTCTGCGTATGAGGATAGCATCAAGGAGATACAAAGTTTACTCATCACTAGACCTGAAGCTACCTATTCACATGAGAGATTACTTGTAAAAAATAAAAAGGTGGTTGCTAAACTTGAAGAAAAATACAAATTTCTAAATACAAGCAAAAAACTAAATGAAACTTTTTTTCAAAATAAACCTTTTTTAGTTATAGGTGCTGGACCATCGCTTCATAAGAACGAAGAGTGGATAAAAAAACATCATCAAGAGTTTGTTATTATCGCAGTATTTGCAGCCTTAAAAACGCTCAAACGATTTGGCATCTCACCAGATATAGTTGCTCAAATAGATGAAAACGAAACCACAAACCAAGGCATGATCGATAATTTAGGTGATATAGATTTCTTAAAAAATGCTCTCTTTATGTATAGTGCTTCAGTCCCTCAAAGTTTGTTTGATCTAGTAGATAAACAAAAGGTTTACTTGCATGAGGACAGGACTATGTATAAAAATTCTTACAGTACTATGCAAGTAGCTAGTGTTGGTGAGACCGTTTATTCTCTTGCCTTAGGATTTAATGCTGATAAGATATATTTACTTGGATTAGACTTAGCTCTTGGAGATGATGGTTCATCACACTCGCCTGATCACTTCAAAGCAGCTACTATTACGCAAAGTAACAAAGAAGATGAAAGTTATCACCTAGATAAAGAGATCTTTGAAGTGAAAGGAAACCTTAGAAAAACTGTCAATTCCACCCCTCTTCTTGCTATGTCTATACCAGTCATAAACAATAAAACAAAAAATTTAAAAACAAAAAATCAAACTATATACAATATGTCTGATGGTGCTTACTTTGAAGAGACATTAGCACTTCATCCTAGCCAATACCAGGGTGCTATTCCTCTTGATAAAACTATATTACATAAACAATTACAAGAGTTTTTTGATTCATACTCTACAGATACTTTAAATGATGCTGAGATGAGACTACTAGAGCTTCGACAACGATTTATTGATGAGATGTATGAAGTGCTAGATGCTTTTGCTGCTAAGCCATATGCCTCTAGGGATATATTTTATTATCATTATTTAAAATTAGTCAATGCTCTTGCTATAAATGATTATACGAACGAATTAAAAGAACTCCTCAATGTATTTCTACTCAGAATAACATCTTTTATATCAGACTTTTACAATACAAAAGATATGAAAAATATGAAAAAGCATAATAAAAAATTTAAACAAATACTAGAAAAACAGATGAGAAAAATGACCCAAGCCTATGAAGAAGAACTTCATAAACTTACAGATAAGAATCTAGATGTTATTGAAGAAGTTTTAGAACATTCTGTTGAATAGCATTAGCCTGACTCATTGCATAAGAACCTGACTGTGCAAGGATATTGAGTTTTGCAAAATTTGCAGACTCTGCTGCAAAATCAACATCTCTTATTTGAGACTCAGCGGCCGCAACATTTACCTGAGTTACAGATATATTTCGTATTGTAGATTGAAGTTGATTCTGAACAGAACCAATATCTGAACGAGTATTATCAATATCTCTTAAAGCATAATCCGCAATGATAATTGCTCGTTCTGCTTCTCTTCTTGTTGTTACATCAATTTTACTAAAATTATTATTAAGACCCGCTGCAGTATTTGCAACTATTGTTGCAGTGATACCATCAGCAACTCCATCTGTTAGAGCACCACCAGTCATGTCTCCAGCTGAATCAAAACGGATAGTATACTGCGCTGTAGTAGTTGTTGAGCCAGTCGCTTCTACTATGGAAGCTCTAAGATCTGCACCTTTTACTTGTGCATCTGTATTAAATGAATCAACTAATGATTGTGTCATCTCTATAGCAGTGTGAGCACCGGATCCAAGATTAAAAGAGCCACTTACAGTTGCTGTTGTACCATCAGCATTAATAACCGTCATCTGTACTGATGCTGTAGCAGCACCAGCGCCACCACTTGTCCCAGCAAAACCAACTGGCATTTCAGATAGGGAAAACTTAGCTACATTAGTTGTTTGAGCATTTCCAATAGATAATTTAACTGTTTCACCAGCATATGCACCAATATGAAAACTCTTGTTTTTAAATGCACCATTGAGAAGTGCTTGACCATTAAATGAAGTAGTAGAAGCGATATTTTGTGCCTCTTCTAGAAGCCTATCTATATCATTTTGGATTTTAGCACGAGTATCTAAAGACTGACCATCTGAAGCTGCTTGAATAGATTTAACTCTAATAAGTCCAATAATATTTGTATACTCATCAAAAGCACCATCAGCTGTTTGAGTTACCCCAATACCATCATTTGCATTGACTATAGCCTGTCCCAAACCTTGAGACTGCTGACGAAGTACATCCGCAATAGCCATACCAGATGCATCATCTGCTGCCTTGTTGATACGAAGACCTGAAGAAAGCTTGGTAAGCGAGTTATCTAACCCCAAGTTTGTTTTTGTTGCATTTTGGTGTGCATTCATTGCCGCAATATTTGTGTTTATTCTAAAACCCATAATAAATCCTTTAATTTGATTGTTTAGGATTTATAGCAATTGGTGTTCCAAATATGATACAATTTCTTATGAGATTACTTGATAATGAAATTTATATAATCAAAAAAACTATTTTAAATTATATTGATGACGCCAAAATAATACTTTTTGGTAGTAGGCTATATGATGAAAAAAAAGGTGGGGATATAGATATTTGTGTACAAACAAAACAAGAAGTTCCATTATCAAAAAAACTAAAGATACTAGCGTATATTGAGATTAATGGCATAACTAGAAAAGTAGATTTATTACTCAAAACTCCAAATACTATACATAGTGCCATTTTTGACGAGATAGATAAAGAAGGCATTGTTTTATGATTAAAGATATTATCGAAAAAGCATTATTACACCAAAATAGATTATCTATGGCTCTTAAAGAGATTGAAAATTGGGATAATTTAGATAAAGATATTTTTAATAATTTTGAAAAAATTAAAACTATTGATAGCTTTATATATAGATTTATCAAACTACAAGATGTTATGGGCGAAAAATTATTTAAAGTATTTTTAGATGATATTGGTGAGTATAAAGACACTATGTCACTAGTAGATATCTTAGACAAACTAGAAAGATTTGAAATAATAGATGATGCTAACCACTGGATGGAGTATAGAAAACTAAGAAATCAGCTTACTCATGAATATCCAAATAACGAACAAGAAGTATTAGATGGTATAACTTTAGCTATTGTTGCATCTAAAAATATTAAGCAAATTTTACAAAATATCAGTAAATATTAAGAAAGTATATGTAGATTCCCGGGTCAAGCCCGAGAATGACGAAAGTTGTCAGACTAAAGAATGAAACCCGCTCCTCACTCTCAGCTTGACTGGGAGTCTTGTTGAACCTTAAAACTACTGAAGTAGTCTTAAAACATTCTGTTGGATTGCATTCGCTTGACTTAATGCATAAGTACCAGACTGAGCTAAGATGTTTAGTTTAGCGAAGTTTGCACTCTCTGCAGCAAAGTCAACATCACGGATTTGAGATTCCGCTGATTGAACATTTACCTGAGTTACACTGATATTTCTAATGGTAGACTCAAGTTGATTTTGAACTGAACCAATATCTGAACGAGTGTTATCAATATCTTTTAGAGAATAATCAGCAATTATAATCGCTTTTTCAGCATCTCTTCTTGTTGTTACATCAATGGTACTGAAGTTGTTTGTAAGACCAGCTGCAGTACTTGCAATAATCGCAGTAGTGAGACCATCACCAACATTATCTGTAATAGACATACCTGTCAAATCACCTGCTGAATCAAAACGGATACTATACTGAGCTGTTGTAGTTGTTGATCCTGTTGCTTCAACAATAGAAGCTCTAACATCTGCACCAGCTGTTTGCGCTGCAGCATTAAAACTATCTACTAAGCCTTGTGTTAATTCTATAGCACTATGGGTACCTGAACCAAGACTAAGTGAACCAGATACTGTCGATGTAGTTCCATCTGCGTTCACAACAGTTACTTTCACAGCAGATGAAGCTAGACCAGCTCCAGCACTTGTACCTGCAAACCCTACACTTGTTTCAGCGAAAGCAAATTCACCAACTTTAGAAGTCTGAGAATCACCAATAGAAAGTTTTACAGTCTCCCCAGCGTAAGCACCTATATGAAAACTTTTATTTTTAAAAGCACCATTGAGAAGTGTTTGACCATTAAACGAAGTAGTTGTTGCAATATTTTGCGCTTCTTCTGTTAATCTGTCTATATCTGATTGAATTTTTTTACGAGTATCAAGTGTTTGACCATCTGAAGCAGCTTGAATTGCTTTAACTCTGATGGTATCAATAATTTTTGTATACTCTTCAAGAGCACCATCTGCAGTCTGTGTTACACCAATCGCGTCATTTGCATTGACGATAGATTGTCCTAAACCATTTGCTTGTGAACGAAGTGAATTGGCAATAGCCATTCCAGATGCATCATCAGCAGCTTTGTTGATTCTAAGACCTGAAGAAAGTTT
>JALSLR010000118.1 GCA_026988245.1 Sulfurimonas sp.
ATTCTTTAAAGTTGTTTTTTTTGTGATGAATAATTATAGCATTTATGGGATATGAAAGGCTTTTTTAAATTTAATTTAGCTTAAATTGTGGGTTATTTTTTGTAATCTGCAAGTGGCTCAATCATTTTAAATTAATTTAAATGGAATTGTCTATGACTGAAAATGATAAATTTAATGGTTTACTTAATAAAGTAATTGGGGTACTTGCATTTGAATTTGCTATAGAAATATCTGGTAAAGAAAATCAAGTTATATGGTCAATATTGGCTTTAATAATAGTTGTTTCATTGGCAAGAACATTGGCAGTTGCTTATCCTCAAAAACAAGATGGTTTTATAGAATTTCTTAAACAAGCACATGTCTTTATTATAGGTTATCTTTCTCTTATTTATGTACTTCTAGAAGTGTATTTCTAAATTATTTAATAGCTGTTTTTAGTTTTTAATAAAAATTAAAAACAGCTATTTTGTAGATAGTTAGTCTAAATTAGGAATAAAAATGGGAAATATAATAATAAAAATAGTTATTGGAATTGTTTTATTAAGTTCTATTAGTTTTGCAGAGTTAGCATCAGCTAAAAATGTAGATTATGAAATTTTTGGATATAAACTAGGAAAGAAATTAAGTTTAAATACTGATAACATTTCTTATCAACATGATGATGGGGAGAGTATACAATATATAATGAAAAATATTAAGCCTGTTGGTGAATTATTAGAATTAAACATCAGGACTAATGTTATGGAGTAATATATGAGTTGACAGCTTCAGGTGAATACATAAATTATAAAAAATGTAATGAAAAGGTATTAGAACTAGGTAGCTATTTAAACAATAAGTATAGTGTAAATAATAAGCTTACAGATTTTTATAAATTAGAAATAAATGATGTTTCAATTAGATCTTACTGTAGCACTAATTTAAAAAATTACGATTATGCATCGTTACATTATATTATAACTAATAAAAAGATCGAGAAAAATTTAAAAAATACATATGAATGATATCTAGCAAATAAGCCTAAAGATATAGATAAATATAAAGGATTATGATTTAACAGTTCCCAAGTTGTACTTGGGAACGAGTTTATTTGTGTAATTTTAAAGTTTACGTAGCAAAACACTCTTAACCCCATCATGTTTTAAAACTTCAAACCCACTCATCTTTGCTAAGACCTCAAAAGTGTGAGGAGTGAAAAAGCAGATGTGGGTTGGGTCGTTTTTGTACCACCACTTAGAAAACTCCTTAGCATCATTGGTATGAAACTGAGTCATGATGCTAAGGTAAGCGCCAACTTTTAGATGCTTGGCAAAAAAGTCAAATATCTCTTTTGGATTATCTATATGCTCTAAAACTTCCGTTGAAGTGATGAGGTCGTAGGTCTTAGCATCATAGACTTTTTTTGGTGCAAAATATTTGTCGTAGATGTCTACTTTGAGACCTTTACGGCGGAGTAACTCTGCTAGTACTGGGCCTGGACCACTTCCAAACTCTAATACATCTTGTATGCTGTTTAAGTATGGCTCAAAGGTGGTACGCATAAATTTTTCAAACATCTCTACATAACCACGTGACTCTATTGTGTTGTTATGATTTTGGTATTGAGAGAGTTCCTTAGCATCATCTACATGAGCAGCTGGATTTTTGAAGATAAACTCACACTCTTGACAGTGAAAAAACTCCCAATTATTACGTTCGTCTTCTATGTTTATTGTTGCATTATTACAGATTTTGCATTGCATTCATCGACTTTTTAGTGGTATTTAGCTATTATAGCGAAAATTTTTATGAGGAAATTATATTTGGATGCAATAGCACTAAAACATAATGATGAAATTATTGACTTACAAACTGCTTCAGCTTTAGGCATCGAGGGTGAACCTATAGAGTTAGATAATTCGCCAGAGGCTCTAGAAGTTATGCGTCATTCTACGGCACACCTTATGGCGCAGGCAATTAAATCACTATATACAAATGCTAAGTTTTTTGTAGGCCCAGTCGTAAAAGAGGGCTTTTACTATGACTTTAAAGTTGATGAAGAGATAGGGACAGCTGATCTTAAAAAGATAGAAAAGCAGATGATAAATCTTGCGAAGAAAAAGTTTGAGATAGAGCGTTATGAGATCTCTATGGAAGAAGCAAAACTCAAGTTTGGTAACGATGAGCTTAAACTTGATGTTTTAAAGCGTATTCCAGATTCTAAGGTATCTATCTATAAGCAGGGTGATTTTGAAGACTTATGTCGTGGACCACACCTTCCTAGTGTGAGAAACATCCGTTTTTTTAAATTGACTAAGATTGCGGGAGCGTATCGCGGGGGAGATTCTAAAAACGAGATGTTAACGCGTATATATGGAATAGCGTTTGCAGATAAAGAGTCACTTAAGGCGCATATGACAATGCTCGCTGAGGCTGAGAAACGTGACCACCGTAAAATAGGTAACGAGATGAAGCTTTTTACGTTCCGTGAAGAGGTGGGTGCTGGTTTTCCTATCTGGCTTCCAGCTGGTGGACGTCTTCGTGCTCGTTTAGAGAGTCTACTTTTTAAAGCACATCGTAAGCGTGGGTATGAGCCTGTCCGTGGACCAGAGATGTTGAAGTCTGAACTGTGGAAAACATCAGGTCACTACCAAAACTATGGTGAAAATATGTACTTCACTAGCATTGACGAGGTAGAATTTGGTGTAAAACCTATGAACTGTGTAGGTCACATCAAAGTTTATGAAGATGAGTTACGTTCTTATCGTGACTTACCTATAAAATACTTTGAGTATGGTGTGGTTCATCGCCATGAATTTACTGGTGCGCTTCATGGACTTTTTCGTGTACGTGAGTTTACGCAAGATGATGCACACATCTTCTGTACAGTTGAGCAAATAGAAGAACAAATCATAGAAGTTGTAGACTTTGTTGATAAAATAATGACTACTTTTGGTTTTGAGTACAAGATGATGATATCTACTAAACCAGAAAAAGCAGTTGGTGATGCTATAGTTTGGGAAAAATCAGAAGCTGCCCTTGTAGCTGCAATGAAAGCAAATAATTTACCTTATGAGATAGACGAGGGTGGTGGAGCTTTTTATGGTCCAAAAATTGACATCAAGATAACAGATGCTATTGGGCGTGAGTGGCAGTGTGGGACTATACAGCTTGACAATAATCTTCCTGCTAGATTTGAGTTAGAATATAATGGTGAGGAAAATGAAAAAATCCAACCCGTTATGATTCACAGAGCAATACTTGGTTCGTTTGAGCGCTTTATCGGGATACTTACTGAGCATTATGCTGGTGAATTTCCTATGTTTATAGCACCAACTCAAGTTGCGATTATCCCCATAGCAGATACTCATAAAGAATATGCTAAGATTTTATCAGATAAACTTATAGACATAAATGCCGATAGTATGATATATGACAAAAATGATTCTTTGAACAAAAGAATCCGCACAGCTGAAAAAAGCCGTGTACCTATGCTCATTATCATCGGTGACGAAGAAGTTGAGGGCAGAACAGTGGCAATTCGCGATAGAGTTTCGCGTGAACAATACAACCTAAGCGAAGAGGAATTCTTAACGCTTATACAAACTAAACTAAATGAGGTAAATTTTTGAGTAAAAAAGACCGTGTAATAATGAATGACGATATTCGTGCATCTGAATTAAGATGTACAGTAGATGGTGGAGAATCTTTAGGGATTATCTCAACAGATGAAGCGATGGATAAAGCTAATGAACTCAACTTAGACTTAGTTCTTATTGCCCCAGACGCAAAACCACCAGTTGCTAAGATTATGGACTACGGTAAATTTAAATACCAAAAAGAAAAACAACTCAAAGAGCAAAGAAAAAATCAGGTTAAAATCGTTGTAAAAGAGATTAAACTCTCTGTAAAAATTGCTGAGAACGATGTAGCTTACAAAGTGAAGCATGCTCGTGAATTTTTAGAAAAAGGTTTTCATGTAAAGTTCCGCGTCTTTTTACGTGGTCGTGAAATGGCTAATCCAGAAGCTGGTAAAGAAGTGTTACTTCGTGTATGGCCAATGGTTGAAGATATAGGTGTTATGGAAAAACCACCTAAATTTGAAGGTCGTTACTTTAATATGTATGTAACACCTCAGAAGTAGTTTTTCCCCTCTTCATCTTGACAGATGAGTTTTTTTATAAGCTCATCTTCTTCGCTTAAGCCTTCTCCATATTTATCTAAGAAGTCTATTTTTATTTTCTTTTCTTTGTCTGTATCAATTTTTATATCTTTTAAGAGGTATTCTAAGAGTAGGTCATTCATCTTTTCTCTCCTTTTTAATCAATAATTTAATGTACGCTAATAAAGTGTGAGAAAAGTGTGAAAATAGTTACTTAACTATTTTCGCCTTAATCTCATCTTCACTCATAGCAGATGCTACAAACTTCACAACTACTTTTCCTTCAGTTTCATTAATGTACCATTCAGCAATATGTTGAGATTCTAATGCTTGTAGTTTTTGAGTATCTACTTCATTTTGTGGTATAAAAAGGTGTGTGTATTTTGTAGGATTTTGTAGTTTTAACGTCCATAGTAACCATGCAACTGATAAAACAGCTACTGATACACCGATGGTAGCTCTGTCGCTCAATTGCAGCATAAGTCCAGCAGAAGTTCCACCAACAAAAGTTGCAAAATACGCAACAGAATTGGAGATTCCAAGGGCTGCACCTTTTTGGTGTACCTTAGCAAACTTAGTAATCATAGACTGAACAAGAGGCTCCATCATATTAAAAGCAATAAAGAAAAAAGAAACTCCAACTATAAACATAGTGCTAGAGTGGGTAAGTCCCATGATGCTAAAGGATGCTATAAAAAGTACGATAGACACTAAAAATATTTGTTTAGGTTTGTTATGCTTCTCGCCAAATACTGCCGCAGGTCCCATAGCTATAAGACCAAGTACCATAGCTGGTAAATAAGCCATATATAGATCACTTTTCTCCCAAGCAAACTCTTGGCTTGTTAAGATGATAGGGATAAGAACAAAAGCAACTGTCATAAGCCCTTTTTGCATAGCATTGATGATAATCATATTTAAAAGGTTAGAGTCTTTGAGTATATCTGATGTTTTTGTTGTTGCATGATATATATGTTTAATCCGTGGTGGCGTAGGCACTTTCGTAAAAAGTAAAATCATAGCTAGTATGGATAAGCCAGCTGTAATGATAAATAAAGTGTCAACTCCATATGCCGCACCGATAACAGGACCAAGCCCCATAGCAAGAGCGAAACTCATAGCGATAGATGCACCCATAATAGCCATAGCCTTACCACGAACTTCTTCTTCTACGAGGTCTGAAATCATTGCTGTAATTACAGAACCAATGGCTCCAGCACCTTGTAAAAAACGACCAAGCATAAGTGTATAGATATCAGTTGAGTAGGCACAGATGATAGAACCTATCAAAAAGATTATGAGGCCCACTAAGAGGGTTGGTTTACGACCTATCTTGTCACTCATAGTTCCAAAGGGAACTTGAAAAATAGCTTGAGTTAGTGCATAACCACCAACAACAACACCAACAAGAAGAGGTGTAGAACCTTCAAGTCCAAGTGCATATATTGATATAACAGGTAGGACTAAAAATAGTCCTAAGAATCTTAAAGAGAGAATAGCGGAGAGGGGAAATACTTTTTTAAACATTTTGTACCTTAAGTAATATAGTAATTATGAAAGTATAATGAAATTTTGTTTATAGAATATAAAATAAGAAAATAAGTTACTTCCTAAAGCTAAAGGTAAATATTACAAAAATGTAATATAATGAGAAATGAGACTTAATTAAAAAA
>JALSLR010000119.1 GCA_026988245.1 Sulfurimonas sp.
ATATACTATAGTAGATAATCACGCAAGTGGTATCATGAGCATCAATAATGTAAGCAAAAAGATAAACTTTCCAGTAAAGATAAAAGAAGATGATAATGGACTCTATATCGAGGGCAGTGTGAAAATTAAGTATACAGATTTTGGACTACAAACACCAAGTAACCTTATCGTTACAGCACATGAAGACCTCATCATCGGTGCTAAACTTTACTTTATAAAGTAACTCTTTTTAGCATAACGCTGGAGCATACTGGAGTTTCCAGTAACTCCACCGCTATGTATATATAAAATCTTTTCGTTTGTTTGTTCTAGTAAACATTCCCACATAGATGGTGCATATAACAAATCGAACTCAATCCCTGCTTCCATAGTTTTTTTATACATTTTATAAAAAGTTTCATAAAGGGAAGCAAAATGATATTTCTTTTTAGGCTCCAAGATGATTAGATTTTTGGGAATTTCTTTAACAAGAGAGAGCATTTGGGTTTGAAGATACTTGCTATCCCCTACACAAGGAACAGTATATACTCTATATTCTTTCAAATTTAAAGCTAAATATAAAGCAGTTGTCCCAGTACCACTTGGAGTTGCTACAGCCTTAACAGGAGGACTTTGTTCGAGTATCTCTGATGCTAAGAGGTTCAAACCATCTTGCGCCTCTAGTACTGCTCCGCCTTGATGTATGATGAAGCTTTTCTCTTCTAGGTTAAGTCCTAAGGAATTGATAGTATCTCGATATCCCTCATTTGAAACTTGAATATGTTGCATCCCTAATTTTTTTGCTAAAAAAAGATTTCCAATGTTAGCATCTTCTTGTGTTTGAGAGATAGGCTTAGAATAGTATATAAACTCCCATTCTTTTTGCTTACACAGCGCAGAAATTGCAAGCATTGCGTTTGATTGGGTTCCACCGTAAGAGATGATTTTATGATATGTATCTTTAGGTGTCTGTAAAAGTGTATGAAGTTTGCGAAATTTATTTCCCGCTAAATATGGGTCTACAAAATCATCTCGCTTGACAAAAAATTCCCTACCCTCTAAAGTAAATTTAGAGATAGGAGTTGGAGACATAGTTATTTGATAGTTGCTTTATTTTTAAGTGCTAACATTTTTTCTTGCATAACTGATTTAAATTTTTCCATTTTAAGACGTTGCTCTATGAAAGATTTTACTTCTGTGTATGCTCTTGTTTTACCAGCTTTTTTATCTTCTAAGTAGATAACATGAAAGCCAAACTGAGTTTTAACAGGTGCTGAAACTGTCCCTACTTTCATACTAAATACTTTAGCATTAAACTCTGGAACCATTTGTCCTTGAGCAAAATAACCTAAATCCCCACCTTTTGGTCCACTTGGTCCAGTGGACTTGTCTTTTGCAAGTTGAATGAACTTTGATTTTAAAGCTTCACCACTTAGACCTTTGAGTTGATTCACTATAGAGTTTGCTTCCTCTTGAGTTTTTACTAGTATATGACGAGCATGAACTGATTCTTTTTCATTAAACTCTTCTTTATTAGCATCATAATATTTTTTTAATTCTTTTGCGGAAACTGTCACTTTATCAAGTTGTTGCTTTTGCCATACTTGGATCGCTAACTCTCTTTTAACGCGCTCTTGAACTTTTTCATACTCAGCTTTAAACTGCTTAGAGTTCATCACACCAGTTTTCTTAGCATCACCATAGATAAGTTCTTTTGCTACAAGTTGTTCTAAGACCTGTTGTTTAAACTGTCTTTGCTTTTCTGGTGGAACTTGATTAAATCTTCCTTGAGTAGCCTGCATTAACTCTGCATTTACTTCTTGGTCGGTAATAGGCTTACCATTTACTGTAACGAGTGTTTGCCCAAATGACAAGGTTGATAAAACTGCTAAAGATGTAACTACTTTTGTAACTATTTTCATTCAAATTCCTATATTAAATTAAGAAAATTTTAGTAGCTTTAAGCTAACGATTAATAAACAAAGCTTATTTTAGTGTAAACTTACGTTATGAAAAAAGCGACTAAAGCAGAAATAAAAGAGATTCACCAAAGATTCATAGAGAGATATAGTGATGCAGTAACAGAACTAGAGTATAAAAACGCTTATGAACTAGTCGTTGCAGTAGCTCTTTCAGCACAATGCACAGACAAACGTGTCAATATCATCACTCCTGCTTTCTTTGAAGCCTATCCAGATACAAATACCTTAAGTTGTGCAGATATAAATGATGTAAAAGCACTGCTAAATACCTGTTCATTTTTTAACAATAAGGCAAAAAACCTTTTAAAAATGGCCATGAGAGTTCAAGAAGTCTTTCATGGTGAAATACCAATGAATGAAAAAGACCTACAATCACTTGCTGGAGTTGGACAAAAGACAGCAAATGTTGTAATGATAGAATATACTGGAGCGAATCTTATGGCAGTAGATACGCATGTATTTAGAGTAAGTCATCGTCTTGGTCTTAGTGATGATAAAACAGCTATTGCAACAGAAGCAACCTTAGTTAAAAAATTTAAGAACAATCTTCATGCCTTGCATCAAGGGATGGTACTTTTTGGTCGTTATATCTGCAAGGCCAAAAACCCAAAGTGCGACGAATGTTTTTTAAATGAGTTTTGTAAAACAACAAAAAGTTTTAAAGTTTAAATAAAGGTATAAAATTTGCTTATTAGAGATATGAAAATAATAATACTATCAATCCTTACTTTAACAGCTCTTAGTTTCACAGCCTGCGTTAACAAACATGGTGTCTCTGCAAAATATTACAGTGACTGTAATGAATACTATGACTTGCAAGGCTATTACCATAAAGATTGTGATAATGATATAATCACCTATGAAGAGATAGAAAAGAATTTCACAGAGCCTGAAAATAAAAATACTGGAAAAAATGTCTACTAAGGACTTAATTACTTTATGGCAATAAAAGTAGCAAAATTTGCCCAGCGTGATATTATTTCACAATGTTTAAAACCATTATTGAGTGCCATCTGGATATTTTCCTCTTCACTATATGGAACAAGTACATTTTCTAATGCTTCTCGTTTTTGAGCTATCTCAAACTCACTATAACCATTTTCTTTTTTAAATTGATAATAAAATTCTATTAAATCTTTATTTAATTTAGGATGATGCGATATAATCTTTTCACTAAAGATAAAGACTCCCTCCTTCTTTAAACTAGTTGATATTTTTTGAAGTAATTTTTCACGAACGAGTGGACGAATAAACTGCAAAGTATAGTTACTTACAAACACATCTGCTTGTTCATACTCAAACTCTAATATATTTGCATTATATAATTCTATATTTGCACCTAATGCATTTGCCTTTTTTCTCGCTTGGGTTAGCATCGCTTCGGAATTATCTAGACCTATAAGCGTAAGGTCATTCGTTTGTTTAGCTAAGTATATCAAGAGTGAAGCAGTAGAACAACCTAGGTCATATAAAATTCCACCCTGTTTTAAATTTTTAAGTGCAAAAAACTGAGTTATTTTTTGAGACTCTTCATAGTGTGGTACGCTACGACTTAACATATCATCAAATACGACAGCTACCTCTTCATCAAACTCAAACTGTTTTTTTATAGTTTTAGTAAATACTTTATCGTTCATGAACTCACTTTTTTATTTTAAATTAGTTTTTAAGCTAATCTTTATGATAGAATAACATAAAGATTATTCACTATTACTATACGGGTCTTAGATTCTAAAAAGATATGGAGAGGATTATGGCTTAATCTTTTTCTTTGAAGATGAAAAAAATATAAAAAAGGCACTAAATGATACTTGATACACAAACATGGATGATGACATTTTTCATCCTTTTAGTGGCGGTGAGTTTTTATAAAATAAGAGAGTTTTTACCTCAAGAACAGCTACATGACGATGATACAACAGATGAAGCACAAGCTAAGCTAGAAGCTATTGCTATTGAGATAATACAAGATAATAATGATATAGATCATGTAGCTCTCTATGAAGCCATAAAAGCACATACTAAATTTGACCATGAGCACTTTTGGCGATTTAATCAAAATAAGTCAAACCAACTCTTAAAGGCTCTACGTATTAAAGGTTTACTTTAAGAGCTAAGAACTTTTTAGTTCCTATCTAATGCGTTTAAATCTTTAAACGCTTCAACTGCACGCTCAACTAAAGTTTCTTGACCCGCTCGTAACCATTTTCTAGGGTCATAATATTTTTTATTTGGCTTATCTTGACCCTCTGGATTTCCTATTTGACCTTGGAGGTAATCACTATATTTTTCAACATATTGTTTCGTACCAAGCCAAGTAGCCCATTGGGTATCTGTATCAATGTTCATCTTGATAACACCATAGCCGATGGCTTCTTCTATCTCTGATTTTTCACTTCCTGAACCACCATGAAAAACAAAGTTAACAGGTTTAGGTAAAGTTTTGAATTTTTCTTCTATATATTTTTGTGAATTATCTAAAATTTTTGGAGTTAAGCTCACATTACCTGGCTTATAAACACCATGCACATTTCCAAATGAAGCGGCGATAGTGAAATGCGAAGATACGCTCATCAACTCTTCATAAGCATAAGCTACATCTTCTGGCTGAGTATATAAAAGTGAATTATCCATCTCTGTATTGTCTACGCCATCTTCCTCTCCACCTGTGCACCCAAGCTCTATCTCTATACTCATATCTATTTTGGCCATTCTTTTAAGATAAGCTTTACAAGTAAGTACATTTTCTATAAGTGTCTCTTCTGAAAGATCTAACATATGAGAAGAATAAAGAGGCTTCCCTGTATGTTTATAGTGACTTTCACCAGCATCAAGAAGTGCATCTATCCAAGGGAGTAATTTTTTTGCTGCATGATCAGTATGAAGAATCACTGCAACACCATAGGCCTTTGCCATGGCGTGCACATGTTTTGCACCAGCAACGGCACCAGCTATAGCTGCTTTTTCACCCTCATTACTTAAACCTTTCCCCGCATAGTAAGATGCCCCACCATTACTAAACTGAATGATTACAGGGGATTTTACTTTTGCTGCTGCTTCCAATATTCCATTAATAGAGTCAGTTGAGACTACATTGATAGCAGGGATAGCAAAACCATTATCCTTAGCTGCTTGATACACTTTTTGTACATCCTCACCAAAAAGCACCCCTGGCTTTACGATATCTAAAATACCTTTACTCATATAAACACCTATTATTAATATACGCAATTATACCAAAACTTCACGCCCAATAAAAAAATTTATGATAAAATAAAGAAAAAGTTTTTGGAAAACAGCATGAAATTAACTATAGATGAATATTCGCAACAATTTAAAATGAGCAAAGAGATGGTTAATTCCAAGATTCGTGCTAAAAAACTAAACTATATTATTGATTCGGGGGAGACACTCATAATCGTTGATAATCCCGTAAAAAGTGAACCTAAACAAAAACAAGTTGTAGCTACTCAAAGTGCAAAAACAACTGTAGCAACAGTCTTAACACTTTACAAAAGAGAGAATCACTACTTAAAACAAAAAATCAACCAACTAGAAGATAAGATAGACCGTCTCATAGGAGATAAAGAGCAAATGCTTCGAGATGAAAGAGATAAGATAGAACAAATTTATGAAAATAAAGATGAACAACTTAAACATGTTCTTGAGCTTATAAACGCAAAGATGCTTCATGAACAACAAAAGACTGAGACACTTCACCTCGTTGAGCATAACGATGAAGTACAAATCATAGAAGTAAAAACTTACCTCAAAACACTTGACTTAAAATCATCGCAACGCAAAAGCATAAAAAGACGTTTTGAGAGTATCGCAAAAAAAGATATTCGTATCATAGAACAAAATGGCAAACTTTATCTTGATTTTTCTAAGTATGATTATAGTGATTTATTAGCCTTATAGCATAATGAAACCAACTAAAGTAAAAACTAAAAATATTTTAAATTCTTTACAAAAATATGCAAAAAATCATGCACTAAGTCTATCGGCAATTGACTTTAAGATATTAAGTATTGAGTCCTACATTAAAACTATTCATGAAAAAGAGTTTTTTCATTTTAATGAAAATATTCAAGAACATTACGCAACAGATGAAAAGATCATTAATGAACATGTAGAGTTTAAACAACTGTACATCATAGAGATATTTGAAAAAGTAAACTTTGATATTGTCATCCACTACGAGATAGAATACAATGAGTTTAAAACTAAAGTAAACATCATCATTTCAAAAGACTCAATCATACCAAATAAGTACTCTAAAATAAAAGATTTATATAGAGTCATTACCTCCGAATTTAACAAGATAAAAGCCAAAGAGGGGATACTTTTAAATCTCTATGACGAAGCTTATATACACCAACTGAAAGCATTTACAAAACATCTATCAGATGGCAAATTTCATAAAAACATAAAACTCCCACTCTTTAGAGGGATAACTCCAAACATAACTAAAAAAAGTCAGTTAATAAAACATTATGAACATAAAAAAAATGAATTTGGGATTAGTGAAGTAGAAAAAGGTGAAGTTATCATAGAGTTCATTAAGCCCAAATTTGGACAAAATGGTCTTAATGCTTTTGGAAAGATAGTAGATGCAGCCGCTTTTTCTAATGCAAAAGATACTACACAGGCCATTGACACTGATACTATTAAGATAGAAGAAAACGAAGATAAAAAACTTTATATTTCAAAAGAAAAAGGGTTTGTAAGTACAAAAGATGACAAACTCACCATAGACAATAAAATAAAAATGCAAAAATTATCACGCGTGCAAGAACAACTTGCTGATGATGAAAACAACAATATAGAAATCATCCTCAAAGAACATGATTCTACCAAGGATGGGATTGGTGAAGGAGTAGAACTTACAAGTGAAACTATCCATGTAGAAGGTTTTGTCGGTTCCAATTCTTTTTTAAACGCAACAAACCTCATAATAGATGGAGCAACACACCAAACATCTAACCAGTCAGCAAAATTTGCAAAGATAAACAGACATAAAGGCAACTTGAGGTGTCATAAAGCAGAGATAAAACTACTTGAAGGAGGTGAAGTACATGCTACTAACGTCACTATAGACTCCTGCTTAGGTGGGACAATATATGCAAAGCATGTAACCATTAAGCATGTTAAGAAAAATGTTAAAATTTTTGCTTCAAACTCTATAAACATTGATATTGTAAGTGGTGAGGAAAATGTATTTGAGATAAATCCAAGAGCGATATCGATTTTAAAGAAGAAACTTGAGTTTATAGATGTAGACATAGAAGACTTGAAGTTCAACCTAGAAGAAGCGCAAAGGCATAAACCACAAAAGGTTGACTCCATAGAACTTGAAATACAAGAACTTAAAAATGCAAAAAAAAGCATCTATGAGTCAGTCTATGAAGCATCTATAAACATCAAACAACCTATAAAGGGTTTTAATACTATTCGATTTGTTATCAATGACCACAAAAGCCTTACCTATAAAACTCAAGCAAAAAAATATGACAATTTTTCCCTAGTTGTTACAAACGGCACTATCCACTTAAAACCAACTGATGTTTCCATAGAAGCATAGTAATTTTTTTTGTAAAATGTACACGGTTTTCTGTATAGTTTACATAATTAAACGTGTATTACACATTATATATAATATATTATATTAATTAAAACTTATATAAACACATATTAAATGTATATTTAAGTTTATATACCGTATACTTTTTAAATGCAAATCAATGATTTATTTAATATTCTTCACAACTCTCTTGAGTCGCAAAATAATGGTCGTAAGATATCTTTAAAAGATATGGCTCTTTCATTAGGTATATCTATGCGCACCTATCAAGACTGGAAACTAGGACGAGCAAAACCTCAGGCAGCTTCTATTGTTATGAAGATGTTAGGCTCCTTAGAAGATGATGAAATCATTCGAGCAGTAAGAAAAATTAATAAGCTACAGGACTAGTACATGGGTGCACTCACATCAAACGAAAGAAAAGCCTTAGATGAGATATTTTTATCAATAAACACAACTAATACTCACCATAACGTAATAAAACATAGCATTGTTATTTTTAATAAACTCGTCAAACAAGCTAAAACAGGGCTTAAAAAGACAAAGTTTTATAAATTTATGCTTGTTTTTGATAAAAAGAAGAATAATTTAAGCAAATAAGTAATAAAGTGTCTGTAACTGAATTATCTTTATAGATGATTTCGGATAAATTTTATTAAGTCAAGGGTTTATTTATGAATAAAGCAGAGTTCGTTGAACTAGTTCAAGCAAGCGGTGATTATAAAACTAAAGTTGAAGCAGAAGCATGTATTAAAGCATTTACTGAGGCAGTAACATCAGCATTAGTTAAAAAAGATGATATCTCTTTAGTAGGTTTCGGTAGTTTTTCTGCTGCACTACAAAAAGGTAAAAGTGGTAAAGTACCAGGTACTGATAAAACTTATACAACTCAAGATAAAATGGTTCCTAAATTTAAAGCTGGTAAAGGTCTTAAAGACCGCGTTGCAGCTGGTAAATAATTTCAACCTAAATTGTCGCTCTTTTGCGACAATTTATCTATCACATAACTATGCAGTTTAATTTTTTTGCCTCTTTATTCAATAAACAGACAAAAAAGTTAACACTCTCGTCGCTAGACTCCATTTTACTTAAAAATATAAAAAATCTCTCTATTAAAAATAACTTTATTCTATACCAAGATATCACTGTCTACCATCATAATCTAAGTATGAGTATTCCATTATTAGCCTTAGACCCTACACGAGGTATCTATATATTTGAACATAAAGAGTGGAATTTTCATGATTTAGATAAGGCCGAGCTTAAAAAATCCTCTGATAATATAAGTAACTTCATACTTACTAAATTCAATGAAATACTTCATAATGATGGCGTAGCTTTATCTACCTTTCTTCTTACCCAAAATTTAAGTTATGAGGATTATCAACACCTCGCCCAAAACAAACAAGATATTCTTCCCTATGAAAAAATCATCTTTAGTGATTCTGATGAAAAAAAAATACTTAGTAAACTTTATAATGCTTTAAACACTAATTTTAATATGCCTCCAAAAGATTTTATTCTAGCAAATCTATTCACTCAATATTTAATATACGACAATCCTACAAAGATTCATTTTGCCTCACAAGAGCAAATAGCATTTATAGATAATGAAGATTATACAAAAGAAGTAATCTATGGACATACTCAATCTGGCAAAACAACAGCTCTGCTCTTAAAGGCTATTTTACTAAAATTAAAATATCCTATGCAGAATATAACTCTTATCAAACCAACTACTTTAAGTTGCGACAAACTAAAAGTACAACTTTTAAACATCATTGAATATACAATAGTAGATATAGATATCACATCTATATCCATAATAACCCCAGAACAATTCAAGTCTCTCAAGAAAATCTCAAAATATGTACTCTGTGATGACACTAACCTACTAGATGATGATTTTTTAACTTACCTTTACTCTAAGACACATAAGTCTCATCTTAGTTTAGTAAATGCTAAAGAAGAAATAGAGCTTGTTTTTAAACTTACACAAAATTTTCATCTTACAAAAGCGAAAATAGAGTTTATTAACGCAAATCCTATTGCTATGGCTATGCAATTAATCTCCGAACATACCTCAGTAAAAAGTGACTTATCTATATTATGCATTAGTTCTGAAAAGAATAAAGTTAATTTAGATGAAGATTTAAAGTTTTTTATCAAAGATAAAGCTGTTTTATTAGATAGTTCTAAAAGTTTAATTGACCAAGAAAATTCACATATTATACTTAGTGATTATGATAATATTAATGCACATACTGCTGATATTGTTTTGCTCCTTGATATAGATGAGATAAGTGAAGACAAATTAGCATATGCAGTTAATCTTGCAAATGATAAAGTTTATATTGTCTACATGAATGAGTGTCAAAAAATTACAAATTTAAAAAAAATCTTCATATCATAAAGGATATTCATGAAAAAAGTATTATTAGTAGTAGCCCTAGTTGCAAGTTTATTTGCAGAAGTAAAAAACCCACATGTAGTTTTAGAAACCACACAAGGTAAAATAGAACTTGAACTTTTTGCAGATGTAGCTCCACTTGCAGTAGAAAATTTCACTACACATATAAAAAATGGTTATTATAATGGAGTAGCCTTTCATAGAATCATTCATAATTTCATGATTCAAGGTGGTGATCCAACTGAGAGTGGTATGGGTGGCGAAAGCATATGGAAAAAAGACTTTAAAGATGAGTTTAAAAACAAAGTTTTTGATAAACCAGGTATCTTAGCTATGGCTAACAGAGGACCATACACAAATGGAAGTCAGTTTTTCATCACAACAGCAGCTACTCCTTGGCTCAACGGTCACCATACAATATTTGGTGAGATAACAGTAGATTCAATAACTACTATTAATAAATTAAATAATGTCGCAACACTTGGACGTAGTGGAGCGGATAGACCTCTAGAACGTCAAGAAATCATAAAAGCGTATATACTAGAGAGTAAATAATATACATTGTTATCATCTTGTAACTTAGCTCTAATCTCAATATTGTTATAATCACAAAAATATAAAGGGCAATTAATGGAAATTCAAACTTTTGAAAAACTAGAACGTGAAGCACTTAAAAAAAGTGGAACTGATTTTATGAGATTGGGATTCGCGCTGTTTTTTATGATAGCTGTTTTAACTTTTAGTTTTTTAAGTAATGGAGGAGTTTCGAACAATATGTTTTTAGCTGTAGCTGCTCTTATAGGTGCATATATGGCTATGAATATTGGAGCTAATGATGTAGCTAATAATGTTGGCCCGGCAGTTGGTTCTAAAGCTATGACTATGACAGTAGCGATTATCATAGCTGCAATTTTTGAAGCAAGTGGGGCTTTGATAGCTGGTGGAGAAGTTGTAAAAACTATTAAAAAAGGCATCATTGACATCTCTGCTTTTGGAGGAAATCCTGACCCATTTATATGGGCAATGATGGCAGCACTTTTGGCAGCTGCACTATGGCTCAACTTCGCAACCATGATGAAAGCTCCAGTATCTACAACACACTCCATAGTTGGTGGAGTAATGGGTGCAGGAATAGCTGCCGCTGGTTTTAGCATCGTATCCTGGTCTACAATGGCTAAGATAGCGGCTTCATGGATAATATCACCTGTACTAGGTGGTTTAATCGCAGCAGCATTTCTTTTTGCCATAAAAAAATCCATTGTATTTAAAGAAGATAAGGTAGCAGCGGCTAAAACATATGTACCTATTTTTGTTGCTGTTATGTCTATGGCTTTCATTACCTACTTGACCCTCAAGGGTCTTAAAAAAATATGGCCACAAGTGGTAGATACTCTTAATATCATTCCCTTAATTAGCATAGAAATGACAAAAAAACCAACGCTATTAATCGCATTAACCCTAGGTGCGATAGTGGCTGTATTTGTTTACATTATTGTAAAAGCAAAAATTCAAAAAAATCTTACTATGTTAGAAAATAATAAAGCAAGTGTAAATACGCTTTTTACTATTCCTCTCATTTTTGCAGCAGCTCTTTTAAGTTTTGCTCATGGTGCAAATGATGTTGCAAATGCTATAGGTCCATTAGCCGCTATAAATGATGCAGTAGTCAATGGTGGTATCTCTTCAAAAGCATCTATCCCATTATGGGTGATGGGTGTAGGAGCATTAGGGATTGCACTAGGTCTAGCCCTCTACGGTCCTAAGCTTATCAGAACTGTTGGTTCAGAGATAACTGAGTTAGATCAGATAAGAGCTTTTTCCATTGCTATGGCCGCTTCTATCACGGTTATCATAGCATCACAATTAGGGCTTCCTGTTAGTTCAACACATATCGCTATCGGTGGTATATTTGGTGTTGGCTTTTTAAGAGAATGGCTTCATGTAAAAGATTCATTTCAAAATACAATTGAAGAAGATAAAGAGATTATCAAAGAGGAAAAACTCACTCGTGATGCCTATAGAATTGAGCTTAACGATTTGCAAGAAAAAGATCCTAAAACACCAAGTGACTATGAGAGAATCGCTATACTCTACAAGATGATCAAAGATGAAAAGAAAATCATCCGCAACACTAAAAAACATATCAAACAAACAAAAAAAGTTCAATATGTTAAAAGAGACGCTGTGAAAAAAATCATCGCTGCATGGGTGATTACTGTCCCTGCAGCTGCTGTATTGGCAGGATTATTATTCTTTATGATAAAAGGAATTATGGCTTAGAAATCTTGCTGAGATACTTTCTTAGCATCATTATAATCCATAATGATTCCCCCAAATTTAGACTGAAAAATTTTAGCATTTTTTTCATGTCTAAAAACATATTTTGAAACTCTACTCATAGTTCCATCTATGTCACTTCCAACTACATACTGAGCATCATTTATATCTATAAACTTTAGAGTCAATACATCTACTACTTTTTTCTCACTTAGTTTTGCTCCACTGTTCTCATGTTCAGTTAAACAATGAAGCGAACAATACTGATATTGAT
Organism: Sulfurimonas sp.; assembly: GCA_026988245.1. Lineage (GTDB taxonomy): Bacteria > Campylobacterota > Campylobacteria > Campylobacterales > Sulfurimonadaceae > Sulfurimonas. Next base: position 12,507 of record JALSLR010000119.1, read on the forward strand.
GTCCATTTAATTTTGCTGCATGATTTGTTTTGTAAAACATAATCAAGTTCATACCACACCTTGAACAAGACTCTTTTTCAGGACCACTTTGTAGCAGTATAGACTGCTGAGGCATTACGCTTTGAAAGTTATCTGATGCACCTGACATTTTATTACTTGCACTTGTGCTAACCATTAAAACAAGCCCTACCATTGTTAAAATTTTCAACATACTTTTCCTTTAATTAATTAGACTATAATACCTTCAAATTGTTAGAGGATTGTTAAATGAAAGCTAATATAAAGAAATACCTTAAAGAGATTGTTACATTTATCGTGTTGATGACTCTATTTGCAAATATAATGAGTCTGTATAAGGCTCAGAATGTAAATAAGCAAGCACTCTCTCTAGTTAATCTAACACTCATTAATGACACTAAGTATATATTTCCAACGAATAAACCGATTTTAATACATTTTTGGGCAACTTGGTGTCCTGTATGTAAAGTAGAATCTCATAACATCCAAACAATAGCTAATCACTTTGAAGTACTGACAATAGCTGTAAAATCAGGCTCAGATATAACTATTGAGCAGTATATGAAAGAAAATGGTATAAATTATAAAGTATATAATGATGATGAAGGATTTTTAGCAAGTGAGTATAAAGTTCCCGCCTACCCTACTACTTTTATCTATGATGCTAAGGGAAATTTAGTTTTTTCTGAAGTTGGATATACAAGTACTTTTGGATTATGGATAAGAATGCTATGGGCTGAATTTAAATAGCCATAACTATAAATAATAAACATGAATTTATAATAGAATTTGGAGAGTGTTGTAGATTCAAGGTACTGACAAGGAAGTGCACTATAGTGCATGACGAGGAAGCAACGCAGAAGATGCGTCGCTATCCGAATTCTAAGCTATTATTTTTTGATTTTTACTGCGTAAGCTTTGTCACTTAGAGGTACCCATGGACGCTTAATGTGTCTAGGACGACGAAGAGTTGAATCTTCATCTAAACCACGAGTAAGTTGATCACGCCATCCTTGGTATACTTTAAAGTTATTTTCATAGTTTACAAAGATATCACCAATCTTATCACCAGGCTCTGCTGCTGTTAAGATAACCTTTTGGTGCCAACAGTGCATACCAGAAATAGGGTCTGGATGTGGAGCAGCTACAGCATTTTGCCATGAACCACTGAGCCCATCCCACCAAATATTTCCAGAGTCACGGTTATACTCAGCAAATCTTTCAGTATGGAAAGGTGTAATACCCTTAGTATACTTAAGTTTACCCTCTTTACCATCCATCTGAAGTTCAGCAGTTGGAACACCAAAACTGTTAATACCACTTGTACCATCATAATCTTCGATTTTGATTTGTCCAGCAGTTGTACCAACATTATCTGGTGAATGAGCCATAAATTTAGGATCATTCATATTACGAACTACTGGTTGAGAATCAACTTTTCCATCTGTAACACCATTAGGGATACTTATAGAGTTTACTAGTTTCCATCGACCACCATGGTGAGAACATGCTAAAGTACCTGGAAGTACACCCTCAGTTGGAACAGCCATAGCTACAAAATAACCAGAATCTAAACCAGTGATACTATCTGTAATATTTACACGGATAGCATCTCCACGTTTAAAACCTTGACGAGCAGCATCTGGAGTACTTATCCAAATAGGGTCATGATTTTGTGAAATTTCCATCAAGTGCTTCGAGTTAGCAGAACGAGTATGAATATTGTATGGTAAACGGAAAACCGTATTTAGCGCATATGAATCTTTTTCAGTCATATACATATGGTTAACGTGAGATACAATCTCTTTCATCTCTTTTTTCTCTTTCTCATCACGAGGATAGAATGGAATAGAATATTCAGGCCATTTCCATTCATCAGCTAACCACTCACAGAAGAAGTCAAGTTTTTTGTCTAATGTAGCAAAACCTTCCATCTTAACACCATCTATCTCGATACCCATAGATTTTTTCTTACCATTATGTTGGGCAGTCATTACACCTGTACGTTTATCTATATGTACATGTTTTTTCTCATATTTATGACCATGAGAGATGTAGTTTTCCCCATCATCTTTTATCTCACGTTCTTGTGGAGAATAGATATGGTTCTCTTCCATCCAAGCACCATGATCACGCATATATTCATATACTGGGTATTCAGCATCTTTATAACGTGAATCAGCTGTAGCAGTTGCTTTAAGGTTAGGTAAGTTGTCACCAAATGCAGCATCATACCACTCAGAAATAGTTACAGGTTTACCTGGGTTCTTTTTAGATTCCCACATAGATTTAACACTTTTAGTCTTCGCAGCGTCAATAAATAAGTCACCTTTTGGATCGATATAATTAACACACATATCAAACCAGAACTCATTTTCTTCCCAAACTTCACCAAGACCCGCTTTAATGTGAGCCTCTAGTGTAGCACGGTTAGGATTTTTAGGTTTCCATCCTGCTTTTTCAAGAGCAACACGCATAACTGGTTGACGGAAAGATGTCCATCTTGCAGGCATAGTAGCTTCAGAATGCTGATCATGACGCTCACCAGCAAGTCCAACAGGTAGGATATAATCAACATACCAGTTAGTTTCAGACCAAGTTGGAGACAAGTTAAATGTTAACTCCATCTTAGACTCATCTTTGATAGTATCTATCCATCTAAATCCATCTGGGTTAATCCAAACTGGATTGTACATACGAGGAATCCAAACAGAAAGTTTTTTAGGAACTTGAAGACCTTTTGCTCTCCATTTATCTTGCCACTCAGTGTCTGCAAGTAAGTGTGGTAACAAGAAAGACATCTCATACGATGACATTGGCCATTCTGGTGGGAAAGACAACTCATTCCAAGTATCAACCTTAGGAATGTTTGAGCCACGTTTACCTTGACCAACAGTAGCGCTCCCTCCCTTACCAGCAACAGAAATAACATGGAAGTGGTGGAAGAAAGTCCCACCCTCTGGTCCGATAGCTCCACGCATACCTAGTGCTAAGAAACCTGTACGACCAGATGTCCAACCACCAAGATTACCAGCAGCAGCAGCACGCCAGAAGTATGAAGATATAGATGTACCAGCCCAAATAAACATATCATATAATTCTTCAATTTTATATGCAGGTACACGTGTTTCTTTAGAAGCATATTCTAAAGTATATGGTGCATAAAGCTCTTTAAGCATCTCGATGTAAGCATCAAAATCATTTTTCTTAGGAACTTTAGAGATATACCCTTTTTCTACCATAAATAATAAGTAAGCCTTATTATCCATCATAACTTCCCAGTTAAACCATTTCTTTACAAACGCCTTGTTCACTTTGTCTTCTGAAAGCATTCTTTGCACTAAGTATAAGTAAAGTGCTGCTTCAGTTCCAGGCCAACAAGCAATCCATAAGTCTGCCATACCAGCAGAGTTAGACATACGAGGATCCATTACTACAAGTTTTGCACCTTTACGTCTAGCATCAGCGATGTGTCCAGCAGCTTGTTGAAAGTAGTGACCAGCATCAGCAGCATGAGAAGAGTTTAAAAAGATTAGCTTAGCATTAGCCCAATCTGGAGAACTTCTATCATCATTTGCCCATTGAATAGTTGGAGTACGACCACCAGAACTACAAATATTTGTATGTGAATTAAAACAATCTTGACCAAGAGTGTGCCATACCTTACCAGTAAAACCATTCTCATTTGGACGACCAACATGGAACATACATGATTTTTTAGATAATTCATCATCACCTATCATTGCATCATGCATCTTGTTCCCAATTGCTGTCATTGCATCATCCCAAGTTGTACGAACCCATTTACCTTCACCACGAGCTGAACCAGCTGCACGTTTAAGTGGGAATGCTATACGATCTGGATCATACATTTGACTTTGAGTTGCATAACCTTTTGCACAGTTACGTCCACGGGAACCTGGATGAAGAGGATTTCCCATATATTTTTTAACTGTAAAAGTTTTTTTATCAATCCATGCTGTTAAACCACAAGAAGCCTCACAGTTTGAACATGCAGTTGGTACAATAGTATAATCATTAACTTCTATACCATCTGGATTAGAATCACTTCTTACACCATGGCGTTCAATACCACCACGTTTCCAATCGTTTCCATCTAACTCTTTAAAGTCTTCCCACTCTTCCATCGGAGGATAGAATGATAAAGAATCTGGAGTGTTAGTAAATTTTGAATCACTTACTGATTCTGCAATAGCATCAGCTGTAAATACACCCTTTGCAATAGCAACGCCTGCAACAGAAAATGCAGCGCCTTTTAAAAATGTTCTTCTACTTTGTAAATACATTTATATAGTCTCCTTAACTCATAGGTAGTAGTTGTGGAATCATTAACCAAACATGTTTAACGATAAATAGACCCACAATTGCTAATATTGATGCTAGTTTTAAAATACTTTCGCTTTTTGAACTTCTGCTTAATACTATTAGTAACATTGGTAATATATAAGTCATCCATTGACCTAACCAGAACATAACTGTGTATGCTCCATCACCTTTAATATATTCTAAAGTAAATGCAATCTCTTCTGCCTTCATAGCACCAAAGATATACTCAGACATGTAGATTATAAACGACATTAATGCACTAAGACCTAAAACTACACCTAATGTTTTTTTAGCTTCATACGTTAGTTTATCACCACCAATAAGAATCATTGTTGCTGAACCAGAAAGTAATGCGGCTAAAATCATTTGAGCAGACTCTGCTGGCATTTGCCATAATTCACGAGCTGTACACTGAGATAACAACGCAGCTGTATATAGAGTTACAGGGATTGCTAATATTGTCGTCCATAACAGTATTTTGTCATAGTTAGTATTACACTCTACATTTGTTCTTGCTCTCCAAGCTACTAAAAGTAGTAAAGTCAAAAGACCAAGGAATGCTGAAGCCATAAATGTACCCCATGCTATTGCAGAAGTAAAGCTAGGATAAACTAATATATGCCAAAATCTAAATGGCTGATGTAAATCAGCTAATGTAAATAATAAGAATATATTAATAAATATAAATGCAACTATAGATGTTTGCATTCTCAATTTGTTTCCTGACTCTGGATGCATTCTCAAAAGCATAAAAAGCATGAAAATCACACCGGTACCTATACTTTTAGCCCACATATTTACAGTTACTAACCAAGGCCATACTGTCCCTGGAAGTGCTACATCTAAAGTGACTACAGCATTTGTTGCTGCTAAAATTTCATGTGCTGCCATTAGTGGTGTCCTCCTACTGGAAGTGTTGTTATTTTACCAAACAAGTTATCACCTTCAAGTCTAGCAGATGCTAGAGGATTAAGAGAAGCATTACCGCCACCAACATAGTAATGATGAGGATTCGTACCCTTCTCAGGTTTTCTTACTTGAACACTAGGCTGATGTGCACCAATGTACTGAGAAATATTTGAAGTTGGATCATCTAAGTCTCCAAAAATATTTGCTTGAACAGGACAAGCAACAACACATGCTGGCATCATAGATGATGCTACACGGTGAGCACAGTATGTACATTTATCAGCAGTTTGTGTTTGTGGGTCTATATAGATAGCTCCATATGGACAAGCCATTACACATCCAGCACAACCGATACATCTCTCTTTGTCAATATTTACAATTCCATTATCTAAATAATGAAGTGCAGATACTGGACAAATTCTTTCGCATGGTGCATTCTCACAGTGGTTACAACGTAGAGGCGTAAACGTTCTCTTTGTCTCTGGGAAAGTTCCAACATCTACATATTTTACACGTAATCTCCATGTACTTAGTGGAACTTCATTCTCCACTTTACATGCGATCTCACACCCTTTACATCCCATACATAGATGCAAATCAACTAGGAAACCTAATTGCATATATACTCCTTCAGCCTATTATCACGGCAATTTTAAGTTTTATAACTATGAATTATCTTTATTTTAAGATGCCCTTATAAGACTCTACAGGAGCATTCTTACTAGGCAAATACTATCTAAGTGAAACTTAAAAAAGCTATAAATAAGTGATAATTATTTGATAAAATTGAGATAGTGAGTATATTTGATAGTGATGTTTTTTAATATTTATTTTATTTAATTAACGTATAATATGACATGATTAAACAAAATATACTCATAGTAGACGATAATGCAAAAAATATTCAAGTTGCAGCAAATGTTCTAAAGTCTACAGAGTTATATAATATATATTTTGCTACAAGTGGTAAAAAAGCAATTGAACTCTTAGGTAAAGAGAACTATTCCCTTATACTCCTAGACATTAATATGCCTGAATTAGACGGCTACCAAACAGCAGACATTATTAAACAAAATCCAAATATAAATAAAATTCCAATCATATTTTTATCTGCGAATGCCAATAAAGAAAGTATAAAAAAAGGATTTGAACATGGTGGGCAAGACTACATAACAAAACCATTTGACGAATCAGAACTTATACATAGAGTCAATACCCATATAGAACTTTTTTTAGCTAAAGAAAAACTTCAAGGGCAGTTTGATACGACACAAGTTTTGCTTGATCAATACAAATTAGCAGTTGATGCAGGCGCTTCTGTTTCAAAATCTGACTTAGATGGCAACATCATCTATGTAAACGATAAATTTTGCGAATTAAGTAAGTACTCTAAAGAAGAGTTAATAGGATCACATCATAGAATGTTTAGAAGCCCCGAGGTTGATGATGCAATCTACAAAGACTTATGGGATACGATTACACATAAAAAAACCTGGCATGGCACTGTAAAGAATATCGCCAAAGATGGTAGTCCATATTATTTTGAAGCAACTATTATGCCCTTAGTTGATACCGAGGGAACGATTATAGAATATATTAGTATAAGAACAGATATAACAAAAGAAGTACAACTTAAGAACGATATCATTGCTACACAGCAAGAAGTTCTAAGTACATTTGGTGAACTTGGGGAATGGCGTTCAAAAGAAACTGGCGAACATGTTAACAGAGTTGCTCTTTTTTCAGAGCTTCTAGCTCAAGTATATGGCTGTTCTCATGAAGATTCACAACTTCTAAAAATGGCTTCTCCGATGCATGACATTGGAAAAGTAATCATTCCAGATAAGATACTGCTAAAACCCTCTAAGCTAACGAAGGAAGAGTTTCAAACAATGAAAGAACACACCACCTATGGCTACGAAATTTTTCATAAATCAAAACATGAACTACTGCAAACAGCAGCACTTATAGCTCATGAACATCATGAAAAGTGGGATGGTAGTGGTTACCCAAGAGGTATCAAAAGTACCGATATACACCTCTTTGGCAGGATAACAGCCATAGCAGATGTCTTTGACGCCCTCACTCAAGACAGGGTTTACAAAAAAGCTTGGGATGTTGAAGAAGCTATAGAGTATATTAAAAATGAAAGTGGAAAATCTTTTGAACCAAGACTCGTTGAGTTACTGCTTCAAAACATTGATGCCATTTTGACTATAAAGCATCAACACTCTGCATAATGCAAAAAAAAATCTTTGCAATACTCATATTTACAAGCATTGTCTTAGTATCTATACTAGTTGTAATAGCACCAAGCTTTAGTGGTGTTTCATCTCTAGCAAGAAAAAGCTTACAGAAGAAACTAGACTTAGACCTCATACTCAATGATAACAAAGATGTAAAACTTGTATTTTTTGGCTATTCTTCCTGTCCGGATATCTGTTCTCCAAGACTTTCTTCATTAAATCACTACTATAACTCGATAGATGAAATAAATAGAAAAAGAATCGGTGTAGAATTTTTAGATATATCAACCCCTGTCGACAAGACACTTCCACAGAGGTATGCAGAGTTTTTTAATCCTGAATTTAAAGGCATCTACCTTAACACAGATATATTAAGAGTCTACACAAAAGCATTCAATGTGTTTTTTTCAAAATCTTTCATAGATAAAACAGAGTATGATCATACTGCACATCTATACATAATACAAAAAGTAAATAAAACAAAATATTTAAGATATATCTACAATACCTATCCTTATGATTTTAAACAAATAAACAAAGATATAAAAGGACTTCTGAATGAACCTTATTAAAGAACAAGCGCTCAACCTTAAAGCTGATTGGTTTATGTTAAAACTGGTCTTACTGCATTGGTTCATTATATCTACAATTACTGCGTACCTATTTGATGCGTACATACTAGGGATAGTTGGTGGCGGTATGCTATTTGGTCTTACCTTAGTATCGTACAAATTCTTTCAAGGGACCCAAACATATAGATACACTATAGCACTTGTTCTTATGACTTTTTCCATCATAATGATACAACAAAGCTTAGGAAGAATAGAGATGCACTTTCACATCTTTGGCGCCTTGTCTTTTTTAGTGATTTATAAAGATTTTAAAACGATTTCATTAGGCTCTTTTTTCATCATAATTCACCACTTAATATTTAATTATCTTCAAGATTATAATATCTATGTTTTTGATACACCTATCATTGTATTTAACTATGGATGCGGTTTAGACATTACATTATTACATGCTGCCTTTGTAATATTTGAATGGTTTGTCTTACATATTATCGTTAAGAGAATGGATAAAACAGATAAAGAACTTAACAGAACAAAAGAAGAAGCTGACTCTGCAAATACTATGAAGTCAGAATTTTTAGCGAACATGTCGCATGAAATTCGTACACCTATGAATGCCATCATTGGTTTTACTGATTTACTTGCAAAAGAGATACAAGACTCTACGCATAAAAATTATGTGAAATCAGTCCAAGACAGTTCGAAAATTTTACTTACCATCATAAATGACATACTAGACTTATCTAAAGTCGAAGCTGGAAAACTAGAAATAGAGTACCAACCGACTAATATTCGCTCCTTATGTGATGAGATATATAGTGTGTTTACGCATAAGGCTACAGCGAAAGCTTTAGAGCTACTTGTAACAGTAGAGAAGCAGGTACCATCAACACTTATCATAGATGAGATGCGCATAAGACAAATAATCTTTAATCTTGTAAGTAATGCACTCAAGTTCACGAAAGAAGGCTCTATACACATTAAAATAACAACTTCCTCACCTAAAGAGAATGAAGCTAATCTAATAATCGAAGTGACAGATACTGGGATAGGAATGGATGAAGAGGAACAAAAACATATGTTTGAAGCATTTTCACAACACTCCCATCAAAGTAATAAAGACTATGGAGGGACAGGTTTAGGTTTAGCAATCACTAAACAACTCGTAACATTGATGCAAGGGACCATCACCCTTAAAAGTAAAAGAGATGAAGGTTCTACTTTTATAGTTACCTTTTTAAATGTAAAGATAAGCGATAAAGATGTTTCATCCTTCAACCCAAGAAACTCAGAAATAATATTTGAAAAAGCGACTGTATTAGTGGCTGATGACATCAAGCTAAACCGAGTACTCATAAAAGAATATTTAAAAGACACACCCTTAATCATCATAGAAGCTGAAGATGGACAAGAAGCAGTAGACCTTGTTAAAACAAATAAAATAGATATAGTCCTCATGGATATAAAAATGCCAAATAAGAATGGTTATGAAGCTACCCAAGAGATAAAATCCTTTTATAAAATCCCTATCGTAGCCATTACCGCATCCGTTATATCTAAACAAGACGATACTCAAAATTTAATTTTTGATGATTTTTTACACAAACCAATTAAGTATACTGACCTAACTAGTGCAATGTGTAAATATCTAAAATGTGAAATAAAACTCATAGAAGACATTAAAGAAACTTCTAGCTTTAGCATCCAGAAGAGTTCACTCACTCCAGACCTCATAGAACTCTATGAAAAAGCAAAAGTAAGTGGAGATATAGAGCTCATTCAAAAGTTTGCTGATACAATAAATATCTATGCCAAAGAAAACAAGCTAACTTCTTTAAGTAACATATCCACCCAAATATCCTCTGCCGTTACAAGTTTTGACATTGAAGAATGTGAAATCTTGCTTAATAAGTTTAAATAAAAAACTATATAATGTACATTCAAAAGGATAAATTAAAATAACAACGGGTACAATTTGTTATATTATGATATATATTAACGGAGAATACATGCAACTTACTTTTAAAATACTCCAGCAAGTGTCTAAAGACTTGTCATTACTATACGTTGAAGATGATAGAGCTTTGAGAGAAAAAACTGCTGTTGTGTTTAAAAACCTGTTTGAACATGTAGATGTTGCAGAAGATGGGCTAGAAGGTTTAAAGCTTTACAAAAGGTACTATGACAATGAAGATAGATATTATGACATCATAGTAAGTGATATTCAGATGCCACGTCTTGACGGTATTGGCTTAACAAAAAGCATCTTCGACATCCACAAAAAGCAAAAAATTATAATCATATCCGCCTATAATAATAAAGAGTATCTCATAGACTTGATTAACCTAGGGGTTGAAGGTTTTATGCAAAAGCCACTTTCATCAGAAAATTTACTTCAAATTCTTTATGATGTATGTATATCTTTTCAAAAAGAGAATATTATATCTTTAAACGATAGCTATAAATACAATTTTTCTATATCTGCACTTTTTTTAAATAATAAAAAAATTGATATAAGTGAAAATGAACAAAAACTTTTAGAACTACTTTTAAAAAATAAAAACCAATCTTTTAATGCCATAGAAATTTTCAATCATCTTTATCACAATGCCCCAGAAAAAGAATTTTCTAGTGACTCAATCAAAAGCTTAGTAAAACGTTTAAGAAAAAAAGTACCTGAGAACTTGATATCAAATACACAACAACTAGGCTATAGCGCTTCTTTTTAGAAAAATTCTATCTCATCGTCACTCGACATAGCATCTTCATCCTCTTCATTGTATTCTATAAACATGATAATAGTATCTACATTTGAGAAAAAAGACGCGTCTAAAAAGTGAGAGTCTTCTATGTTATTTTCAAAAATTTCTTTACGCCAAATGATTAAATCATTGACAAAACCCTCGATGAGTGCTGTTATATTAGACATTCTTTCTTTATCATCGTGTAGTAGTTGTGAATTTTTTGTAAAATTTCTACCAAGCTTCACTATATACTCTCCTAATTTAGAAAAAAGAGGATAATTCGTGAGGATAACTCCATATCTTTCAATTTGTCTTCCTAAGTGTTCACTATCTTCAACAGTCGAACTATTGTTCATAATGACTAGGACAGCTAAAGCATCTATCTCTTCTTCTAAGTCTTGTAGCTCATAGACATCGCTCTCTAATACATACTCACTATAGTTTATCTCTTTGATACTTTCTTCTGAAGATTGTTTTTCAAGCTTTTTAAATACTTCTTTATTCGCTTTTTTTGGAGGAAGAGTTCGTTTTTGTTTTTGATAATTGATAATAACACCTTCAAAGTTGTTATCGAGAATTAAAGATATTTCATCAAACAAATTTTGGTTAAAGACATAGCTTTCAAATATATACGAGCTTATAGTGTTTTTGAAATTCACACAGATCATAAAGATATCTTCAAGTGGTAAATTTTTATTTTTAAAAAACTCTAGCATTACAATGATGACAGGGCAATTTCCTACTTTGCTGTTCCCCTTAATGACATTTAGAAAATATTCGATAACTTTTATCCCATAGTGTGAACGAAAAAATTCTACATCTATATTGTGATTCCCTAGCCTTTGATGAATAACTTCAAGTTTCACCCAAATATGTGAAAGATTTTCTTTTTGTGCTTCTAAATCAGCCAATATCTCCTTAGATGAACTAAAAGTAGCCTTTGAACTACTACTTATATTTTGAACATTTTGTTCCTCTATTTGTTCATAATGTTGCAGTACTAATTTACGATCAGTTACAACTTGTGTAGAACGATAAAGTACATTTTTTAGTTGTTCCATCTCTATTGGTTTGGTTAAAAAACAATTTACTCCTAAACTAATCGCACTATGAAGATAATTTGACTCATTAAAAGCGGTGATAAAGATAACTACTTGATCATAATTAATCTCTTTTATTTTCTTACACATCTCCAAGCCATCCATAATAGGCATGTTGATATCTGATATAACGATATCATAGGGAGCATCATTTTCTTCTATAAATTTTTTGTATTTATTTAACCCATCTTGCCCATCGTGTGACACAGCAACATTTTTAAAAAAATTTTCAAAAAGCTGAGCAGTTGATTCTCGAAGCAATTCATCATCTTCTACATATAAAACATTTAAATATTTTGAATTTTCTAGTATCAATTTATTGTCAATCTTCATTTTCATTCTCACTATTTTTGATTTTAATTACGAAACGCACGCCTTCATGCGTATTAATGACAGAAAGTTCTCCATCATGTGCTCTTCAATGATTACCTTAGACATATACAAACCTAAACCTGTTCCATTTTCCTCATCTTTTGTTGAGAAATATGGGTCAAATATATTTTCTATAATTTCATCAGATATACCACCACCATTATCACTTATCTTTAAAACAATTGATGAAAGGGTATCAAATGTTTTCATTTTTATTTTACTCTTATAATCTTGTTCTAATACTATATCTTTGGCTTTAAATGAAGCTTCAAGTATTGCATAAGCTTTATTCATCTACAAACTCTTTACACAAAGCTATATCAAAACAAACACCATCTTGAGTGCTTCGAACACTAATGCTTCCCCCATGGTGCTCTTCTATGATTAATTTTGACATATACAAGCCTAAACCTGTTCCATTTTTTGCATGTTTCGTTGAAAAATATGGATCAAATATTTTATCTTTTATGGAGCTGTCTACACCACCTCCATTATCGCATATCATTATATTTAACCCACTATCAGTATCTACAGTGGTGATGGATATATAAGCTTTTTTTACATCTTTAGCTTTAAAATTATCTTCAGAGTTTTTAAATATATTTAAAAAAACTTGCATTATTTCACTGTTATTAAACTCGATACTTCTCTCTGAATAATAATGCTCTACTAACTTTATATTATTAGACTTTAAAGAGTTCTCAACAATGTTGAGTGTTTTTTGTATTGGAATGTTAATTTTTAAAAATTCTTTCTTGTTATTTGGTTTATAGAAATCTCTAAAATCATCTATCGTTCCCGTTAAGCCTTGAACAAAAGAGTCAATATTTTCAAGTCTATGATTGAGATATATAAGAAAATCAGCTCTTGATTCTTTTTCTTCAAAATCAAATTCACCTAATTCTATCTTCATTTTAACATCTATTGAAGTAGCGGCTATTGCTCCTAAAGGTTGTCTCCATTGATGGGCTATCATACTTATCATCTCGCCCATTTGCGCTAAACGTGACTGAGAAAGAAGCTGTTGTGTTTGTTGTTCGCGCTTTTGTGTTGCATTTGCAAGACTTTTTAGAAGCATGATTGCTATACTCAAGATTAAAATCAATATAATCATAAGAACCCCAACAGTCAAACTAATAGATAGGTTTTTAGTATCAGATGCATTTTGAACAAATAATTGCCCTTTTTTATGTGCATATTCAACTAAAACTTCTACACTTTCATTTAACTTTAGTACATGTCGGTAGCCTTTTTCTTTTGTGATTTGTATCGCTTCTTTAACCTTTCCCTCTTGCATCAAAATCACTATCTCATCTCTAATCATTTTCCATCTTACAAATAAGTCATAACTAGTTTGTATCTCTTGTTTATCACCTAAGTATCTCTCAAAAACTAATTTGAAATCTTTGTAAATCATCCTTTCATTTTCATTTACAAGATGAAGGGCTACTTGAAGTTCTTCTTCGCTAGTAGAAAGGACTACATCTTTCATATACCTATGCATAGAGACTAAGTGCGTTTGAATTTTTTGTGTAGCATTAGTAACAACAAGGGGATGTTCATAAAGTTTTTGGGTAAGATTTGAAAGTTCTATCATCTTAACAATAGAGACTCCACCTAAAAGTATCAGTAAAAGACTGATTATAACAAAACTAAGTATTATGTTTTCCTCTGTTTTAGTATAGGTTTTCATTACATCTCTTTAATATTTATCAAGGGTTCATAAAAATAAAAACCTTGATATTCATCCACATCTAAAGATTTAAGCATCTCAAAAACTAACTCTGAGTGCACAAATTCTGCAATAACTTTTATCCCAAGCTTATGGGAAAACTGTACTATAGCCTCGACTAAAGCGTAGGAACGTTTGTTAGTATCTATATCCTTCACTAAAGAACCATCAATTTTCAAATAATCAGGCTCAACTTCAAGTATATACTCAAAGTTTGAAAAACCAGTGCCAAAATCATCTATGGCTATTTTAACACCATACTCTCTAAAACGTCTTATAAACTCTTTAACATCCGCATAATTTTCTATACTTTCATCTTCAGTTATCTCAAATATAGTTCGCTTTCCCACACCTTTATTTGCAATCATAAAATTTTCTATTTTTTGAATAAATTTAGTATTTTTAATATCACTATATGTGAAATTTATGCTTAAAGAGTGCTTTGAAGTATTCATATGATGCAAGGCTTTAAAAATCACAGTTTCAGATAAAGATTCATAAAGTCTTGTTTTGATAGCTATATCTAAAAAAAAGTATGGTGAAATGAGTTTTACAGACTCTTTAGCTTGAAGTCGCATAAGTGTTTCAAACTTAACTATACTACCACTAGCATCAACAATAGGTTGGTACACTGCTACTACACGTTCTTCATCAATAGCCATGCATATCTCATCTCTACGCTGAAGTGTTAAGGAGCTTTTTTCTCTATAGTCAATCTCACTAGAGTATTGAATAAATGGCTTTTTATACTTTTTAGCGTACTCTAGAGCTATTTTTGCACATTCATATTCACTTGAAGTGACATGAGACATCCCTATTGTAGCATCAAGTGATATCACTATTTCCTCTACTTTTATTTTTAAATTATTAAGTTGTTTGAACAAACATTCTACTAGGGATTGATACTTATGGATATCTTTATTTTCATCTATATTTAAAATTGCAAATTCATCACCAGATAGTCGGTATACTCGGTAGGATACATCCTCTATATTTTTCTTTAAAAAACTACCAAATTCTTTTAAGACACTAGAACCTATGGATGTACCATATACCTCATTAATCACTTTAAATTGATTAATATCTATAAGGACGACTATGGGGGCATTCAAATTTGACAAGTCATTGAAAAACATATATCTGCTGAATAAAGGGCTTATTGAATCATAATGAAGCTCATGCTGTAGTTCTTCACTTCTCTTTGCCACCTCTTCTTCAAGCTGTATTTGATAGTTCTTTTGTATTTTAATAAGATTTATTTTTTGTACTATTTTAAAAAGAACATTGATAAACTGATCATGGTCTAATGGTTTTAAGATATAGCCATCTACCCCTAACTCTATAGCTTTTTTAAAGTACTTAGCATCATCATATGCGGATAACATTACAACTGCTATACTTGAATCTGTCTTACGAACCTCTTCTATCATCTCTAAGCCATTCATTTCTGGCATATTTATATCACTCAAAATTAAATCGAACTTTGCATCTTGTGATTTTTGTAAACCATCTTTAGCATCTATCGCTGTAGTAATATTTGTAAAAAAAATTTTCAGGAGGCGTAGTGTAGTAGTTCTAGCATCTACATCATCTTCTACATAAAGAAGATTTATCTCGTGGCACATGATAGCAAGTTCTTTTAAATTTGGAGACATCCTAGGCCTTTTATTTTACACTGCGTATACTATAACACTTTGCAGTGTCATAGAAGTGTCATTGTAAAATAAAAGTTAAAAAATAGTTTATTTAGTGAGTCTAACTCTTACGGATTGTTCGTGAGCAGTTAGTCCTTCAGTATTTGCTATGAGAGCGCATTCTTCACCTATCTCATTTATAGCATTTTTACTAAAAGAGATAATGGAGGTTTTTTTCATAAAGTTCTCAACGCCAAGTGGAGAATAGAATTTAGCCGTTCCTCCAGTAGGAAGGGTATGATTAGGTCCAGCAACATAATCACCAATGGCTTCTGGTGTATAGTGCCCTAAAAATATAGCGCCTGCATGCTTAATAAATGGTAACAATTCAAAAGCATTATCAGTAGCTACTTCTAAATGCTCTGGGGCAATTTCATTCATTAAATCTACCGCTTCTTCCATCGTTTGAGTCACTATAATAGCCCCACGTTCCTCTATAGACTTTCTTGCAATAGTTTGACGTGGTAGTTTTACTAACCAGTTTTCAATCTCAACTTTTACCTCATCAGCTAAATCTTGAGAAGGTGTAATCAAAATAGAACTAGCCATCTCATCATGTTCAGCTTGTGAGAGTAAGTCTATAGCTAAGTGAGAAGCATTTGCACTCTCATCAGCAAGTATCCCTATCTCACTTGGTCCTGCTATCATATCTATGTTTACTTCACCAAAAACCATTTTCTTCGCAGTAGCTACAAAAATATTTCCAGGTCCAGTTATTACATCAACCTTGGGTATAGTTTGAGTCCCATAAGCCATAGCAGCTATTGCAGATGCTCCACCAACTTTATATACTTCAGTGACCCCACAAAGGTGACACGCTGCGAGTAAAAGTTCATTGGGTTCATTATCTGGTGTTGGTGTACATACTACGATATTTTGCACCCCTGCAACTTGGGCAGGAATCACATTCATCAAAAGAGATGATGGGTAGGCTGCTTTTCCACCTGGTATGTAGAGTCCTGCACTATCTACTGCTGTCACTTTTTGACCAAGTATAGTCCCATTATCTTCTGTATCAAACCATGATTTAGGTTTTTGTTTATCATGATAAGCTTTGATTCTCTCATAAGCTAAATGCAAGGCATCTTTTAATTTTTCATCTATGTTGTTATATGCATTAAGCATTGATGCAGTAGATATTTTAAGTTCATCGTCTGTAGCTGGGGTCCAGTTATCAAACTTTGCGATATGTAACTTTAAAGCCTTGTTTTTATCTACTTTTATCTCATTTATGATGCCACTAACTATCGCGCTAACATTATCAATATCCATTTTTCCACGACTCAGTAAGTCCTTGAAATCATTTGCAAAATTACTAC
>JALSLR010000120.1 GCA_026988245.1 Sulfurimonas sp.
TAACTTATCTTTTAATATATTTATTTTTTCTTTTAATTCTTCGTTCGTAAATTGCAAAATTTGTCCTCATTCTGATAATTTCGTAATTATATCGAAAAATAATAACTTGTTATGCCCCTTACTAAAAGGTAACTTGAACTTGGACACCACCCATAGTTTCTACACGCTTATTGTCATCAACTATTTTATCTATTTCACTAAAGCGAAATATCTCTGGGCGTAAACGAAAACCTCGCCCAATCCAAGGCAAATCAATCGGCATACTAATACCAACCATAGTATTTTCATACTCTTGTTCAACCACTGCGTCAGAAGATTTTGCAGAGTCATATCCATATACTATATGAAACTCACCTTTAAAAATATTACCTGCAAATCTGTAACCAATATCTAGCCAACCCTTTGTTATTTCATTATCAATAGTCACATCATTATTTCTTATAGCCGCCGTTCTGCTCTGCCCTGTAACAGTACTAACATCAGACATTTTAGTATTTCCCCAATTTACACCAGTTGCTCCCTCTAGTGCTAATGTTATTGGACCAAATGCCGTTCGTAATCCAAGAGAAGCACCCCATACAGTAACAGGCTCTAATGTATCTTCAAACATAGATTCAGTATAAAACACACTTGGGAAAATCTGCATATTAAAGGTTTTATACACCGCGCCTATATCTACTCTAGGAAAAGTTGATTCTTTTTCAAGAGTTACTCCAGATGTAGCGTTTGTGTCATAATCTTCTCCAGAATTTGGATCTAAAATAGCCATAGAGATAGCTCCGTTACGACTAAGAAATTTATAGGTAAAACGCACTTGTGATTGTCTGCTTGGATTTGGATTTCCAAAACCATCACCAGAATTATGCACCATAGACACTTGAGGATTTAGTGGTGCAAATGGAGTTGAAGTGTGTCCAGCAAGAATCTGCCATCTCTCACTTAAATCCCACTTTCCATAAGCATGACGAATCTTAAGTTCACTTCCTGAGCCAAAACCAGCTTCAATATACATCCCAACACTATCTTCATTGTCCCAACGCATTCTTAGTCTTGAATTTGATGGTACCGTAAGGTTAAATTTACTTATATAATTTCTCTGCGTATCATCTTCTGTATGAGAGAAGTAGGTGTTTGTAAAGATTATACCCCCTACTGTTGATTTTGCTTCAAGAGTTCCAACACTCAAAACTATTCCTAAAACAGTAGCTAATAAATATTTTTTCTTCAATAGTGACATCTTTTTTTCCTTTATATTTCATCTAGTAACGGATCTGGCGTGCTTATCTCGTTACTCTCGATTAATGGTTTTTTAAACACTTGCTTTGGATGTTCAACTTTTTTACTCTTTTGTTGTAGTAAAATCTTTTCAAGTAAAGTGGGTTCATCTTTTTTCTCTTTTCTTAAAGTCTCTAAAAGTGGGTCTGGCTTATGGATAGCATCCTCTTGAACAAACTCTTTAGATACTGACAATTCTCTTTTTTTTGGTTCACTTTGCTCTTGTTGTTCCAGAAGTAAATCAGGAGTTTCTGATTCAAATTCTAAAGAAAAACTTTGCGTAATTACAAGCAAAAAAACAAAAAATATTTTTGCAATCAAATTACACTCCTTGGTTTCAATGACATCTTCATCAAAGAGTCTTTATATTCAGATGGACCTAGATTTTTAACAATGCCACGAGCTAGCTTATATCTTGGTCTTTGACTCACAGGGTCCATTACGCGACCAGCAAGAGAGTTAGGAGCACCTTTAGCGGATGGAAGGTTAAAGTAAGTAAAAGTAACCCCCTCTTTAATAGCATCCGTTACAATAGCTACAGCTTTAAAATCAGCACTGTATAAATCAATACGACCATGATTAATTAAACTTGTAAATGTCATAGGCTCAATAACCGACCATGTCATCCCAACAATTGAGTGTAAATCTTGCATTATTGGGTCTTCTTGTATTTTGTTTTCTTGCTCATCGTAAGATAAGCCAACTGATCTGATCATTGGATCTTCCATCTCTAAAGCACTACTTTGTATCTGCTTAGCATCAATACTACTTTCATATTTTTGAGATGCTACTATTGATTCAAGTGGATCAGGAGTAGAGATATCACTGCTTGCCTGCAATGGAACAATTCCATTTGCATTATCATCTTTAAACTCTTTAGCATAGCCATGAACCTCTACAGGAATCTTATCTGAAGATATTTCAACCCAATCACCACTCTCAATCCCACGCTTTTTTGCATCAATTGGATGTATCTCTAAAAAGTTTTCTGGCCATCTATTTTGCAAATAAGGTCTTCTCATCTGATCATCAAACCCTGATTGCCAAAGTTCATTTATGCGTCCGCTGGTCACCCATAACTCATCATCAACTGGTTTCATAAATTCCCAGTAATCGCTGTAAAGTTTCCAAGGTGCTTTTAAAAGATTTGCGCGTCCAGTTTTCGTTTTAAATTTTCTAAGCCATGACTGGTCAATTTTTGTAAGTCCATGAGATACACCCGTTTTTAAAGTATCATCATGTAATCTTTGTGTACCTTTTAACTCTCCATCTTCCCATCTCACAGGTGCTTGAATGCCAGTAGTTCCATAAGTTTTTAAAAGTTCATGACCACTCATACCTTTTGAATGCGCATACTCTACTAAAGCGACATAACTTGTGCGTCTCCCTTTGTTGTAAAAGGCTGCATCTTCAAAAACATCGTTTGAATCTTTCCAGTCAAAACCTGAAAATCCCATCTGTTTGGCAAATTTAGCTACTATTTTCCAATCAGGCATTGACTCACCAGGTGCATCATAAAACTTTTGATATAATCTTATGCGTCGCTCACCATTTGCACGGGTAAAATTTTCTTCTCCCCATGTAGCAGCAGGTAAAACTATATCTGCAAACTCAGTACCAACAGGTGAAACAGGATATATATCTTGATCAACCATCACAAGACCACCCTCATCAATACGCTTTTTATATACCTCTATAATATGTGTTTTATCAAGTCTGCTAGGTTGCCTTGGATGTGCAGAGGTAAATGTGCGAAGTTTATCTTCAAGATGTTTTGAAGCAGTCATAGCGTGTGTCCAAGTATTTCCAACTACCCATACAAAACTAGCCTTACCCTCTTCTACCCAACGGTCAAGGTCAATTCCTTGCTTTTTCCAGCCTGGAAATTTTTCAGGTGCTTTATCTTTAGGATATTTCCCACCAGGCATCATTCCCCGTTGATGCCCACCAAAACGAGATATAACTTGTCCGGGACGATTTCCAGCACCACAAATAAGACCTAGAGAGGTTAAAGAGGCAGTCCCAAGATAGTTGTTTGACCAGTAAAGCCCCTTCTCAAACCCAAAAGATGTTTTTACTCTGGTTCCATCTGCTTTTGGTTTAGCTATCCACTCAGCAGTAAGTAAAATCTTTTCTTTAGGGATTCCAGTTAGCTTAACAGCGTTGTCAAGTTTTGCATCCTCATTTGTTATAATCCACGCTTTAAAATCTTCAAATCCATCCGCTTGAAAAACTTCTTTATCGCGCTCGAGCCTATTATTTATCCATTTATCTACAAACTCTTTATCTTCCCATCCATTTTCAACAATAATACGGGCAAGAGCATACAGTAAAATAGCATCCGTTCCAGGATTTATCTCTAAGTGCATACCACCATTTTGCTCAGCATACGCAACACCAGCGGTTTTTCTAGGAACAACAAATATAGTTTTCATCCCTGCATCAATCGCTGGTTTTATATAATCATTAAATATAATAGTCTTAGACTCAAATGGATCAGTACCCACAATTAAAAGAGTATCCGCCATCCCCCAATCTTCATAAGATGCTGAAAAATTATCAATTCCAGCATCCGACATCCCAGGAGTATCAGGCCCATGTCCTGTTGGCTGATCATGAACTGCCCAAGCGGGTGTTTGAATCTTTCTGAGCGCCAACTTTGTAAGTGCATGAGTGTTTTCCCAATATTGGTAAGAGTACATTTTCATAGCCCAAGCTTGTTCTCCTCGTTTATCAATAACATATTTTGAGATCTCTGCCATTATCTCAATCGCTTCATCCCAAGAGATACGGACAAACTCTTTATCTAAACGCACCATTGGATATTTCAAACGATCTTTTGTAGGGGTTAAAGGGTTGTAACACTTTTGAGCTATTGTTCCACCACGAATACTATGGTCGCCACCTTTATTGACAACAGCAGTATCAGAATCAGCAATAACAACTACATAATGAGGTTCACCCTTATGTAAAACAATATTATGTTGATTTGGTGATATCCATTTTCCACTCATAATGCCAACTGGAAACTCACACTCTAAGGCATTATTTTTAAGCGTACCAACTTTTTCTTTTACTGGCCATCTATATACTTTATATCCACAAGCAACTATACAATAGTCACATGCAGTTGTTAATATATCACAGTCCATAGGAGGGATTGGAATATCTTCACTTGCGTATTTTTTTATATTTGTTTTTTGCATTATAATCACCTAATTAATAACATTCAAAAAGAATCCCTGAGTCTTTTACAGTAGTTTTATAAGAATATTCTTTGTCTAAAGTTATAACAACACGATAGTATGCTTTATGACTTCCAATACGAATCTTTGTAAAAGGTTTTGTTGAGAATTTGTATGACTTAGTATTAAGAGTTTTATCAGATGTAAAATCTGCAACTATGCGACATGGATTGCTTAGCATATAATGTTTAATCAACTTATCATCAGTCTTGATTTTTAAGATATTTTCAAATTGCAAAAATGAAATATTATGATACCTAGCAATATTTTTATATATTAAATCTTTATTTATATTTTTTTTGGTCTCTTTTTTTATTTTGAGTATTTTTTTAGGAGGCTCCTCTTTTGTGACCTTTTTTTCAACTACTTTATCTATTTTAGGAGTAACTGTAGGGATAGGATTTTGACTAAATCCATACATCAAACCTGATATACCAATGGCATACACCTCTCCATCACTTACCTCAAGCATTATCTGAGGCAAAGATGCTGTTGCATGACCAGATACCACCATGCCATGTCGTGTTAAATCAAAAGTGGTCAAATGCTGAGGACAAGCCCCCATTATCTTATGTATCTTATTGTATCTACCTTTAAGTGAAGCCCCCATATGTGTACAGTATTGATTAAATGCCACAATATCACTCTCTTCACCAACACCACCAGCAGCTTTCACTTGCAGTTTAACAATAAAGTTATTGTTTGAATCATCATCTTTTGGATATGAAAAATATATAGGAATATTTGCCTCTAAATCACTTAAAGAGGTGATACGTTTTCTTATATAACTCTTTGTCTTTAATTCAACATCAGCGTTTAATGATGGAACAAAAGACAAACTTACAGTTGTAGCTCCTAAGAGTAAAACATCTCGTCTGCTAATGCAGCTATTATTAGAATTTTTAATAATAAACCTCCAAAACTAAATATCTAACATATTCAAATAACTTATAGTACCATTAATAAATAATATTAATAATTTAATTATACCATAAATTAAAAAACTAAATTCTGAATTAAGTTCAAAATTACGATTTTTTTAATCCTATCAGATTCACCTAGCTATATTGAAATTTTATCTGCTTATTAACATATATAAAGTAGAATGTCACCAATATTTTATCAAGGTACTTATATATGGAATTTTTATTTAACACAAATGTTCAGTTTTTTATCCTAGCCTATTTAGT